>CAJWPN010000034.1:0-25276 GCA_913045345.1 uncultured Gemmatimonadales bacterium
ATCCAATTCCTGTCGTGCTTGAGGAATCGGATGATTTTGCATTGAAACGAGATAATCTCGAACCCCTTTTGAGTGATCAAACGGGATTGATCTTCTTGAACTTCCCGTCAAATCCAACAGGTGGCGTCGCGACGAGGGAAGAGCTTAACGAACTCTCTGAACTCATAATTGAGAAGACAAGTCCAAATCTGCGGGTCTACTCTGACGAATCCTATGAGGCGATCACATTCGATGGTGACAAACACACTTCAATCGCATCAATGCCAGGAATGGAGGCGCGCACGATCATCGCATCGGGTTGCTCAAAAACTTATGCTTGGACAGGCGGGCGGGTTGGGTGGGCAGTATATCCAACTGTAGAAGAGGCCTTGGCCCATCGGCAACTCGCCATCAACTACTTCGCGTCAATACCTCCCTATAACCAATGGGGAGCTATCGAGGCCCTGGAATCTCCTGAGAGCGCAAACTCTATCCAAATAATGGTAGAGGCCTTTCAACGCCGACGCGATTTGGTCGTGACGGGCCTGAACAAGATCAACGGAATCACATGTCAAAATCCAAAAGGGGCCTTTTACGCCTTTCCAAACATAGAAGATGCGCTCCAAAATATGGGTGGGATTGAGGCGTTCGATGCGTTGCCTGCGGAAATCCGCCTCGACTCGAGTCCAGCTACTCTCTTCCAGCTATTCCTGCTGTACAAATACAAAGTTGCGACAATGGACCGACGTTCTTTCGGCACGCTTGGCAGCGAAGGGCAGCATTTCTTACGTATATCGACAGCGAATTCGGATGAAGAATTAGCTGAAGCCATCAGCCGTATTGGTGCTGCAACAAAAGACGCTGACGGTTTTCGGACCTTTCTGGATTCGGGTGTGCAACTGACCTTGTAGGGATATACAGACCATAAGTTGGATAGTGCACATTTCGTAATCTGTTTACTGACAACCAACGTGGAACAAGATGAGCGAAGAAGTCTTGAATAATCTCAGTGTCACGAACGTGACTACGATCGAATCTGAACGGATGCCTTCCGCGCACGCTGTGGAGGTGCCCGACTACGACAAAGAATACTTCGATGATGTCGCATTCATGACCTCGATGCTCCTAGTTCTTCTTGGTAACTACAGAGGATCAGGCCACTTCGGAGGACCTCTCGCTTACACACCCTTTAATGTCGCCGTGCATCTCGGTGGGCCTGAACTCGGTGGGCTTTCCTATGATATTCGAGAGCCCAAGCACCCCTTTGCTGACCGATTTATGCTCGCTGGTGGGCATTGTATCCCCACGTGCTACGCGCTTTGGATGATTCTCTACGAAGCAATGGCTCGCAGGTATACCACGACTGGAGACGACAGGTACGCTTGTGACCCTGAAATTGCCATCCTCTCAGTCGATGCCTTGGGATTTCGACGAAGCCAGGGAGCGATGGCCAAAATTCTCGATGAAAATGATCTCGCCGAGCATCCATTATTCGCTCAGGCAAAGTTGCGTGGAATACGACCTCTCATGGGACACGCTGAAAGTACGGATGTGACTAACGACGTGAACGGGGGACCATCAGGTATCGGTATCGCCACAGCAGCCGGTAAAGCCATGTTCTGGGACTTCATCGGTGCACCTTCCAGCCTCAAGGTCATCGCACTAGAAGGCGAGTTTGCGATGACTGAAGGACACGCCCAGGAACTCAAAACTGCCGCGGTTGCACAGCAGGTCGGCAAGCGCCTGCGAATTTTCCTGAGCAACAATAACGCGGGTATCGATGACTCCCTGATAGGAGGAGTAGTCAAGTCGGAATTCAAGGGCTACGACATCGCACAGCAGTGGAGTTCTTACGGATGGAATGTTCTGGATATTCAGAATGGAAACGACTTCGGCGACATCTTCGCTGGTCTTAAGCTGATGGAGGATTGGCCGGAAGATGACCGGCGACCGATGGTACTTATTGGTGACACGGTGAAGGGATGGTGGCCAGGAGCCGAGAATGGAGAACTCGCCGGCATCGGAGATCAAATCGTCGGCTTCCCCAGTCATCCCTACGGCTTCGGGATCAACTCCTCCTACTTCGTAGCATTGGCTGAGTCCTTTGAGAGACGGTATGGCGTAGAGTTCGAAGGCATAAGAGATGGTGTGCCGGGATCAGAGGCTGATAAGCTCATCCAATTCAAAACCAACGTCGATATCCTCCTTTCCGTCATGGATGAGAAGTCAGGATTAGGTGACTGGATCTCGGATCGACTCCTTTCGATCGCGGAGAATCTGAACCGCGAAACACCCACCAACATCGACGAGACTGAAGATCCTTTCTTAGACGAGAGACTCACTCCCGATGGGTTGCCAACTGAGCCGGTAGAATTCACAGCGACTGATCCCCACTCAGGCGATACCAAGTCAGGGACAATCAATCTCTTCCTGCCACCAGGAGAAAAGAAAGGAACGAGGAGGGCCATAAGCGAAATTGGCCAGTGGCTTAACTACGTTACTGGAGGCCGCTTCCTCACGATGGCCGCAGATCTTTCTGGCTCAATTAACGTAGAGAAATCACACTTCTTTGGGCACTATGATCCTGTGCACAATCCAGGAGGAACTCGCCTTAAGGCACCTATTCAAGAAGCTGTAAATGCCTCCACAATCATTGGCTTAGTGAACCAGTCTGCCTCTGCTGACCCATCAGTTCACTCCGGGTTATGGGGCCTTTCAGGGACCTATGGTGCGTTCACACCACTCATGTACACACCTGCCCGAGTATTCAGTCAACAAAACCAGGACAGCCCTTTCCGACTCGGCGTACTGACAATTCTGGCGGGACATTCTGGACCGGAAACCGCAGCAGACGCACGTACCCACTTCGGTATATTCGCTCCTCAAGTTTGGACGCTCTTTCCACGCGGACAGGTGATCAACCTCTACTTTTGGGACTACAACGATGTCGCTCCGGGTTATTTCGCCGCCGTCTCAAAAGCAGCTCGTACTCCGGAAGTCGGGATTATCACGATTCACGTTGCTCGCCCAGATATTCTAGTTGCGGACAGAAATAGATTTGCGGATACAGATCTCAAGGCTGCCGCCAAAGGAATCTATCTTATTCGTGACTTCGACCCTGATTTACCAGCGATGGGAACCGTCTGGGTTCAGGGTGCCAGCTCGACCGTGAATCTGGTTAGCATACTAGACAAGCTGGCTACCGAAGGGATCAATGTCCGTGTTGCAGCAGTCATCAGTCCGGAGTTGTTTGCCGATCAATCTGAGCAGTACCAGCAACACATTTACCCACATGCTGCCCGTTATGACAGTATGGTTATCAGTACCATGACTAAGCGCGTGCCGCCCTTACCCGATCTGGGTCCACTAACCGAAGAGTATTCCCTTTATGCAGACCAGAACGATCGTTGGCTGAGTGGAGGCACAGAGGACGATGTGATCGCAGAGGCAGGGCTCGACCCAACTTCTATCTATCAAGCCATTGAGCGTTTCGCTCAGAAGCGAGAAGTCCGGCTTGAGCATCAGCGCCAAGCACTGTCAGAGCTTTAAGAGCTTCAATGTCACAGTAGTAGGAGAATGAAAGGAATGGACGACAGCGGTTTCATTCGCTTGAGATTGGACCGACGCACATTCCTTAAGCATGCGAGTTCAGCGAGTCTGGCGGGGTTGGCTCTTCCGCTGGCTAGTTGCATTAGGGATGGGACTACGAACTCGGAAGAACTGTCGGATGGCGCCATAGCGGGATCTGCGGTGGTGCGCACAATCAACCGACCGATACTCATCCCTTGGTCAGACAACACCGTCAGGATTCTCGATACCACATCGGCCCTACCGTTAGCGTACGTGTCACTAGGACTACGTCGGGTCTACGTAGAAAATATGGTCCGCGACCAAGTTATTGGTTTATTGAACGCGCATGTGTCGGTAAGTACCGGACTTTGGAGGATCCCTCTCCCTGAAGACCGACCTGAACAGCCGCTTATTCCCGGTGACACTTCACGGGAATTCGAAGTGGCTGAAATTTGGGATTGGGATCCGAAAGCAGACCCCACAGAAGGTGATTTCCGTATCATGGCTGGTGCCGGTGTCAGGACCAACATTCATTTCAACTGTCAGCCTATATCTGGTAAAGAAGAGTGGTATAGCGCTGGTCCATGGTCTGTCGATCAATGTGATCCATCGCTCGACGGCGCTTGTCGAGAAGATTTTCAGCAGGTTGGGGAGGGAATTCGATATATGGATCGGAATTGTAGCAGACCAGGTGAAACGGTAGGCTTTCTGACTTGGGTCTGTAGAGGGCCACCTATAGATCTGGTTACGGTGCCGTGACCAAGTGAGTACGCTCCCAAATCAAAACCCTTAGCTAGCTCAGCTTCTTGGTCTGCTGCCCATCTCTTGGAGTGAGGGTCTGGCGTCCCCTTGTGCCACATTCCAACTGGTCTGGTGAACGAGTCGTACGATACGTGTCATCTTTTCATATTCGATTCGTTCTGCGGTATCCCCGGCTCGGTGATAATCGGGATGTAATCCGGTATGGAACCAAACCGCCGGTACGCCATTCTGAAGAAATGGCCAGTGATCTGAGCGGCGTAATAAATTCGATTCGTTGTTATCGTAACGCATCTTTAGCTCAAGCCCGAATGTGTTCGCCGCTTTAACCTCGCTTGCTAAGTCAGGCGTTCGGCTGTAACCGAGAATATTGGTCGCGTTTGAGTTAGACTCGGCACTCTGAGCTTCAAGACCTCTGAAACGACCACCACCATCTTCGGGGACTTCCTGGTGACGCCCAATCATATCGAGATTGAGCTTTGCCACGGTGCTCTGCAGAGGAAAGAGCGGCCTTAGGGTGTAGTACCATGCACCTAGTAGCCCGCGCTCTTCTGCATCCCAGATCGCAAAGATCACGGATCGTCGAGGGCGTTCACCAGCTTCGATAGCTCTAGCATAAGCGCCCGCAACACCCATTACGCCAACTGTCCCTGAACCATCATCGTCTGCCCCCGGGAATACGGTCTCACCATCAGTGCCATCATGGTCGTGGTGAGCACCAATAATGACTACTTCATCACGGAGATCTGGGTCGGAGCCTTCAACCATCGCTAGAACATTACGACCCGTAACGCTATGACGCTCAATCTCGACCGTTAGGCTGACTTCCGCGCCTGGTAGTGCAATGACGCCAAGCCCCCCACCAGCTTCTTCAGAAGCCATGGCAAGCTCCTCAAGCGTACTCCCAGAACCACTGATGAGTGCTTCTGCAAGTTCAACCGAAATCTGAGCTGCTGGAATCGTAATATCTTCAACCCACGCCCCAAGAAGAAAGCGTTCTACTCTTCGTGGTTCTTCAGGCCAACTGCTAGCGTGTGCCTGTTGCCAATCGCCGGGTTCCGGACGGTTGTGCACATCTCGCACAAACAGAATGCCAATCGCCCCACGTTCTTGGGCAAAAAGCGCTTTTCGCCAGGTACGGGATGCTTCTGCAGTGACTACACCGTCGAATGGACTTGATGGATCAGTGACACCTGGCTCTCGTTCAAGCACAAGTACGAATTTTCCTCGGACATCTTGGTCACCGTAGTCGTCATAATCCAGGCGAGGTTCAACAATGCCGAAGCCGGCAAAGGCTACCGGACCAGCAGCACTAGTTGATGCACTAAAGTTGATTGGCGTCCACCCATCACCAGGTTGACGTGCTCCCCCAGCTCCAGTAACACGCAGAAGGTTTGGGGTATCCAGGCTAAACCAAGCCAAATCAAAATCCTGATAGTAAGAACCATCGTCTCCAGCAGGTTCAAGGCCCAATGTTCCAAATCGATCAGCAATCCATTCTGAGGCAGCAGCAATTTCAGGAGAGCCAACGAGCCGTCCCCGCATCTCAGGTGAAGCCAAGAAGTAGAGATCGTCCGACAGGCTGGACTCGGTGATCGAATTGTTGAAGGGCGCACCGGTATCCGCACACCCAGTAAGCAGAACTGCCGTTGCTAACGTGCAGAACGAGGAACGCACTCGACTCATACCGCCTCCACTTTTGGAACGAGAACAGCTAAGAATGAGTGTTCTAAGGTGTTAGCACCACTTTTGACCAACCTTCCTCCCTCGCGGCGAAGCTCCGGTAAGCTTCAACACCTTGCGAAAGCGGCAGTCTGTGGCTGATCAACTCACTGACCAAAGCCACATCACGCTCAGCGATCTTTAGCGCGGCTGGCATGTAATAGCGTGCGGAGCATCGCCCCCCAGCATAGTGAAGATTCCGGTCATAGATCTCTCCAGGGGAGAGTGCGAGATGCGATTCGGTATGAACACCAAGCGCTGCTAGTGATCCACCAAATCTAAGTAGCTCAGCAGCTGTGCGAGTCGCTTCGGGTGAGCCAACCGCTTCGATCGCACAGTCAGCTCCCCGCCCTTCTGAACAATCCATCACTACTTCAAATGCCTCTTCCGTTTTGAAGTTCACAGGGATTGCTCCAAACCGTCTTGCAAGTTTGAGTCGGGAAACAACTGAATCGAGAGCCACCACCTTCCGGGCCCCCTTCTCTAGAGCTGCTCGGATACTGAGCAGTCCGACGGGGCCACATCCAACGACGACGACTACGTCTTCTGCTTGTACTCCAGCTAACTCTGCTCCGAAAGCCGCCGTAGACAAGATATCCCCCGCCAGAAGAGCCACTCCTTCGTCGAGACCATCCGGAACAACGACGAGTGTTGAATCTGCCATGGGTACCCTGACGAACTCCGCCTGTGCACCGTGTAGCCCCACGCCATTTTCGATCCATCCGAACAGCTGACCCGCTTCACAGCGGGCAGTTAGCCCCGATCGACAGAAGAAACAGCTACCGCAATTCGTCGTGAACGGCGCAACTCCGATGTCACCCAAAGAGAATCTCTGAACATCCGAACCTACTTCTACGACCTCGCCCAGTAACTCGTGGCCCATCACTGTTGCGCAGTCCAAACCTTGCTCACGACCGAAGTAAGGATGGAGATCCGAGCCACATATTCCGGCTGCCGTGACACGAATAATCACGTCCATGGAATCAAGGAGCCCTGGGTCGGGGATATCCTCGTAAGCAAGAGATTGGATACCCTTAAATGTGATCGCTTTCATTGGGCGCGAATGATGTAGACATCGCGGAAGATGCAACAGGTGTTGGGCCACAGAAATCAGACATCGATACGAATGGCCAAGTAGTGTTTGGAGAAAATCACCAGATGCATCACTCCCGGAAATTGAGCGAGAGCTTATGATTCACTAGCATTTAGTTCCAGAAATGAAAGGCAGACGGAAATGCAAGATCCTGAGTGGTACGACCTCTTTCACAAGCGGGGTACCAGGCGCGACTTCTTGCGAGTTGGTGGGGCCGCCGCTGGACTCTTGGCCTTGGCTTCGGTTCCTGGATGCAGAGCTGATGCTCGACTCCGAGCCATAGGTTCATATCCTTTCAAGTTAGGAGTCGCATCAGGTGATCCTGAGCCAGAATTGATCGCCCTTTGGACGCGTCTGGATCCGGAGGCTCTAGAAACCGTCGGTGCACACGAAAAGCCAGTAGCCATCGATTACGAACTTGCTCGAGACAACAATTTCACACAGATCGTTCGAACTGGTTCCGCGATCGCTT
This sequence comes from uncultured Gemmatimonadales bacterium, assembly GCA_913045345.1. Lineage (GTDB taxonomy): Bacteria > Gemmatimonadota > Gemmatimonadetes > Longimicrobiales > Gaopeijiaceae > UBA1142. The sequence continues at coordinate 7,596 of CAJWPN010000034.1, forward strand.
CACCTGAATTTGGACACTCAATCAGTGTCGAGGTTGGTGGACTGGATCCAGGGCATGAGTACTTCTACCGAATGATCGTCGGTGGTGAAGTCAGCCCTGTAGGACGTACCAAGACAGCACCGGCTCCCGAAAACACCCCAGACCGTATCAGGTTTGCGTTCGCTTCTTGCCAGGATTATGAGGATGGATATTTCACCGCTCTGCGGCACCTCGCCCAGGAGGACCTCGACTTTATCATCCACCTCGGCGACTACATCTATGAGTATGCAGAGCATGATCGAGATACCGTGCGGCATCACACCGGTCCAGAGATCCAGACGCTGCAGGAGTACCGTAACCGACACACACAATACCGTTCAGATCCAGATTTACAGGCAGCCCATGCGGCTGCGCCATGGATCGTGACCCTGGACGATCACGAAGTCGACAACAACTGGGCTGATGAGTCACCGGAAGATGACCAATCCCCAGAGCAATTCCTTCTTCGCAGAACTGCTGCTTTTCAGGCATACTTCGAGTTCATGCCCCTGCGCCAAGCCTCAATGCCCAGTGGCCCGAACATCCAACTCTACCGCAGACTCCGATTTGGGAATCTCATGGAGATGAGTGTCCTCGATACCCGACAGTACCGGAGCAACCAACCATGTCTTGGCGGGATTAGTCCGAGCTGCACAACTCATATCTCACCCGATCAATCGATTCTCGGGAGGAGTCAACGGGAGTGGTTGTTTGGCGGATTAACGAGTTCTGAGGCGCGCTGGAATGTTCTCGCTCAACAGGTCATGGTTGCCAGGCTCCGTGGCAGTGATGCCGAAGGGCAAGAAACATGGTCAATGGACAAGTGGGACGGATATCCTCTAGAACGCAGCGCCATGATCAACCGCATGGTAGATGCTGAAACCCCGAACCCTGTCGTCCTGACAGGGGATATTCACGCAAACTGGGTAACCGACCTTCAACAGGACTTTGACGATCCGTCATCGGAAACAGTTGCTACCGAATTCGTGTGCACCTCCCTTAGTTCAGACGGGGATGGACAGGACATGACTGCTGGCGGCGAGAGACTTCTTCGTAGAAACCCACATTTAAAGTTTTATAACGGACAGCGTGGTTACGTTACGGCTAATGTCACCCCCGATCTCTGGACCTCAGAATTCAAAGTGGTTCCAGTTGTAACCGAGGTTGGTGGCTCCCTTGAAACACGTGCCAGATTTGTGATCGAGGATGGAAAGCCAGGGGCAGAAGAAGCTTAGCCGGCTATCCTACTAACTCGAGAACTGTGAGAGCCATTACCTGAGCAGACGTAACAATATCATCGACTGAGCAAGACTCATCCGGTTGATGCGCTTCCTCAAGTGGCCCCGGTCCATAAGCCACACAGTGGTACACGCCAGCAATGCGAGATACATGCTTCTGGTCATACGTCCCCGGACTGGCAACAAGTTCAGCTTCACTTCCTTGCACTTTTCTGATGGCTTCAGAAAGTGCTGAGATGAGTGGTGAGTCCTGGGGAGCCTGAGTCGGAAGCACAGACATGCGTTCTTCAATACTGAAAGAGCATCCCGCATTCTCTTGCTCCACTGCAGCCACAACTTGCGCTACTTCACGCCTAACTTCTTCAAGGGACTCCTCTGGGATAAAGCGTCGATCGAAAGTCACCACGCAACGATCTGCGACACAAGGCGATTGCTGATCCTCAGATACCTGGCCACCCCAAACCGCATTCACATTGATCGAGGGATGACGCGCTTCTTCCGGAACTACCGGCATCACTGAAATCCGACTTGCCAGCTCGGGCTCAAGTCTCGTCCTGATCTCATACAGAAGCACACCCATATCGCTGATCGCATTTTGACCTAAGTGTGGCATACTCCCGTGTGCTACCCGACCTTCAGCGATGACATCAAACCAGTAGACACCTCTATGTCCGACACAGATTCGGTCTGGCCCAAACGGTTCCGGTATCACGACGTAGTCGGTGCGTTCAGCGGCCAGATAACCCTCTTTACATAAGTGTGCGACCCCTGCATAGCCGCCGCTCTCTTCATCGACAGTGCCACTGACCTCAACAGAACCTGATAGCGAAATACCAGATCTCTGTATTGCTTCCACAGCAAAGGCTGCGGCCGCAATACCTGATTTCATGTCGGACGCTCCCCTCCCGTAGATCCGACCATCCCGAACTTCTCCTCCGAAAGGGTCAAGTTTCCATCCATCACCTGGAGGCACGACATCAAAGTGACCGTTGAGGTGGATACACGGTCGTGAAGCCATTCCCTCGAGCCGGCCGATCACATTTACTCTGGGGTGTTCCGCAGTATGCTCGGGCCGGTTCTGAGCTTCGACGAATTCGACATCCAGACCTGATCCACTCAATCGCTCACCGATTAGTTCAGCACAATCGCGATAGCACTCACCCGGAGGATTGACTGTGGGAATCCGAATCAGAGAGGCTGTGAATGCAAGGAGCTCATCACGGCCAGCTTCGACCTCGGTAAGCACACGGTCTATAGCCATGGAATCAGTCATGGCTGGGCAAGCTATGGAACTAAAAGTTTGGCGAAAGGCTGGTGCTCCTTGCCTCTGCACTGACAGCACGGAACATTTCCCCAGTCTATGTAGAGTCGGTGCACCGTAGGATACGAGTGAGCCGATTCGACCTCAACAGGAGTAATAACGTGAAAAAGGTGACTGCAGCGTTAGTGGCGCTGACCCTCGTAAGCACCATCCCGGCATTCGCTCAGGATGGTAGGATGAATTTCTTCATCACGAGTGCCGGCCCTGGTGATGGAGCGAACCTCGGCGGTCTAGAGGGCGCAGATCAGCAATGTACAGATCTCGCCTACGCAGCGGGGTTGGGCGATGACCTATTATGGCAAGCCTACCTCAGCACAATCGCGAGAAGTGGCATGTCTGCCGTTAACGCCCGTGATCGTATCGGTAGCGGACCTTGGTACAACTACGCGGGAGCAATGATCGCGCGTGATGTAACTCATCTTCACTCCGAAGATGTAAACCTTACCAAGGAGACGCAGTTGAATGAGAGGGGGAGCATTGTAAATGGTCGAGGTGATTCCCCGAACATGCATGATATCCTTACCGGATCGAATCTTGATGGTACGTCTTACGGAGGTGGTGAAGGCTACACTAATTGTGATAACTGGACCAGCAATGGCGAAGGCAGCACACGTGTTGGTCATCATGACCGTACAGGTGGAGGTGAGAACCCCGAATCATGGAACTCTGCCCACAACTCCAGGGGCTGTAGCCAGGAAAATCTTCAGGCTACCGGAGGAAATGGATTCTATTACTGCTTCGGCTTGCCAGATGAACAATTGGATGTGGAGCCTGGGCTACCTAGGGAGTAACAAATCCTGAGTATGCGAAAGCTTTGGATCGGGGCCCTCCTTTTGGGGGCCCCGATCTCACATGAGCTACTGATAGCTCAAGAGAATCCAGCAATAGACCCTTGGGGACTAACAGCGGTTAGCGGACTTGAGCTCGGGCACTATACGCTTAGCGAACGAGCAACAGGATGTACCGTCATTATCGCTAGAGACGGTGCAACTGGGGGGGTTGATGTGCGTGGAAGTGCCCCGGGGACCAGGGAGTTAGCACTACTTGATCCAGTTAACAGCGTTGAGCGGGTGAACGCGGTTGTTCTCTCAGGTGGAAGTGCATTTGGTCTGGATGTGGGTTCAGGTGTCATGCGGTATCTGGACGAGGAGGATATCGGTTACCGCGTTGGACAAAAGGTTGTACCAATCGTTGTCGGGGCGATCCTGTACGACCTCGGACTAGAGGGAGACAGAAAGATCCGTCCCGGACCCGAGTGTGGCTACATCGCTGCTGAAACAGCATCGATTACGCCTCCAGAAGAAGGGTCGGTTGGAGCAGGCGCAGGTGCTACAGTTGGGAAGATGGGTGGAGGGAGACCCATGAAAGGCGGCTTCGGCACAGCATCAATCACGCTTGGTAACGGCCTAGTGGTGGCGGCTGGCGTCGCGGTGAACGCGGTGGGTGATATCATTGATCCAGCAACAGGCGAAGTGGTAGCTGGGATGCTGAACCCGGATGGTGCGGGATTCCTGGATGCACGCAAAGTGCTCCGAGGTGAAGGTCGTAGCCAAGACCTCGAGCTTGGGATCGAGAGCGGCGCAAATACTACAATTGGGCTGGTGGCGACGAACGCAAGACTCACAAAAGCCCAGACGACGAAAATTGCCCAAATGGCACAAGACGGACTTGCTCGGACAATCTATCCAGCCCACACAATGGGAGATGGTGACACGGTTTTTGCCCTAGCGACTGGGACACTCGAAGGGCAAGAAAATGTGACCCTAATCGGAGCATTAGCAGCTGATGTAATGGCTGAAGCGATTCTTAGAGCGGTAAGGTTAGCTGAAGGCTTACCCGGGATTCCGAGTGTCTCGGATCTGGGTAGGTAGTAACAGACCACCTGCTCATGCGACCTAAAATTAGAAAAGCCAGATCCAGTTGAACTGGGACATGGAACAGAGCGTCGCACTCCAACTTGGAATCCTTATAGGCTATTCCGCCGCTCTCATTTTCTTCGGCCTTTGGGTCTCGAGGCGTGTCCGGGGGAGTAAGAGTTTCTTCGTTGCGGATCGAAGCCTTGGGACCGGGCTGATTTTTTCGACGTTTCTTGCAGCCAACATTGGAGCAGGGTCGATCATTGGAGCGGCGGGTCTTGGTTATTCAAATGGCATCTCAGCATGGTGGTGGGTCGGATCAGCTGGTATCGGATCACTATTACTGTCCATCTGGCTTGGACCCCGCATTTGGCGGATTGCTTCCGCGCACGGACTCTACACGGCTGGTGACTATTTAGAGTACCGATATGGCAGCTCGGTACGTGCAACAATCGCGGTCCTATTGTGGGTGCTCACGCTAATAATCTTAGCCGCACAGCTCATCGCGATGTCGCAAATCCTTGAGTGGGTCCTCGGAGCACCTCGATGGGCAGGAGCTCTTATTGGTGGCGTTGTGATGACCGCCTACTTCAGTGCCGGGGGACTGTTAACCTCTGCCTGGGTGAATATGGTTCAACTCGCTGTACTGTTACTCGGTTTCGCAATTGGTGTCCCGCTCGCTTTGTCGATTGCAGGTGGGTGGGAGGTCGTCGTAGCAGCAGCACCCACACCAGAATACTTGGATTTTTGGTCGGGACCTGGATCCGGTATCATCTTGGTCGCTCTGATCGTTCCAGCCTTCATCATCTCCCCTGGCCTGCTCCAGAAAGCATACGGTGCTTCGAGCGAGCGAGTGCTGCGAATTGGGATTGGTATACAGGGACTCGTCCTCCTCGTATTCGCAATGGCGCCACCACTCCTCGGGATGATTGCTCGAGTGTACATCCCTGATTTGGAACAAGTAGAGTTCGCTGTACCCACAGTGCTAACGCTCGGCTTACCGACAGTTTTTGGTGCACTAGGTCTCGCGGCAGTCTTCTCGGCGGAAGTCAGTAGCGCCGATGCGATCCTATTTATGCTCTCCACATCCCTGTCAAAAGACCTCTATAAGCGTTACGTAGCCCCAGAAGCGACGGACGGCCAGGTTCTAAGGGTTGCCCGCTATGCAGCTATCATCGGCGGTATTCTGGGCATCTTATTAGCAATTATAATCCCGACGGTGATCGATTCGCTCAGGGTATTCTACTCGGTGCTGAGCGTTAGTCTGTTCGTGCCAATCGCCTTCGGTCTACATACGCGGAAAGCCGGGGTACCTGAAGCTCTCTCAGCAATCGGGGTTGGAATTGCTGTGCTTTTCACTGTTCGACTCTCACGCCTTAGTGAAGTATCTGCTTTACTCGACCCCACACTGATGGGGATCATGGCATCGGCAGTTGCTTTTTTCTTAGTCTTCTTGGCCCGCCAAACACGCATCCAATAAAAAATGCGTTCTAAGCTTAAGGAGTAAATTGATGGTTTCGATGTTCAGTCTTGAAGGGAAGAACGCTGCCGTGGTGGGTGGTGCTTCAGGAATTGGCGAGGCAGTTGCAATCGCATTTGCCGAACACGGTGCATCCGTACTTTGCCTGGATGTTGATATCACAGGAGCATTAGACACAGCCGCAACAATCACAGATATGGGTGGTGAAGCAGATGCCGGCCAACTCAATATCTTAGACGGGAAAGCTGTTACTGCCGCTTTTGAGTCGTTCAATACTAAGAAGGGCTCTCTCGATATTGTCGTCTGCACACCTGGTGTAAATGTCCGTAAACCGATTCTGGATTACACGGATGAAGAGATTGACCGAGTACTCGGCGTGAACCTCAAGGGAAACGCACACGTGATCCAGTCTGCTGGACGGATCATGGCATCCCAAGGATCAGGCTCGATTATTCTTTTTTCTTCTATTCGATCAGTAGTTGTTGAGCCTGGCCAAAGCATGTATGCAGCCACTAAAGCAGGAATTGTGCAGATGGTTCGGGCCGCAGCTGCTGAGCTAGGTCCTTTGGGCGTGCGTGTTAATGCAATTGCACCAGGTGTGATCGATACACCGCTCACTGCACAAATTAAGGACAAACCGGCATGGTACTCGGCTTACGCTGAACGTAATATCTTCAAGCGCTGGGGGGGAGCACGAGAGATGGCCGGACCTACGGTATTTTTGGCGTCTGAAGCGGCAAGTTATGTGACTGGAACAGTTCTGTTTGCGGATGGCGGATGGACGGCAATCGATGGACGTTTCACACCCCCGGGTATGTAGATCCGCTCCAGCATCGCTAAGGCTAATATGGCGGGCACACAGAGTTCCTAATTTTTATTACATTAGCGCTGTCCTGAACAAATAATCTCATCCAAGATCTAGAATGCCGATTGCCACACCTGATCAGTTCAAACAGATGCTCGATTCAGCCCAGAATTCTGAATACGCGTATCCCGCGATCAATTGTACATCTATCCTGACACTAAATGCTGCGATGAAGGGCTTCGCAGAGTCAAAATCCGATGGGATTATCCAGTTTTCAACGGGAGCGGGACAGTTCGCGTCCGGACTTGCGAATAAGGATGCAGCCTACGGATGCATCGTGCTTGCAGAGGCCGCGCACACCCTCGCCCAGCAGTACGATGTGCTGATCGCTATCAACACTGACCACTGTCCACCTGATAAGGCAGAAGACTTCCTCAAACCGCTGATACGGGCCACAGCAGAGCGGCGGAGTAGAGGTGAGACGAACCTGTTCCAGAACCATATGCTTGATGCATCAAACCTGTCATTAGATGACAACATGGCCATATCCCAAGAGTACCTGCGCATGTGTGCCGAGCATGAGATCGTCCTTGAGGTGGAAGCTGGCGTTGTAGGAGGTGAAGAAGACGGTGCACACGGGACTGAAGATACCCCCGAGGAAAAGCTATACACTACACCCACGGATATGCTGTCTGTGTATGAAGCACTTCACGAAATTGGCCGCTTCACATTTGCGGCAACTTTTGGGAATGTGCACGGTCATTACAAACCTGGAGCTGTGAAGCTACGTCCAGAGATCCTCAAAAAAGGGCAAGCTGCCGTAACCGATAAGTATGGCTCTGAAGCAGAGATGGACCTCGTTTTCCATGGGGGCAGCGGAAGCTTACTTGAAGAGATCCGTGAGACATTGGCATACGGAGTCATCAAAATGAACGTTGATACCGACACACAGTATGCGTTCACGCGACCGATTGTGGACCACTTCATGACAAACTATGAAGGCGTACTCAAGGTAGATGGAGAAATCGGCAATAAGAAAGTCTATGATCCACGATCGTACCTGAAGAAAGCCGAAGAGAGCATGTCGGAAAGAGTATCAATCGCATGTGGCGACCTTCTCAGTGAAGGAAAGACACTCTTTGGACAGATCTAATAGACACCTCTCTCATATGTTCTCATGGCCTCCCTTGAAGAGTTGGCTCTATTCAGGAAATAGTCGCCTCTAACTGATACTCCGTTGTGATATCTATCGCAGGTGACAGCGTCTTATAAACCGGACATCTATCAGCGTGCATCTCATGCACACGTTGGACAGTATCCCGGTGCTCTTCTTCTGCCTCTAGCTGATAGGTGACGTGAATCCTGCGAATAACAAGTATCCCGTCCTCTGTCTCAACTTCTCCGCTAACCTGAGCGGTTAGTGTCCCGTCACTGGCCTTGATCCCGCGCGCTTCCAGCGCGCCTCCGAAGGTTCCTAATAGTCAACCGCCAGTTGAGGCAATCACATAATCCAGCGTGGTAGTGATCTCACGTTCGGGTTCCACACCATAGTGCTCTTGGATTGCACCGTGAACACCAAACTCGACTGGCCCTTCATGAGCCGGAAGCCAAGCGTGGCGGTGTGGGCCCTTGATACGCACAATCTCAATAGCAGAGGTATATACAACGTCAGACATGGGTATACTCCCTTAAGGTCGAGCGCATCGTACAGCTCTATCAGGTACCCAGGCAACAGTAGACAGAAAACCCTATTTCAGGCCTTAAGACTCATTCGTAAATCACCCTGACCCATTTGCAGAGCAATATATTCGGTTTATCTTCGGTTTCTCCATTTCGAGATCAAGTGAGGTGCGCCCACAAACGTGGGAACAAGGTGATTTAAAGCACTCGGTGATGTGCCGGGTGGGTATGCGCGGAGGTCAAGGACCCGGTAATGAACCCTTACATCGAGCTGCACTGTCATTCTGGTTTTTCTTTCTTGGATGGTGCCTCCCACCCGGAGGAATTGGTCATGCGTGCTGTTGAGCTTGGCTACCCAGCCTTAGCTCTGACTGACCATAACGGCCTTTATGGTTCAATGGAGTTTGCGCAGACAGCGCGCCTGTCCGGTCTCCAACCAATTACTGGTGCTGAGGTCACACTCCGTGATTGCTTTCCGAATATGGAAGAACCCAAAGATGGCCACCACGTCACTCTCCTGGCGGAATCCTCTTCCGGCTACTCCAACCTGTGTCGGCTTCTGACCGAAGCACACATGGGCTCAGAACGGGGCGATGCTCGACTTCCACTATCCTCCCTACTGGAGCTTTCCGAAGGATTGATCCTACTCACTGGATGTCGAAAAAGTCCGATCGCAGCAGCACTGGAATCTTCTGTAGCTGAAGCAGAAACGTTGACAAAGCAATTCGTGCAATCCTTTGGTCCCGGAAATGTCTTTGCTGAATTGCAAGACAACTGTGTCAAGGGAGATGCATCCCGTAACAAAGCACTTTCCCGCCTCGCAGGCCGTCTGGGACTTGGAGTCGTCGCCACAGGAAATGTCCACTATCACAGGCCAGAACGGCATCAACTCCAAGATATCCTGGTATCAATCAAAAACAGGACTACACTCGAAGGCGCTCACAGAGCACGTCGGGCGAACCGTCTCTTCCATCTTCCGGAACCCTGGGAGATGCAACACCGTTTTGAAAATCGACCAGAAGCACTTACGAATACGCTTCTGATCGCCGAACGTTGTGCCGCCTTTGATCTGACCGAAGACATCGGGTACGAGTTTCCCAACTTTGAAGGATCAGATCATGGCGATGCTCTTAAAACACTCACTGCAATTTGTAAGGCCAAAATCTCCACGCTGTATGAGACTGGAGGCACTGAGATAAAAGAGGCCGAGGAACGCCTACATACCGAACTCTCCCTCGTAGATCTGCACGGACTCGCAGGATTTTTTCTCGTCTACCGTGATATCATGTCACTGGCTAATGAGGTTGCACGGGAAGTTCGTGGAGACACACCTCGAGCCCGGGCTGGCCTACCTCCAGGCCGAGGCCGAGGCTCTTCAGTATCGTCAATCATCTGCTATTTGATTGGACTCTCTCACATCGACCCAGTAAAGAACAACCTCTTCCTAGGTCGCTTCCTTAACGAAGCACTTCAGAACGTTCCCGACATTGACCTGGACTTTCCTAGAGACATCCGAGAGAAGCTGATTCTTCGTGTCTATGAAAAGTACGGATATAACCATACGGGACTCGTTTGTACCTTCCCGACATACCGGCTTCGTTCAGCAGTCCGTGAAATTGGGAAAGCACTCGATCTGCCTATTGGTGAACTCGAAAAACTATCCAAACTCGCTGAACACCGCTCAGCCTCCATGCTTGCTGAAGAAATCAGCGCTCTACCTGAGTTTAAAGCACGTGCAGATGCTCATCTCTGGAAACTGCTCGGTGAACTCGCTGAAAATATCTCTGGACTTCCACGCCATATTTCTCAGCACGTGGGTGGGATGATCATCTCAAGCCGTCCGCTCATCGAGATCGTTCCTCTTGAGCCCGCTGCCTGGGAAGGTCGAGTCCTATGCCAGTGGGATAAGGATTCGTGTGAAGACGCAGGTTTCATCAAAATTGACTTCCTCGCGCTCGGCATGCTCTCTCTGGTTGAGGACAGCATTGATCTGATCGCTCAACGTCATGACAAAGCCCCTGACCTATCACGTATCAATTTCGAAGAAAAGGCGATCTATGACCGCATTTGCTCAGGTGACACAGTCGGCTTGTTCCAGGTTGAAAGTCGTGCCCAAATCCAGATGCTTCGACGTACTCGCCCAAGAAACCTTGCTGAACTTGCTATTCAGGTAGCAATCGTACGACCCGGACCCATCGTGGGTGGTGCGGTAAATCCTTATGTGAAAAGGCGTGAGATAATTCGAGAAAATCCCAACTATGAGATCCCCTATCCCCATCCCCTCCTAGAAGAAGCACTCGGTGAAACACTCGGTGTGGTAATCTTCCAGGACCAAGTTCTCAAGATTTGTCAGGCACTTGCAAATTTCTCGGATGGCCAAGCAGAGGAACTGAGACGTGCGATGAGTCGGAAACGCTCCAAAGAAGCTCTCATGACCCACTGGAAAAACTTCCGGAGAGGTGCATTAGCCAACGGAGTCGACGAGGCAACAGCACGTGAAGTATTCGCACAAGTGACAGCCTTCTCCGAATTCGGATTCCCAAAATCCCATGCTACTGCTTTCGGCCTGCTAGCGTACCAATCAGCTTGGCTACGTCATCACTACCCGACCGAATTCTATGTCGCACTCTTCAATAACCAGCCGATGGGCTTCTATTCACTCGACGCCCTCGGTCGGGATGCACGCCGCAATGGGATTCAAACGCTGCTCCCTCACATAAACAAAAGTGATGTAGTGTGTACCGCCGAGGGAACTGACTTGCGTATAGGGCTCGGATTTGTACGAAACTGGGGGACTGAAATCGCCGAGCATATCGTCAAGGAACGCAGGTGTAACGGCGCTTACATTTCTCTCACTGACTTCTTACGCAGAACACCCTCTGAGCTCCAGCGTCCTGCGATCGAGAACCTGATCTGGGTGGGTGGCTTCAACGAGTTTGGTCTCACCCGGCGCGAACTCCTCTGGCAAGCAGGGCTATGGCTCGGACCTGACACGAATAACAGCTGTAAACGCAGTCGTAATAATCACGCGCAGACTGAACTCGCCTTGGGCAATCCGTATGAGAATCTCTCTTTCCCGGAAGTTGAACAAACTGAACAGCTGATCGCTGAGTACCAAATGCTCCACTTCTCAACTGAACTCCACCCGCTATCGTTGCTCAAAAATGTCCTACCAAAAGACACCCTGACCTCTGACCGACTTCCACTTCTCAGACAAGGGAGCACGGTGCGTGTTGCGGGGCTTGTCACAACACGTCAACGACCAGGAACTGCCAAGGGGTACGTCTTTGTGTTGATGGAAGATGAACACGGGCCAATCAACGTCATCGTGAAGCCTGATGTCTATAAACGAGACCGAAACGCCGTTCGCATGGAAACGTTTCTGGCTGTAAGTGGTCGACTACAAAAAGATGGCACTACGATTAACGTGGTCGCCAACGATGTCCGAGCACTCCGTGTCCCTGGTGCACCTATACACCAGCAAAAACTGCAGAAAAGCTCTTTGTCCGACAGCTTGGAGCATCCAACTAAACTGAAGCGAACCAGCACCGGTCCTTTCCGATATTTGACAGCCCTTCGGCAGAGCCCTCCAGATATCAAGAGTTTTACTTAAGCTGCAAATCTCAAAACAGCATATCTATCATGTGATCGATGCAAAGAAAGCTAGCCCCCCGGCCAAAAATTATTGGTGCGGTCTACATCGGGAGTGTAGCCATCAGGGTCGATCTCGACTCGTATCACAGATCCAGCTTCGCGCGGAATTTCGATCTCATACTGAGTATTGCCGGCAAGCCAGTGCTCCACAGGAATAAATTCTTCTAATTCTTCACCGCCTGATGTCCTTATACGTACCGAAGCTGGGAACAGAGCGAACCCCCGGTCTTCAATAACGACAGTTCCTCCTCCTCCTGTACGTGGCTGGACCAGACCAACCGCGTGGTCCAGCTTCCACGTATCGAAGTAGAACGAAGTCCAAAACCAATCGAGATCCTGTTCTGCAAAGCGTTCGAAGGTGGCAAAAAAGTCCCACGGAGTGGGGTGCTTAAATGCCCACTCCGAAATAAAAGCTCGGTATGCGGCTTCCCACGTATCCTCCCCAATCAACTCTCTTAATGCCACCATTAGTGTCGCTGGCTTAGGGTATGAAGCGGTTCCATAACCCGGACCCGGTTCATACCAGTCACCATGTCTCATCATGCTTTGCTCAAGGCCCTCTTGAGCTACATACAAGTAACCTCTGGCTTCTACTCGATGATGGTCGACACCAGGCCAGAATTCTATGAGGCTTTCGTTCGCTAGAAAGGTCGTTGTGCCCTCATCCATCCACGCATGTCGTTTCTCATTTGACCCAACGATCATCGGGATCCACATATGAGCAAGCTCATGTGATGTGACGCTGAATAAAGCCTGTGCTCCACCATCCTCGTAAGGACCAATAAGAGTCAGCATCGGAAATTCCATCCCACCGTTGATGATGTCTGCACCCTCAACTGATGTCATGTGAGGCCAAGGATAGCTGTAACCCGTATAGGCTGAATGATGCTCAATTGATTGCTTTGCATATTGCCACTGCTGCGTCCACAGCGGCGCCCGGTCCGGACGCCAAAAGGAGTGGATTAGCACACGGTCATCCTGACCATCATCATCCCGGTCAGGAACCAGTGCTGAAGTTGCATCCCAGCGCTGTATGTTAGACGTCGTCCATGTGAAATCTCGGACACTATCAGCCGTGAACCGATAGGTTAGCATTCCATCATCGGGATATGCTGTGACCGTCCCTGCATCTCTTTCAGCCTGTCCCGCAATCGTCACCAGTTCGTCTGAGACAGCAGCTTCCTCAAGACGGTCGAGCGTCAGTGCTGAGAAAACCTCTTCAGAGTTCTCTAGTGAACCGGTAGCCATCACTGTCCAGCCAGCGGGCACCGTCAGAGCAACCGAGTAATCTGCGAATCCGTCATAGAATTCTGCATTCCCGAGATAGGGCTCTACATCCCAAAGTCTGAGATCATCAAAAACAGCCATCTTCGGGAACCAGTAGGCAACAAAATACATGTCATGATCTGAGTGACCCATTCGGCCTGAACCATTCTGAGGAAGTGTCACCTCCCATCCAATCTCGAGTTCAAGTGTGTCCCCTTCCTCAACCGGCAAGCTCGGTCGAAGTTCAAGCAACGTTCCGTCAACTCTATAGCTGGGAACTTCTTCTAAATCCCCCTCGCTCAATTCTTCTCCATCCGCAAATACGCTGGTCAGAGTTACACCACCAGTGATCTCCTCAGAATTCAAGCGAGGTGAACCCTCCTTATGAAGGTTCTGCAACAGATACAAGAAAACGCTCGGCAACGTCGCAGGCGCATTGTTTGCATAACGGATTCGGGCTGTGCCCTCTAGATGCCCTGTCTCGGGGTCTAGCAGCGCATCGAGATCATATGAGACCGACTGCTTCCAGTATGAATGGCCCGGGCTCCCATCCTCACTTCTCCATCCTCGAGCAAGTGCTCTCTCATAGAACTGCGGAGGAACTACTGGTGCTGGAATTGGCCTTAATGACGAATCATCCTGCTGCACTACCATAGCAGCCGCAGAAGGTATAGTGATGAGCATTACCAACGTGCTTGCCCCTAGGATTCGAGTACCGAGAGCGAATACCTGGCCTATCAAATCACGTACCCCCATCTGGTTAAGGTCAGTCTCTATTTAAGGATTTCGCTTTAAATAGAAAGCTACACCTTCCCAATCTATCGATGCAGAAAACATCTCGAAGTAGCGGATTGCCCTTTCTGGACCCATATATTTTGCCATTTCTTCACGCACCTCGTGTCCAAATCGCTGTGCGTCTTCATTGTCACCATTCGCGAGACCTATTCGCACTCTGGCTTCGAGTTCATTAAGGCAATCCTGAAGCTCGCTGCAGCGTCCATCAACATCTTCATAAATACCAAAGTGAGTCACCGCGAATCTTTCTGAGCCTAACTGACAGATTTCTGAAAGCGTGTCAGCCCAGGCGCGCAGATCCACCGAAGGTGGTGGTGTCGGAGGATGAGTCGGACCACCTGACAGAACAATCCCCATCGAGTCACCCGAAAAAAGCGTACCATCACGCTCATCCAAATAGGCAAGATGGTGGTCGATGTGACCAGGGGTCGGCAAAGGACGGAGTCCCTTCCAGGGGTCATCCTGACCCTGATACCAGACTCTTATTCGCTCATTCGCGACCGGTTTCATCTCCCCCCATAAGCGGTCATGCGCGTCCCCGAATGTTCTCCTAGTGCTAGCTACCAGCCGATCGGGATCAGCTAGATGTGGTGCTCCATCTTCGTGGACATACACAGTTGCATGTGGAAATATCTGACACAGGTCTCCAGTGGCCCCTGCATGATCCAGATGAATATGGGTCAGCAGTATATGCCGAAGATCCTTACTGCCAATCCCATGAACGGCGAGTTCTGATGTAAGCCTTTCAAGTGTGGTTGTCGGACCCGGATCAACGATGGCAGGCTCTTCTCCATCGATCAGATAGCACGCGATTGCACCCTCAAGCCCCAAATGGAGGAGGTCTATACAGACCGGTGTAGTCACTGCTTTATGCTCACCCACGCTCCCCGATGGGTATGTAGTCACGAACATCTGACCCTACATAGATTTGACGCGGTCGAGCAATCCGTTGTTCCGGATCTCTGAGAAGCTCATCCCACTGCGCTAGCCATCCAACAGTTCTTGGGATCGCGAAAAGGACCGGGAACATTTCCACGGGGAAACCCATTGCTTGATAGATCATACCAGAGTAAAAATCGACGTTTGGATACAGATTACGCTCGATGAAATAATCCTCATTTAGCGCGATCCTCTCAAGCTCTAATGCTATGTCTAGCAGTGGGTTACGATCTGTTACCTCAAAAACCTCATCAGCTGTGCGCTTGATGATACTGGCACGAGGGTCGTATGCCTTATAAACCCGGTGACCGAAGCCCATAAGCCGTTCTTTTTTTGCCTTTACACGCTCAATAAACCCAGGGACATTATCCAGCGTACCAATACGCTCGAGCATCCGAAGCACGGCTTCGTTAGCACCGCCGTGCATAGGGCCATAGAGAGCCGCCATCGCCCCTGCAAGCGACGAGTATGGGTCTGTGCCAGAAGATCCAATGGCACGCATCGTTGTGGTTGAACAGTTCTGCTCATGATCCGCATGAAGGATGAATAAAACGTCCAAGGCCCGCTCTAGTACCGGATTTGGCTCCTCGTAGTCTTTGGCTTCAATACGAAACAGCATGTTTAGGAAGTTTGACGTGTACGAGAGTTCATTCTCAGGATACACGTAAGGAAGCCCGCGAAGACGTCGATAAGCATATGCAGCCATCGTCGGCATCTTCGCTACAAGCCTAACGATCTGCTGCCAGCGCACATCTGGATCTCTAACTTCCTTAGCTTCCGGATAAAACGTCGAAAGCGCACTGACCGCACTAACCATCATCCCCATTGTGTGGGCATCGTATCGGAAGCCTTCAAGCAAATCCTTCAGGTTTTCGTGCACATAGGTATGGGTCGTAACATCATTTACGAACTCTGCGAGTTCAGTGTCAGTCGGCAACTCTCCCTTGAGTATCAGGTATGCGACTTCCAAATGGGAACTCTGCTCCGCAAGCTGTTCGATCGGGTACCCACGGTAACGGAGGATCCCTTCACCCCCGTCGATATACGTCACTGTGCTATAGGTTGATGCGGTATTAGTGAAC
Organism: uncultured Gemmatimonadales bacterium; assembly: GCA_913045345.1. Lineage (GTDB taxonomy): Bacteria > Gemmatimonadota > Gemmatimonadetes > Longimicrobiales > Gaopeijiaceae > UBA1142. The sequence goes on from CAJWPN010000034.1 coordinate 23,730, forward strand.
GCCGGGTCATAGGCCATCATCCCAAAGTCAGTATCCTCGACCTTGATCTTTCTCAGATCCATGGCCCGGATAACGTCACCCTCCAGGATATCGACCTCGTAGTCTCGCCCTGTCCGGTTATCACGGATCGAAAGGGTATTCTTCGGATCGCTCACATTGTCGTCCATCGTTTCTCCAGCGAATCTGCCTCCTGCAGTTATATCTTTATCTCAGGGTCACGCAGCTCAGTTACTACCATAGCGCTTTATTATATAGACGTGTGGAGTACCTCCCAAGGGCATGAGAGACAACACGATCCAGCTTTAGGTGATTGTACCCTGCCAACATGTCCTCCAGCCTACACGGTTTTCGACCTTTGATTTTACGTGAGCGCCTCGCTGGCTTATATACAAGGGGTCGCGCTTAAGCTGTAATTCAGCGATTTGTTGCGAAACATCAACGAGAGGTCGTCATATGAGTCAGAAAGGTCTGTTGTGGGGATCGGTAGTTGTTGCTGCATTAGCAACGCTTCTTCCGGATATGTTTGCGTATTACGCACTCGTGCTAGTGCTGCTCGGTCTCGTCATGGGATTCTTAAATCCAATTGAAGACGTGGCCACTCGGGTAGCGATCTACGTACTAGCTGTTTTTCTACCAATCATCGCAGATGCTGGTGGGGATCCAGCAATGGGCACGCCAAATGATGGAGTGTTGATGGACATTCCAGTTCTTGGCGAGTTTTTGGTTGGCTTTCTAGGCAACCTCGCTACGGTCATTGCCGGTGTCGCAATTGCAAGTTTCTTGCTTGTTCTCATCACAGGACTTATGGCAGCTGGGGACGACTCCGATAATGGAGCTGCCGCTGAGCCAGAAGTCGCTGAACCAGCTGCCGCTGAGCCAGAAGTCGCTGAACCAGCTGCCGCTGAGCCGGAAGTCGCTGAACCAGCTGCCGCTGAGCCAGAAGTCGCTGAGCCGGAAGTCGCTGAACCAGAAGCACCGAGCTGGGGCGGAGACGACTCAGCCAGCAGCGACTCCGATGATGGAGACGCTGAGGACCGAGGATACTAGAAACGTCTGAGGCGGCCTTCTTTCTATTTTGAAGGCCCAAAGTAAGTCCGAGCCCCGCAGGGTTTTTTGTGTAGCCCTGCGGGGCTCGCTATTCTGCGGGACGATCCTAGCAACTGAACCACCCTTCAATTCCTGAATGCCGGGGGCGGGATTCGAACCCGCACGCCCCGAAGGACAGCGGCTTTTGAGGCCACCGCGTCTACCGTTCCGCCACCCCGGCAGCAATCTCATGAAGGATGTCCTTCATTCGCTGGTAGTATTTAACATGTCTCGCTTTATGAACCAATTGTAGTGAACACCGAACTGCTGTTGGATTTTGCTATCACTCAACTGCACACACTCCCTAAGCAGAAGCTTGAAGCATGCACATTTGATTTGAGTGTAGCTCTCTCATAGCATCTGTCTTATGAACTAAGTCTTGGTAAAGACTAGATAATACAGCTCAACCCCAGTCCTTTGACGGTGCCTCTTGGTTTAGCTGGTTGATTAACGATCTGGAG
>CAJWPN010000035.1:0-24553 GCA_913045345.1 uncultured Gemmatimonadales bacterium
CTGGCTCCTCAGCAGCCTCTTCTTCCTCAGCTGGCTCCTCAGCAGCCTCTTCTTCAGCTGGCTCCTCAGCAGCCTTAGCAGCAACTTCCTGAGCAGCCTTCTCTTCTGCGGCTCGTCGGGCAGCTAAAGCCTCTGCACGCTTAGCCTTTTGCTCTTCTGGATCAGCTTCACCCAAAGCTACGAGGGAATCCCCACCTTTCCTCGCCTTAGCTATCAATGACTTCATAGTCCCCGACGGCTGGGCTCCCTCACCGAGCCAATGATCAACACGCTCAAGATTCAGCACGAGACGTGCAGGGTTGGAAAGCGGCTTGTAGTAGCCGATCGATTCTATAAACCGTCCATCACGTGGCGAGTCGTTATCTGCAACTACGATGCGATAGTGGGCCTTCTTCTTACGACCCATCCTTCTAAGTCGAATCTTTGCGGGCATCTTCTCAGGTGTTATAGGGTGCGCTAACCGTTCTGCGTTCGCGAGCACGGTCTCGGGGGTGGTAAACCCCGAACAGAGCGGAGGCCAAGGATAAAAGAGTAGTCGTTGGCTGTACAGCGATAGTCAATAAACGTGTTTCTGACCTGCTCAATTTCCAGCAGTGCTTAAAGAGGCATCACACTGGCCTGAAGCCATTCTCAAGTAGTGATTTCCGACCAAATCGGCTCTATAAATTTCTTTATCCCTCTGAACTGCAGAAACTAGAATCAGATGGATTAAGCCACTTCAATAATTTGACTGCGCTGGCTCCCAACGGAAACCCAGTGGACCGGTGCGTTCGCCAGCTCAGAGACCCGGTCCAAGTATGCACGAGCATTAGCCGGAAGGTTCTCGAGCTTGCGGACATCACATGTTGACTGTTCCCAACCTGGCAACGTCTCATATACTGGCTCAACACGGGAAAGAGACCAGGTATCAGCAGGGAAATCATCTGTTATGGTCCCATCTGGCATGCGATATCCCGTTGCTACCTGAAGTTCCGGTATGGTGTCAAGCACGTCCAGCTTGGTTACTGCGAGCCCAGTAAGCCCGTTGACCTGAGAGGCAAAACGTGCGAGCACGGAATCGAACCAACCACATCGCCTAGGCCTCCCCGTAGTAGCCCCAAATTCTCCGCCAAGTGCCCGGATATGTTCATCCATTTCCGGATCAAATGCGGTTGGGAATGGTCCTTCGCCAACGCGAGTAGTATACGCCTTTACCACCCCAACCACCGTATCTATAGAGGTGGGACCTATTCCAGTACCGGTCGCAGCAGCAGCAGCCGTCGTATTAGATGAGGTAACGAATGGATACGTTCCATGGTCGAGATCCAAGGCCGTACCTTGCGCGCCCTCGAGAAGCACTCTTCTACCATCCAAGAGCGCACTAGAAATGTCCCTCCCAATATCCGTTCCGAGGGCCAAGAGTCGATCTCCTAACGCCAAGGCCTCTGCCATCTCGATATCTAGCTGTTCAGTAACCACTACACCTAGTTGCTCTAGCCGTCGGCAAATGCGCTCCTGGGCTATGTGAATTCTCTTCTGGAGTTTTTCCACATTTCCGAGGTCAGCAACTCGAACCCCCCTGCGGCCGGCCTTGTCCTCGTACGCCGGACCAATTCCCCTCCCGGTTGTTCCAATTTTTTGAGCAGCGGAATCTTCTGCTGCGTGATCTAACAGTCGATGATATGGGAGAAGCAGTTGAGCCCGCTTACTTACACCTACGCGACCACTGAGGTCGACGCCTCGAGCGATAAGAGCATCGTATTCCTCAAAGAACTGTCGAATATCTAGTACAACACCATTCCCAAGGAGGCACTTCTTATCTTCGTGCAAGATACCAGACGGGATCTGATGAAGTACAAACTCATCTTCCCCAACGTGCACAGTGTGCCCCGCGTTAGCGCCTCCCTGGTATCGTGCCACAATGTCCACGCCTTCCGCGAGGACATCCACAATCTTTCCCTTGCCTTCATCACCCCACTGGCAACCGACTATTACCGTGCAAGACCCTTGAGCAGCCATGCTTCCTCAACGATGGAATCGAGAGTTCTTGGGACACAAGCCTATAAAAAAACGGGCTCGCCCCATCTGGGGAAAGCCCGTTGGCTGGTGCGTCCTTCGAGAAAAGCTAGGGGCGACCCTAGGGGGTGTCAACGAACCCAGATCCTGCACTCTAAAGGGTAGTCGAACTCAGCTCAGACTCTGACATATTCCAACAAATCTGCAGTCTCTAAGATCCCCTTAACTTCTTCAATGCCAAGCTCGGAAACCGGTGTCAATGGGGGCCTTGGAAATCCTCCAGAGAAGCCTAGTAAGTCTAGGGCTGCCTTGATACCAGGAACGCCCATGCCTCCCACAATACTTTGGTTTACAGGAGCTATCTGTTCTTGAAGCCGCTCCGCCTCTTCAAGTCGCCCTGCCTGAAACGCTACAGAAATATTAGCTGCCTGATCAGCCGCCATTAGACCAACGGCAACAATTCCTCCAACGGCCCCAATTCCTAGGGCTGGATATAGCACTGAGCCATTACCCGTAAGCACTTGGAACCCATCAACAGTTTGCTGTACAAGTTCGATCAATAAGTCGATTTCCCCTCGTGAGTCCTTAATCCCAATGATATTTGGATGGTCTGATAGGGTGGCAACCAGATCTGTAGAAAACTCGATCGTACTGAGCCTGAGAGGCACTTGGTAGATCAGCACAGGCACGGGCGAAGCATCGGCCACAGCCCGATAATGACGCGTGAGTGTTTCCTGCGTCATGGCACCCTTGAAGTAAGCCGGAGGACTTACGAGAACTGCGTCCGCCCCTACTGTCGCTGCTTGCCGAGTCAGTTGAATGGTGTGGCGAGTTGCTTCAGACCCGGTACCTGCGATAACGAGCGCCTCATCGGGTATAACCGCACGAGCTTCCTCAATAAGCTTGGACCGCTCCTCTTCATCTAGAAAGACTGATTCTCCTGTGGAGCCACCAATCAGGATTCCTCGAATAGGGCTACCAAACCACCTACGCAGATTAGCTCCAAAGGCTGCATAGTCGACATCTCCCGTAACCGAATCGAAAGGTGTTGTAACCGGTAGGAATGTCCCTTCAAGATTCACCAATTCTTCGTGCGCCAAATTTGGCTCCTTATTTGCCTGATCTTATTCGATGATGTGAAAACCCCAGAAAGCCAACTCAAACACCGGAACTATCTAGATGAATAGCTCTGATAATTATCGCGGCAAGCAACCCTAGCTCAAGCCGATATCTAAGGAATAGCATTTCTCCAGTTTAGTCCCATCTTCCGCCGCACCTCCTGCATTGTCTCAGACGCAATCTTTCGAGCTTTTTCAGCACCCTGGTCGAGGACATCCCGTACTTCACTAGGATGTTCTCTGTAGTGAGCAGCTCTCTCACGATATGGGGCGAAAGATGCAGCGATATTGCCAGAAAGAACACGCTTGCAATCAACACATCCTAATTCTGCTGAACGGCAACCTGCCTCTATTTCTTCCCTGGTATTCCCCTCAGTGAAGAATCGATGGAGGGCGAATACGTTACACACTTCAGGGCGGCCCGGATCGTCTCTCCTCACCCGCTGGGGGTCAGTTACTGCGGTACGCACTTTATCCCATACATCGTCGGGATTCGCTAGGATCCCAACTGTATTACCTAGAGATTTGCTCATCTTAGCGTCTCCGTCGAGACCCACAATACGACCTACATCCTCCCCGATCAGCGGCTCAGTGATCGGAAATGTCTCCCCGTATCGTGCATTGAATTTGCGAGCAACCTCTCGCGTCAATTCAAGGTGTTGCCGCTGATCCTCACCTACCGGGACCGCATTCGCCTTATAAAGCAGGATATCAGCAGCCTGTAGGATCGGGTAATTCAGAATCCCTGCAGGTATCGACTCAAAGTGCTGGGCTTTGTCCTTGTACTGTGTCATCCTCTCGAGATCACCCACGGGTGTGACTGCATTGAAGAGCCATGCCAACTCAGTGTGCTCGTGTACATCCGACTGTACGAATATGGTTGACCGTTCAGGATCAAGTCCGACAGCTAAGAAAGAAACTGCGAGGTCAAAAACACTACTCGGCATCTCAGCGGGGTCACCCCCCGAGGTGATTGCGTGATCATCGACAATGCACCACACACAGTCGTATTCATCTTGCATGCCAACCCAACGCCGTAAAGCTCCAAGGTAGTTTCCAAGATGGGCTTCACCGGAAGGCTGCATCCCACTGAAAATTCTTTTCTTCGGTGTGTTTTGTTGGATCTCTGTCATGCCTTAAGGGACTGAAGAACTGGAATACGTTATTTATTTCTCACGAGAGCCGGCATGCTAACTTAGCGTGCTCAAGCTGGACTGCTACAGTCCCGAGCAGAGATTTAGAGATCTAAAACGGAGAGAGAACATCGAACTTGACCCACTACTGAGGACTGCGCGGGCGGCAGCTGATGCTGCTGCTGCCGTTCACCGACAGGATGCAGGCAAAGTTCTCGTCGGTGAAGCTTCAATTAAATCTCGCGCTGACTACGTCTCCCAAACTGACTTAGCAGCTCAAGCTGCTGCTATATCGGTGATTGAAGAATATCACCCTGACCACCTTATTCTTGCTGAAGAGAGCGATGAGCCCCTCCAAGACCAATTGGCTCGGTGGGACGGATGTCCTCTTTGGATCGTGGATCCTCTAGATGGGACTGCTAATTTCTTGCACAACCATCCACTCTATTGCTCCTCAATTGCTCTAGCTGTCGACGACCGACCAGTCGTAGGTGCAATAACAAGCGCTCCCAGCGGCGAACGATGGTGGGCTGCGGAAGGGATTGGCGCTTTCAAGAATGGCAAGCCCATCTCAGTGTCAAAAGAGCACCAGCTTATTAACTCAATGGCTGGTACAGGTTTCCCCTTCAAGCTATTGGACGTCCTCCCTGAGTACCTAGAGGAATTTGACCGCGTACTGAGGGCTACTTCTGGTATCCGCCGAGGGGGCTCAGCGGCACTTGACCTCTGCTATCTAGCCCAGGGCTCACTTGATGTATTCTGGGAAAAGATACTTATGCCCTGGGATTTTGCGGCCGGACTCGTCCTCCTTCGGGAAGCGGGTGGAGCTGCTGCCCGACCTGATGGAAGTGAGTTGGGACTTGGTCCAGGTCCGGTATGTTGTGCTAATAGTCCTGAGCTCTTGAGGGAACTCCTGGAGGTACTGGGGAGTTAGCCAAAAACTGGACCATCACAAATCACCAGCCCACTTCTGGCAACCTCGGAGTATCAGTTCTTACATATCTCGATCGTACGACCCTTGGCCTCCGCAACTTTTGGCATGTGAATCGTCAGGACACCATTCTTGAAAAGGGCGTTGATATCCTCAGTGCTAACGGTTCGTGGTAAGGTGAACGAACGCTTAAATGAACCATACCTGCGCTCCCACACATGACTGCGCTGTTCTGTCTCATCTTCGTTACGGATTGCAGCCTTCTCTCCTGAGATGGAAAGCACACTATTTTCGAGATTGATCGTGACATCATTCTCAGATAGCCCCGGCAACTCGGCTGTGAGCGTGAGTTCATCATCCGTCTCAATCACATCGACTTGAGGTGCCCAAGCCCACCCAACTGAGTCCGCCGAAAAGGGCACTGTGTCGAAAAACTGTGACATGCGGTTCGACATTGCTTCGAGATCTCTCCAGCCGCTGCGAATCGGCCTCCGACGGATGTATTTCGTGATCGCCATAATTTCTCCTGACAAAGTTTGGTTACGCTGCCTAATGACCTATGCAACCCACGTGCCAAACCAGTAGCCTTAAAAACCTGCCAAAATGAACGGCTACAAGGACTTAAGCAGATTAATTCTCTGTCAGTTTGACTCAGATGTAAGAATTTTACTGCCGATTCGACAAGCCTTGTTCTAGAGCCAGTCGAGCAGCCCCGAGAGCCGGATCAGGGTCCCGACCTAGGATTTTCAGTCCGTGATCCCTCACGATGCTCAGAATCTCATCATGTAAAGGCCCGCTGCTGCTGCTGAGGAGGCCACCCCAAAGCGCGACAGCTGGCTGATCAACCCATGGACCTGAAATCTCGAGAATGGCTTCCAGATGCCCTCGGCAACCTTGTATTGCAAGCTCGAGTATTCCCTTTGACACCGGATCCTCTTGAGCAGCCGCTTCGGTAATAAGTGGCACTAGAGAAGCAACTTCACGCTTGGAAGCCATCCCGATCCATCCTACCAGCCCTTGGATATCCTCTAAGCCAAGGTGTCGCAAAATGGTGTCACGCAGTGCTGTTGGTCCGGCTCGGCCATCTTCGGCCCTAGTGATACAGCGAAGGGCCTCCATACCAATCTGATAGCCGCTGCCCTCGTCACCGATATGTTGACCCCAACCACCGACACGAACCTCGGTACCGTCCGATCGACGCGCCCAAGCTATAGATCCGGTCCCAGCAACAAGCATGATTCCAGGTCCAAAACCGAATGCATCATGAAATGCGACCTCAACATCAGTGCTTATAATAATTCTCTCTGCCAGCTGCGACTTAACCAATGCATCTTCGATAGCAGTATGGGCCACATCATTACCGGCACCCGACAGCCCGGCCAAAAGGATATCAGCCGGAGTGCTCAAGCTGGAATTCATAAGCGCTCGATCAACTGCACGTCTGACAGCTTCAACTGATGATGTTGGATCATGAGCTTCGACAACTGCACCCTCGGTTTCACCTCTTCCCAATTCCTGGCCGTCTTGATCTACAACTACCGCTCGTGTCCACGTACCTCCACCATCTACACCAATCGCGAAGTTCACACTGAGCGCTTCTGGCTTTCAAAAAGTCCAGCGAAAGAGCCAGCCACGAATGTCACAACAGATCCCACAAGCACGTACCAAGGCCAAGCCATCTCATTCCGTAAGATTGTCACAGTACCGACCCCAACTACTACGCCAATTATCACAGCAACCTGACCTGGACGCTTAGTGAAAACACCAAGTGCAAATGCACCCAAGAGTCCTCCATATACAAGTGATGCAATCCCCAGTGCTACTTCGACAGCCGTGGTACCCGTAGACAGTGGGATGAAGAGCACCGCACCAAGGGTCAGTAGGCCGGCCCACACCAGCGTGAAGACCTTGCCTGCCTTTAGGATTCTACCTTCATCATTACGAGCACCTACAATCGGGGCCCAATAATCATATGCCGTAGCAGATGCGAGTGAGTTGATTGAGGACGACAGAGAAGACATCGCTGCAGCAAAGACCCCGGCAATCAGTAAGCCGGTGATGCCTGGCGGGAGTTGTTCGACGATGAAGAGTGCAAAGATCTCATCTGTAGAATCAAATGAGCGTCCTTCGTAGAAAGCCCAGAGTCCCAGTCCCACCATCAAAAAGAGAAAAAATTGAACAATGACCGCGACGCCACTACCAATAAGGGCCTTTTGTGCGGCCCGCTGATCACGGCATGTCAGGAGCCGCTGAACGATCAATTGATCAGTTCCGTGAGACGCCATCGTAAAAATGGCTCCTCCAAAAATACCAGCCCATAGCGTATAGGTCGTCATCCAGTCAAACGATAAGTCGAGCACGGCCAGTTTGCCTTCGGGGCGAGCATTGGCGAGCACTGATGACCAACCTCCAGGGACAAGGGCTTGAATGCCTAAGACTGCTACTAATGCACCAAATAGGTAGAGCATCATTTGGGCAGCATCTACCCACACAACAGCCTTGATACCCCCAAGATAGGTGTAGATCAGTGTGAGAACTCCAATCACGATGATTGAGTTCGCGTAGGGCCACCCAGTGATCAGTGCCAGAGGAATCGCGGTCGCAAAAAGCCGAACCGAGTCAGCTAGGAGCCGGGTCACCATAAAGATGGCCGACGTGAAACGTCTTACCCCAAGCCCAAAGCGCTCTTCTAGCAGGGCGTAAGCAGTCGTCAATGATCCGGCGTAATAAGCCGGGAGCAGAACTGCTGATACAAAAACTCGCCCTAGCAGATACCCGAAGGTCAACTGAAGGAATACCAGGCTCCCCGAGTAGGCGACACCGGGGATACTCAGAAATGTAAGGGTACTAGTTTCGGTAGCGACAACTGAAAGCATTACCGCTATCCACGGTAATGAGCGACTCCCAAGAAAGTAGTCCGTTCCACCTTTATGTCCTCGCCCGAGCCAGGCACCCCAAATCGTGATTCCTCCGAGATAGATGATCAGGACTGCGAAATCGAGTGTGGTGAAGCCGGTCAAGAGATATCCTTAAGCACGATTCACGGCGTGGTAACCATGGGCCACGGATTGCTAGCTAAGACCCTATAGGTGGTCGGACCCGAGCCAAGAAAAGTCACGGGATCCGTCTTCTAATTGACTGGTCTGTGATCGCTAACGCGGCTGCATCATGAACCGCCCTGCGAAGTGGGATATGCTTCTGGTTGTCACGGGTTGGATGCACTCGGTTGGTTAGAAGAATCACCCAGAGATCGAGCTCAGGATCGAGCCAGATGGAGGTTCCAGTGTAACCAGTATGTCCAAAAGCATTAAAGGTCAGGTAATCCCCACCGGAAGACCGCTCTGAAGGAGTGTCCCACCCGAGTGCACGGGAGGATGTCTCGTCGTAGCGTCTTGTGAATAGATCAACCACGTCCTGCTCAACAACGCGGCGCTGTTCAGGGCGCGCTACGGGGCATGGTTCTCCTTGACTCTGGGCAGGATTACAAGCTGGACTCATACCCCCATTGAGTAGCATGCGAGCGAATACAGAGAGGTCAACAACCGTACTGAAGAGACCAGCGTGCCCTGCTACACCCCCTGATGCATCAGCGTTCTCATCATGCACTCGACCCCATACCATTTCCTCACGCCAAACCGTATCTAATTCCGTGGCTGCGATGCGTGGTCGTAGGAATGGCTCGGGACGGTACATTGTCTCGCGCATCCCAAGTACATTCCACAAGCGATCAGAAAGGAAGGCATCAAGAGACTGCTGAGTGACCTCCTCGATCACCCATGCCAGTGTCATGATCCCAATATCTGAGTATATGGTTTCTACCCCAGGATTGATGTCGAGCATTTCGTCGGCAGCTACCCGCTTATAGTCATCCGATCCCTCATGGTTGAAGAACCAGCGCCGGAAAGGTGGCAGGCCAGAACGATGAAGTAGCAATTGACGCACGGTAATCTCATTCTTTCGTTCGTCTCCGCTGGACCACCACGGCAGATACGACACGACCATCGCGTCGAGGTCCAAACGACCCTCTCCCACAAGGATCATCGCGGCAGTCGTTGTACCAACAACTTTCGAGACTGAAGCGAGATCCCAGAGCGACGTTGAAGTCACCGGACGCCCACTACCGTATGCTAGTTCACCAAAAGCACCTAGGGATACCAAGCGTCCCCGACGTCCAATCGCTAGTGCTGCACCTGAAGCAGCGGAGTCAGCCAGTGCGACCCTGATGATTGAATCAACCCTAGCAAGTCCGTCAGCTGACATTCCTACAGTAGACGGATCAACTAGTGTTTGCTCCTGCCCAAATGGGCCAGGACCCTGACCACGCCCAACAATACCAGCAGCTACCAGAGGGTCATCGACTGTCCTTGTGAAGACTCGTGCCGTCACTTTTGGACGATCCAGACCTTCACCAATCCTGTGGGCTGGCGGGAGAGGAATAGGCAGTCGACCTGAGATCTCTTCTTCGCCGAAAAGAGCTGCCACAGCTGCGCGTTGTGATACCTCTCGGTCTCCCCATGCAATCAAGTAGCTTTCCACACTCGGCAATGCACGAAGAAGGTATGGGCTAGCGAAGGACAGCAAGATCGTGGGTCTTTGGGTGGTACTTCTTTCCACGAGCCCCCTGAAAGCTTCCGGAAGTGCTTCAGGCCCTGAGCCAACTGACGGTGGGACGTATACACTTACAATGAGTTGGTCAGCGTCAGTCAGTATATTCTCGGCAGCAGCATAAGCTTCAGAGCTACTGCGCTCGTCCAATAGCACTTGGGTCACATCTGGCATGCGTGCCAGCAGTCCTCCAAAGAAAGAACGATTCGCCCACAGCCAACTCGACGGAGCATAGCGAATATGCACGGTCAACCCCGGCCCATCTGGGTTAAGAGGAATCAGTCCTTGGTTATCGCTCACAAGGGTGATCGAGCGAGCAGCGACTGAATCAGCGAACGCAAGATGGGCACCTGAGCCGACGACCTGGTCCACCGCATCAAGTGATACAGTTCGACCAAGATGCAGCCCGAGCTTCGCTTTCATTTCAAGGATTCTCCGGACTGATTCCTCGATGTTGAACCGAGTCAGACGTCCACTTTCAATCGCAGCCAGAACCGCATCAACCGCTGTTGAGACATCCTTTGGTGAAAGAAGGACATCTGCACCCGCCTCCAGCGCGCGGACAGAAGCTTCACCGATTCCGTAAGCTTCTGTAATCGCTCGCATTGTGAGTGCGTCAGTGAATAGCAATCCGTCGAATCCCAAGTCATCCCTGAGCAAGCCTGTCATGATCTCAGGTGATAGCGTTGCCGGCACCGCATCTGGACCCAATAGGCCTGGAAGTGAGACGTGGGCTGTCATGATCGCATCCACGCCTTCTCTGATGGCTTGAGCGAAGGGCAGAAGCTCGAGCGTGTCGAGTCGTGCTCGGTCTGCTTCTATAACGGGCAGACCTACATGAGAATCGACAGATGTGTCACCATGTCCTGGGAAATGTTTGCCTGTCGTAAAGGCCCCGCCATCTCTCGCACCTCGCACAAAGGCTGCACCCAAGCGAGCCACAAGGTCTGGATCTGCCCCGAAAGAACGGGAAGCAATGACCGGATTTTCGGGGTTGTTGTTGACATCTAAAACGGGTGCAAACAAAACATGTACGCCGGTTGCTCTCGCTTCCCTGGCAGTAATACGCCCGTACTCATAAGCAAAGCGCTCGTCTCCAACCGCACCAAATGCCATCGTAGGCGGAAATGCCGTACCACCTCCCTGAGGCAGCATTGAAGGGAGGGCATACGATCCGTTGATCCGCATTCCCGGACCGCCATTTTCGAAATCGGCTGTAACCAGGAGGGGTATTTCTGCAAGCTCTTGTAGTGCATTAAGCTTCGCAACGTAAGCGTGCGGAGTTCCGATAGAAGGCGACACTCCTCCTATCTGATCTTCAACAATCCAACGCTCAAGTGCTTCAAAGTCAGGATTTGAAGGAGAAATATAGCCGCCGGGTATCCATTCAATGACCAGTTGGCTTACGAGTTCTTCGAGCGTGAGATCGCGAACAGTTTCCTCAACCCACTGACGGGCAGTAGCGTCAAGGGCACCTATAGCCTGAAATGGCACGGGGCTAGCGACGCTGTTGGGTCCGCAGCCTGTAAATACCAAGATGAGGACGAGCGCAGCCAATAAGCGCCCTTTGCCGAAAATCCTAGTCTCGATCATTCCCAGTCAGCTTCTTTGGAATCATAATTCCGTCCCCTATCTCATAGAGAGGTGGAATTCGTGTGGGCACCCGTCCAGAGATCTCAATGTCACCAAAAAGAGCCTGGGCAGCAGCCGTTTGGCTAACCTCTGAACCACTCCAGGCTAGCATGTACGCTCGGACGTCAGGGAGTTCGGTAATGAGGTATGGATTTCCAAATGAAATGACGATGTGCGGGACACCGATTTCAGTGAGCTGACCTGCAAAATCGACAACCTCTTCAGGTAACGCGAGCGAACCCGATTGAGAAAATGCCGTCACATAGGTACTCAAGATCACAAGTGCCTGCTGGCGTGCCTGCCTCAGAAGATCCTCATAAAGAGCAGGACCAGAATTAACATCTAAACCGGCTGTGGTAAGTCGAGGATACGTCTGCCTCAGTCGTGTATTGAAGTACCGTCCGGCAAGTACATCCGAGGTTCTGCGAAAAGATACGGACATGACCCGAGCTGAGCGTGTACCTAAAAGAGGTAAGAGGTTACCGCCATTATGTAGAAGCGTGATTGAGCGCTCCGCGATCTCAGCAGCAACCTGGGTATGAGCTGGAATACCAACCACCTGACCGATTTGGTCGATCTGCACTGTGCGGTCCCTATCCAAGCCCATCTTTTTCTTGGTCTCTAAGATCCGGCGAACAGATGCGTCAATCCGGCTAGCCTCAATGCGCCCAGATTCAACTGCGGCCGCGATGCCCTCCACTGCCCTCTCGACTGACGGAGGCATCAGAATGACGTCAGCGCCTGCCTCGATCGCTCTCACAGATGCCTCTTCCGCACCAAATCCACGGGATATGGCACTCATGTCCATCGCATCAGTAAACAATAGCCCATCGAATTCCATCTCATCACGCAAAAGGTCGGTGAGCACCGCAGACGAGAGGGTAGCTGGGTCACCAACTCCTCCATCCAACGACGGCACAGATATATGAGCTGTCATAACAGCCCCCATGCCAGCTTCGATCGCATGCCGGAATGGGAACATCTCCACGCTATCCATACGAGCACGCGAATGAGGAATGACAGGTAACCCCAGATGTGAATCTGTTTCGGTGTCCCCGTGCCCTGGGAAATGTTTTCCTGTTGCAATCGCTCCGTGTTCCTGGACACCGCGCACGAACGCAGCGCCCAAGTCCGCGACATCCTCTGGGTTCTCCCCAAAGGAACGCACGTTGATAATCGGATTATCCGGATTGTTGTTCACATCCAGAACTGGCGCAAACGGGATATGTATTCCTACTCCCCGCGCCTCACGTGCGGTAATACGACCCATCTCATAGGCAAGTTGGGGATCAGCCGTTGCTCCAACCGCCATAAGTGAAGGAAAATCTGTAGCTCCGCCCAATTCAATAGTCCCAGGCATCTGGACGGCTCCTCGCATTCGGAACCCAGCTCCAGTCTCCAAGTCTGCTGCCACCAAGAGTGGAATGTTGGAGTGCATCTGAAAATCGTTGAGTTTAGCCGCGACTTCAGTGGGCGACCCGACCGACATGATCACACCACCAATCCCCTGGTCTTCGATATACTCGAGAATCCGGTCATGACTCGGAGAACCTTCAGGCGCGAAATCTCCAAGTACCCAAGGCATAATCAATTGCCCAACTTTTTGTCGAAGCGTCAAACCAGTCAGCGTGCGTTCTACCCATACTTCATCTTCAGTCTGCGCTATTAATGCGGGACCAACGGGAGCCAACTCAGTGGTGGGTTGTACCTCTTCAACCTCCTGAGTGGGTACTTCAATAGGGTGCTGTTCTGGGACTACTGGAGCCGGAATCGATTGTGGTGGTGACCCGCAGGAAAACAAAACGACTATCGCTGACCAGCCCGAAATCTTAAGGAGCACTGCTCGGCTGTAGAGAAACGTTTTTTGCGGCATCGCCTCAGTGACTTATGGGGTCTGATCCCCGATGCGTTGACGGCGTTGCGTGTGACCACGAAGCTTGCCCCATGAAGCTAGCAAAACGAGGGCGCGATCGACGCGCAATCCTGAGCACCAGTCAAGTTAGGATGACGGGGAAAGCGTCACAATCCTGTATTATCGCGCTCTTTCTGGGAGTCGCTCTAGCCGCATGCACTGCTGCCCCGGGAAATACCACTGACTCGGAAGTTCCAGAGAGCGAAGAAAGACAGGTTCGGAGCGGAATCGAAGTACTCCTCTCGGACTCACTCCACCTGGTCCAAGGAAAGACCGTGGGGCTCCTCACAAACCATACCGGGATCTACTGGACAGGTGATGGCATCGTGGGCAGCACGATTGATGCCTTATACGAGGCCAACAATGTGGACCTCGTGGCACTGTATGCACCGGAGCACGGTATTAGAGGTCAGGAGCAAGCGGGTGCGGCAATCGACAGCGGAAGAGATGAGCGCACAGGTGTACCCATTCACTCACTGTACGGTGAAGTGCGAAAACCAACGCCTGCGATGCTGGAAGGCGTCGGCGTCCTTCTCTTTGATATGCAAGACATAGGAGCTCGGTACTACACATATGTCTCCACTATGGCTCTTGCCATGGAGGCCGCCGGTGAACAAGACATACCGTTCATCGTATTGGACCGACCTAATCCTGTGCGCGGCGACGTCGTGCAAGGCAACCTCCTAAAGCCCGGGTATGAGACATTTGTCGGCATGTATCCGGTACCGATGCGTCACGGGATGACTGCAGGCGAGCTGGCACAGCTGTACGTAGGTGAGTTCGGGCTGGAAGTCGATCTCCATGTAGTTCCACTCGACGGATGGACTAGGGATATGACGTTTGATCAAACCCAACTCCCCTGGGTCCCGCCTTCACCGAATATGCCTTCGCTAGAAAGTGCACTTGCCTACCCCGGCACCTGCCTATTCGAAGGCACACCGATTTCTGTAGGCCGTGGAACAGACCGTGCATTTCAGTGGGTTGGAGCACCATGGCTGGACGGCGTCCAACTCGCCGAATCACTGAACGGCTACGGAATCAATGGAGTACGTTTTGAGTCAACCACTTTTACTCCGAGAAATGCGGGAGACCGGAAATTTGAGGGCCAAGAGGTAAGCGGTGTGCTGCTTATACCTGAATCCACTGACTATGACGCGTCGAAAGCCGCGGTGGCCATGCTCTTAGAGACATACTCGATGTCTGGAGACAATTGGCTTTGGGCTGACGCTCACTTCGATCGCTTGGCCGGGACAGACTCGCTTCGGCTCAGTATCGAGGCGGACGCAGACTTTGCAGAACTGATCTCTGCATGGGAATCGGAGAACCAAGCCTTTGAGCAGCTAAGATCTCCATACTTGATTTACTGATAATCAAATTCTGCTTTCTGGTTGCAGACACGCCTACTACTGCGTGACAACCACGTTGCACGCCTAGCAGAATTCGTATTTTCAGCGAGAAGAGACTTCCTTTGTAGCATAAGAAGAAACGGCACAAGGCAAATTAAGCCTTGTGCCGTTTCTTCTAGATCCTAGGACAAAATGCCAAGGAGCTAAAACTAAGAGCTCTAGTCACGCCGATATAAAACCATGAAAAGCAATATCACGATCAGCCCAGCAACTCCTCCGTCACCAAATTGATCAACCACGATCGCAATGTTCTCGATAATCATGGTTGAACTCGGGTAGAGAATATCTACCACGACGAGAGCTGTAATGACCGTAAGTCCGAAGTCGGTGAGGGCCTTCGCCATGCCGCCGACTGTACTAAGGGCACCCATTATCGCGCCCATACTAGCCTCCTTGTGCGTTTAAAAAGTCTCAATAGAGAGCTACAGAATTAAGGAGACGTTTAGTCAGCGATCGCCATCACCAAGAGGAGAAGGATAAGGCCAGTCAGGCCTTCACCTGTGAAGCTTTCAACAAAGTGGCTGAGGTTGGCGACAATGTTGGTTGTCCCTGGGAATAATACATCTACGACGAGTGCTGTCGGGATGACGGCCAAGCCTAAGCCGGTCAAGCCTTTCGCTAAATTTCCTAACCCAGAGAGAGCAGCATTGATGTTCATTTACATCCTCCTATATAGGGCGGATTCTGTAACATCCGTTAGATAGAATTACTCTGTATTGCGGCTTAACCGCAAGCTTTAATTTGTGCGAATCGCAGAGAATTCGCGTCAATAGGACCACTCCGGCCTTCACGGTCTCCGAAAATCCTACCTAAATCCGCCAGAACACCTTGCACGCAGCCAAATTTAGCGAGTTGGGAATCTGAATTCAGTCCACAATTCAGGCTTCCACCACTCGCCATCAAATACCCGCTCTAACCGGCTCTCGAAGTGTGCAAAATTCGAGAGTGGATCAGCTGGCGATACCGGAGGTGAGAAAAAATTCTCCCAGTGTCCCAGGAATACACGTTGAGGCTGGAGATTTTCGATGAAGGCCTCAGGATGCCAGTCGACCTGATCAAACGTCGCAGGGACAAGGATTGCTGCATCAACAGGTCTCTCACGAATAACCGCTCGCGGAGCAAAGCCAAGAGGCGGAGGTGCCACTGCATCCTGGTAGTAGATACGGAATGCTATTGACCCGTCAGGGTTAAGGAAGTCGATCAAATACGCGTGTGTTATGCCGTCCAGCCACTCTGCCGCCCAGCGCGGCTCAGCGTTCAGGCTACGAACACGATTTCCCTTGAATAGTGTGTAGCCCTCAAAGTGAGGGGCATGAAACGAACGCAGTGCCATAATACGAACACCTGCTCCATAGCTTAGCCACGTCCCGACCGTGCTCTCGTCACCCGCGATATCATTGACTTCGTCTACCCGCTCTCCAACACCTGACCAAGTGCCCAAAGTGTTCCTTACCGTCTTACTACCAACGATACGAGCACTCGGAGCGTGTTCTAAAGCAATCCGAGGAACATCCATCAGGTGGTCGTAGTGTGCGTGACCAACCAGAATCACATGGGCCCCTGACACGTCATACTGAGACATAAACTCGTCAACGACATCCGAGTCAGATCGAATCGGTAATAAGCCAGTCTTGACCAAACCCGGATTAGAGAAGAATGGGCCCGTGATCACTTGATCATTGCCACGCTCGAAAATCCAACCGCCGGTTCCGAGATAGATCAATCGCACTCCATCCTCTGAAGCAGTTGACTGATCAATGACCCCCGAAATGGCCGGTGCTGCCGTAGCACAACTGGTCGTTGAGCTTACAAAACCACAGAAAATCCCAATCAGTAAAGGACGCCGAAAAGGGGCAAGAAACCTTCGTTTTCTTTTCACTAATGGGTATTGAAAATCGCCTGGATTTCCATTCCGTCACGAGAGTGTAGTAATGCGAGCATTAATAAAACTCGCGCCTTATGAGATGGGAGATCACCCGCAGCAACGACACCGGCTTGTGCCTGTTGTCCACTACCAATGACTCGCCCTTCGAGAACTCTTGATGCCAAAACGACCAGAGTGCCTGCTCGCGTGATCTCTGAAATGGCCCGCCGCATTTCCGGACTCGTACGTCCCCCACCAAACCCCTGGACCACGATACCAGCCACGCCCTGTTCGATCCAATTCTGTAAAACGGTGGCGTCATTGCCGACAAAGTCAGCAACAATTGGCACAGTAGGCAGTGTCTCTACCCCTGCTACTGAAGGCAGTGCCTGCACTGTATGAAGCGTTTCGCCACTGCGCCGGAACGTGACTCCATCTGAATCGACCACACCTAATGCGCCCCACTCTACAGACACGAAGGTATCTGTGCGGTTGTTGTCAGTCTTCCTTACATCTCTGGCTGAATGAATCTCGTCGTTGAGCACTACGAGCACTCCACGCCCACCCGCATTCGTGTCCGCGGCGACACGCACAGCTGTAAGCAGATTTGCTGGGCCATCGGCAGAAACCGCTGTTGCAGAACGCATCGATCCAGTCAAAACCACTGGGCGAGGATCCTTGATGGTTAGATGAAGGAAGTAAGCGGTCTCCTCCATAGTGTCCGTCCCATGCGTCACGACAACACCGCTAATATCAGGTTCAGCATCTAGAAGTTCGTTGATGCGTTTTGCCAGTAGCAGCCAGTGGTTTGGGGTCATGCCAGACGAACCGATACGACTGAATTCCTCTACTTCGACTTGGGCAACTCCTGCGAGTTGTGGTACCGCCTCAATTAAAGCACTCCCCGTCAGCTGATCGTCACCGGGCCGGCTGGCGATTGTTCCACCGGTAGCTATGACCCGCACGACAGGCAGCTCTTGTGCTCCTACAGGCACGCTAATCAGTAAGAACATCGCTAATCCTGCAAACGCACTCCTGAATCCCTGGGTCAAGCGATAGAACCCTCTAAGTCTGACTGGACTTCCTGAACCTTCCCATGGAACAAGTCTGACAACTTTTGCGTGAGAGGTCCCACGCTTCCATTTCCAACTACCGTTCCATTCAAGGTCGTGATGGGACGTACCTCACCCGTAGTACCCGTGAAAAAGAGTTCATCGGCGCTCTTGAGTTCTTCCACCTGAATCGGACGCTCCTCCAGAGGGATACCGGCCTGGTTAGCTGATTGAAGTACAACCTCTCGGGTGATACCAGGGAGGATGTTACTTGTCGTGGGATGAGTCACAACTGTTCCATCAAATACGCCCCAGAAATTCATATGCGCCCCTTCGATCGCTACACCATCGCGCACCAGGATTGCATCATCTGCACCAGCTTCTATCGCATCCTGAAATGCCAGCACATTGGGTAACAGACAGATCGTCTTGATATCTGCGCGACTCCATCGACGATCAGGTACGGTCATCGCTGAAAATCCCTGTGCCCAGCGCTCAGGCGATGGGCGTTGCCATGTTCGTGCAAAAGCGTACACAGTCGGCTCAACATCTTCCTGCGGGAAATAGTGCGTTCTGGGAGCAGCACCTCGGGTTATTTGGACATAGACATACGAACTTGGTGCATCCTGGAATTCATTAACTCGAATGAGTTGTTTATGGATCTCTTCGAGGCCGTCGAGCGAGTAGTTGATTCTCATCCAAGCAAGGCTCCGTTCCAGCCTCGCCATGTGGCGATCCAGGCTGAACGGAACTCCGTTATAGAACGGAGTCACCTCGTAGACACCGTCAGCTAACAGAAATCCACGGTCGTCCGGCGAGATCTTCGCTTCATCCTTTTGGATGAAGTCACCGTCAAGAAAGACGATGCTCATTAGCTCTCCAACAAGTAATTAGGATTCTCTGGATAAACATGTGGGCGGATCTATCAATTCCTCAATAGTGATTTCAGGTGCTGACCGGTATGGGAGTTCTTTGTTCCCATAACTTTTTCAGGAGTTCCAGTGACAAGGATCTCCCCGCCTCCAGCTCCACCCTCTGGTCCCAAGTCGATGATCCAGTCTGCAGTTTTCACCACATGCATGTTGTGTTCGATGACGATGACTGTGTTCCCAAGATCGACCAGTCGATGGAGGACATCGAGCAGAACCCGGATATCCTCGAAATGCAATCCCGTGGTTGGTTCATCGAGGATATAAAGCGTTTGTCCCGTAGCACGCTTCGATAGCTCAGTAGCCAGTTTGACCCTCTGGGCTTCACCCCCAGACAGGGTAGTAGCGGACTGGCCGAGATGGATATAGCCAAGACCAACATCCGCCAACGTCTGAAGCTTGTCCTTAATACGGGGAACGGCATCAAAGAAATCGAGCGCATCATCGACTGTCATGCTAAGTACATCAGCGATGTTCTTCCCCTTGTAGTAGACGTCGAGGGTTTCGCGGTTATATCGGCGACCTCGACACACGTCACATGTCACGTACACATCAGGGA
This sequence comes from uncultured Gemmatimonadales bacterium, assembly GCA_913045345.1. GTDB lineage: Bacteria > Gemmatimonadota > Gemmatimonadetes > Longimicrobiales > Gaopeijiaceae > UBA1142. The sequence goes on from CAJWPN010000035.1 coordinate 19,137, forward strand.
GAAAGTGCATCTCGATTTTCACCAGTCCATCTCCCTTACACGCCTCACACCGACCGCCCTTCACGTTGAAGGAAAACCGGCCCGGCCCGTATCCACGCATCTGTGATTCTGGAAGATCAGCAAACAGCTCTCGTATCGGTGTGAAGAGGCCAGTATAAGTCGCGGGATTGGAGCGAGGCGTGCGACCAATCGGCGATTGGTCGACATCAATGACCTTGTCGACCAACTCAACGCCATCGATACGATCATGGCCTGCAGGAACCAGATTACTCCTATACAAACGGCGTGCTAATGCATGATACAGGGTTTCATTAACAAGAGTTGATTTCCCAGAACCGCTAACCCCTGTAACACACGAGAAAACACCAAGGGGGAAGTGAACATTTAGATCTTGGAGGTTATGGCCGCGTGCACCCACAACATTGATTGATCTCTCTTTATCAATCTTCCGGCGTTGCTCTGGCACGTGGATCTGTCTGTCACCACGTAGATATGCAGCGGTAAGCGACTCTTCCTCTTCCAGGAGGGCTCCAAGGGGTCCATTAGCAACAACTTCACCACCATGTCGACCAGCCCCGGGGCCAAGGTCCACGATATGGTCCGCACGCCGGATCGTGTCTTCGTCATGCTCGACCACGAGGACTGTGTTACCTAAATCCCGCAGCCGTTCTAGTGTGACTAAAAGCTGATCGTTATCACGTTGGTGTAACCCTATCGAGGGTTCATCTAGGATGTAGAGCACGCCTACTAAACGGCTGCCGATCTGCGTAGCGAGACGAATCCGCTGCGCCTCACCACCAGAGAGTGAGCCGGCAGCACGACCCAGCGTGAGGTAGTCGAGTCCCACATCACAGAGAAAACGCAGCCGTTCCGTGACCTCCTTCAGGATGGGGCCAGCAATCTCCACCGGAATGGGAGGCTTTTTCCAATCATTTGATTGGATCCCGGCCTGGAATACCTCTTCACTAAGTAGCGAATTAAAGAATTCACTGGCTTCGCTAATCGACAACTCACCAATCTCCCCAATGGAGCGGCCCACAATTGTTACTGCTCGCGATTCAGGTTTCAGACGAGTCCCATCGCAAGCAGCACAAGCAAGCGTCGACATATAGTCTTCCAGCTGTTTACGAACGGATTCCGAAGTCGTTTCACTGTAGCGTCGGTCTACGTTAGCTCGCACACCTTCCCATCGATCCTCGTAATACGTCTTGACCTTTCCGGACCCCGATTTATACGGAAACCGAAGCTTCATCGTGCCCGACCCGCCAATGATCGCGTCGCGCACCTCCTCGTCTAGCTCACTCCAGGGCAAACTGGGATCGAATTCATACGCTGCTGCAAGTCCTGGGATTACAGAGTGAAGCACATTCCCTGAGGGAATACCCCACGGCGCAATCGCACCCTCCAGGATGGAAGAACCAGAGTCACCAATGAGAAGATCCGGGTTCAGTTCCTTGCTGGTGCCAAGACCGCCGCACTCATCGCAAGCCCCGTACGGGGAGTTGAATGAAAACTGTCTTGGCTCGAGTTCTGATAGACTCGTTCCGCAGGTTTGGCAGGCATAACGTTCACTAAAAACGTGTTCCACAGGCTCACTGCCTTTGACATGCTCGACGACCTGGAGAGCACCATCTCCTGTTCTAAGCGCGGTTTCAACAGAGTCGGCCATGCGCTCTCTGTCGTCGGCGCGCACCACCAAACGATCAACGACAACCGAAATATCATGGTTTTCATATCTATTGAGCTGTGGAGGTTCAGTCAGGTCATAGGTCTCACCATCAGCCCGGACTCGCACGAAACCTTCCTTGCGTGCTCGTTCAAACATCGCGGCAAATTCGCCTTTCCTACCGCGTACCAGAGGAGCGAGAACTTCGATTCTAGTTCCATCAGGAAGGCCCAGGAGTTGATCAACAATCTGTGTGGCCGGCTGTCTCAGGACCGGATCTCCACAAGAATGACAATGAGGAATTCCAATCCGTGCCCACAAAAGTCGCAGGTAGTCGTAGATCTCGGTCACCGTACCCACAGTCGAACGCGGGTTTTTCGCGACGGTTTTTTGTTCTATAGAGATCGCCGGAGAGAGGCCCTCGATTGCATCGACATCAGGCTTCTCCATGAGTCCAAGAAATTGACGTGCATAAGCTGAAAGAGATTCGACGTAGCGTCGTTGTCCTTCCGCATAAATTGTATCAAACGCCAGGGACGATTTCCCGGATCCCGAGAGGCCCGTGATGACAATCAACTTTTCACGAGGAAGTTCTAGATCAATCCCTCTAAGGTTGTGTTGGCGCGCTCCACGGATGACGAGCTTCTCTTCAGCTGTCATAGGTGGAGATGATGGGGATTGGGGCATAGCCTGCAATACTAACCGACTAGCCAAGACAAGCCCAATCCAAGCATAGAGCTATAACGAAATTGGAATCTTCGATGCACCAGCCTACCGAACGCCCCTTTTAGATTCTCATTCCTCGAAGCTTGGCGACCCGTTTCTCAGTCGGTGGATGGGTGCTGAATAATCTAGAAACCGTATCGCCAGCCGAACCCGCTAGTGGGTTGATGATGGCCAGCTGTGCTGCCGCTGGATTGACTTGCATCGGAATCTTTTGCACATAGCCGTCTATTTTTTGTAGTGCACTCGCGAGTCCTGCCGGATCACTAGTGATTCTCGCCGCCGTTGCGTCAGCCTGAAACTCATTGGAACGGCTAATCATCATCTGGATGATCGCTGCTGCCATAGGTGCGATAATCATCACAGCGATCATAACTAGCAGGTTCCCTCCCCCATCAGATCGCCTTCCTCTTCCTCCCCCAAACATCAGACCCCACTTCGCGATGCTCGCGAGCATCGCGATCGCCCCGGCAACCGTGGCGGCCACAGTCCCGACCAGCATATGACGGTGCTTAATGTGAGCGAGTTCATGTGCGATCACTCCCTCCAATTCTCTTGTGGAGACCAACTGGAGAATCCCGGAAGTAACACATACAACGGCATGGTTCTGGTTTCGACCTGTGGCGAACGCATTCGGCTGCTCTGAGGGTGCGATCGCGATGGTAGGCATGGGTAACCCCGCCTCTAATCTTAGGCGGTCCACCATCGTATAGAGTTCGGGCGCGTCATCCGAGCCAATCACCTTAGCATCGTACATTTTTAGTACTGCCCGATCACTAAACCAGTAAGCCCCCACATTCATAATGACTGCAAAAACAAGCGCAATAAGAGCCCCATCCGGACCACCCAAATAGCCTCCTGCAACCACAAGAAGCACGGTAAGTCCTGTCATGAGCACAAAAACCTTCATCATCTGCATGCGAGCAGCTCCTAGTGCGAAAAGAAGTTAGCCTGACGGCCCATCCTAAGTATTGTCGTACACTGCAGTGTTCCGGAGAAGGCCTCCAAGCCTAGCACACCGACGATCTTTTTATCCATGGGGGGAGGTTAGCTACTAGAGGGGAGACCTGAAGTCTATAAGCGGGGCTGAAGCGAGTTACCTGACCTCGCCTAGGTAACGATCAAACCAATTCAGGGTTTCTCGAGTTACATCAATGAAAGGCAGCCCATGCCCACCAGCTGCTATGAAATGTTTCTTGTCCGCTTCATCTGTTCCGAGGAAATCAAAATACGGCTTTGCAGAAGTTTCAAGAGGGAATATTTGATCGTACTCACCGTTCATCATCAGCACGGGAACCATGACTCTAGGCAGAAAATTGAATACGTCCACAACCGGTTGAGTGGGGAGGGGAATGAGTCCCGGAACGTTGAGTGCCGCAGCTTTAAACCGGTCGTCGATGGCAAGAGCATATCCCGCACTTAGTCCTCCCCAACTGATGCCGTAATAGCCAAAGCGGTCAGAGTCTACATCCGCCCTAGTCTCCAGATAATCTAAGGAACGCCTAAAATCTTGATGCCATCGGAGTACATGTTCTCTATGATCGTTACTTTCGTCCTGCATACGAAAAACGTAGTCGTCCTGCCTCTCATAAGTGCTCTTTAGGATCGGCCAAGCAAAGGCACGCCCACTCCTTAAGATCATCGAAATATGGGCGCTTCGATTAGAACTTATTTCGAAATCAGTTTGCTCCAACGCATTAGCTCCGGGCCAGAATACGATGGTTTGCAATGGCCTTGTTCCTTCTAGAGGACGAAACAGATAAAGGACCATCCGTTCTCCATCGTATCCGGCATCGAAGGTTATCCTCTCCCGAATTCCGACAGGAAGGGTATCCACAGCTTCTATCTGTTCGTTCAGAGGAAGGTCGTCGTACTGGTAAATCCTGACGAACTCAGCAAATAACTCATCTGAAGCAGGTGTTTCAGCATAGAAATCACGGACGATTGGCTCTATCGACTGCTTGGTAACAGCAAAGGTCTCAGGATCACCCAAATTGGTTATTAGCCTGAACCCGTTTGTCTCTGACCGATCGAAGGGCGCCTGGGGCTGAACAAGCCCAAAAAGATAAGGGTTGTCGTTCCAGCCTCCTCCTGCAGTGATTCTTAGGTCTCCAGTTTCATTCAACAACCACTCCCGGGCATTCCCGGCCATGTCGTATAGTCCAGCACCTGTGACACCCGTGGACTCTCCAACTGGTTGCAGGCGCTCACCCCCAAAATTGCTTAGAGGAATGATAAGCCCGGCCATTCCTTGGCTAGATACGAGGTACCAGTGATACAGGGTAGGGAGATCTCTCCCCACAAACTCTGCATAGGCAGCAGCCTCGAACCAACTAAGCCCTGTAACTGGATGATCCTCCTGACCTTCAGGATATCTACCTGCAGTCCAAACACTCGGGCCTGGACGACCAGTGCGGTCCACAAATTCTCTCATCGCTTCCGGCCAAGCGACGTCGACTCCATCTCTCTCTAATGAGTAAATCCAAAAATCCTGATTCTCATATCCACCAGCATCTACGAATTCCTGAAACTCTTGGTTGGTTACTTCATAGCGATCAATCAGGAATTCCCCGATTCTGGGAGGGACGCTAGAGGACAGGCGAGCGTCCAGCATTGCAGGATGTAGGTTGCGAGAGGGGATGTATAGGGCATCCGCCTGGTCATTTCCCAACTCGCGCAGGGCGATAGATCGGTTACCACCGGTCCACCCCAGAGCCTGGGAGGCATAACCATCTAACTCTACCTGGATCAGGGCGGCAGTTCTTGGGGCAGCCCATTCCAAAGGCGTGGTGCCAATCAGTTCTGCTTCCATATCCGGACGGTCATAAAGCCTCCAGAAAACAGATGCACCCTCTGGGGCAGACGTGATGCTTGTCAGAACGGATACGGATGAGAAGATCTCTTCTCGAACAGAATCAGGAACCTGAGGCGGAAGCACTTTGGCCAAGTCATAGGCTTCCAGCCAATTCCCTGCATCAATTGCTTCCTCAACATCGGATACCGCCGAAAGTGCTATCGATGCGGATCC
>CAJWPN010000036.1:0-24523 GCA_913045345.1 uncultured Gemmatimonadales bacterium
CGTTCTCGAAATTCCCTGCTCGGACCAGGAGGAGTGGTGGATGATGTCCGATAAAGCTTTTGAGACAGGAGTGCTGAGGGCGCTTCCTGCGACCGGGCTAGAACTGGGTCCCATCATCGGGGTCCACAGCGTTAGACTCTCCAATGCCTACCCCATTCTGGACCTGAATGCCGGCCCGACGGCGGCCAGACTATTGGAGTATGTGGATTCGTTCGACAACCTCAGGCTCGGAGGTCGAGCTGGAACCTTCCGGTATCTGCACACGCACGATCTCTTCGCTGATGCATACGAGTGGGCGAATGATAGAGCTGCTTCTGGGACGTCTAGATAGAGCACGTTCAGACTCAAGCCCTTCGCTAGCGGTCAACACACTAGCCGCGCAGCAGAATCGCAGATCCTTTAGATGCACTAACGAGCGATCCAGCAATCCCTAGTAAGAACGAAGATGATGAAGTTCTTGAAGATTGGCTTGCTGGTGATAGGCGTCCTCAGTATGGGGACACTCTTGAGTCTACCATACTTGTACAACACAGTTTTGCTCGGGGGCTTTTTCTATACTCTGGACGCTAGGGACTCGGCATTCGTGCCAAAAGCCTCGCTCGCGCCGCTCTAAAATCTGACAGTATCCGAGGTGTGGCCACGTCTCCATAAGATTCCCGGAGCCTTGCTTCTGCTGCATCGACGAGCGGTATCAACTCTTCGGCTGCTCTCCGGAAAGCATCAGCGGCTACGCTTCCGACTGACTCAATCCATACGGGACTAGTGTGAGCGAAGCTATAGCTATCCGCCGCCGGCCAGACCGTTTCGCCGCCGCGAGCCCGAACAGCCACCCAACCCGCAGCTGGAAGGTCGATGGAGCCCTCATACGTGCGGCTTCCTGCTCCATCTAAGCCTGCGCTGGACCACACTACTAGCCCATTGACGATTACCTCGACCAAGTCGACGGATACCGCTGATGCAAGATCGATCTTGAAGCGGGCCGATACCTCGCCCGACACCACATCTCCGGGTGTAGCGCCATCCAACTTGAAGTCGAGCATCGGGCCTGTCGTCACAAATGACCGCCCCTCCTTCATCGCATCCATATACGCGGCCATGCTGGTCTCACCCTGCGTCTGAACGTAGAGCCTGCTGACGCCCAGCGGCATAGTCCGGTAGAAGTTGGCCATCGCATCCGTCCCAGCTGCTAGCAAGATCGGGGATCCCACATTGAGAAACCGATACCACATCTCTGATGCCCCGATCTCGTCTGTCCAGAGAACTGCCAACTCCAGCCAATCCATGTTCCCAAGAATGCCGTCCACGACCAAAAGAACCGGCGGATTAGCAGCATTTTCGGGCGCGAACGGATTTGAATCCCCCACTGGGTGGACGTAACCGCCTATAGCACCTTGGCTGCGGGCATGACTCAACGCATCTGAGTTCGGTCGGTCATCTGAACCATAGACCTGGTAGCCCGGCCCCCAGATCCAAGGCCAGAAAAGCGTGCGAGTGTCCAAGAGGGCGACGTGGCCCAAGAAGTGTGACCTCACTTCCTGACCGAAACGGATCAGCGGCAGGTCACCTCCTTTCTCCCACCCCCAAAGCTTCTGATCTTCGAACCGGGTATGGAGGTTGGCCAAGAGAGGTGTTGCGACGTCAAGATTCTCGCCTCGCATCATCAGCGGCAGATCTTCCGGATCCAGACCGAACGGTCCGCCGTAGTTGAGGTGGAAGTGATGGTCACCTGATAGGAAACCCGCACCTCGTGCATCCCAGACGGATTCGAGCATGACCTCAATCTCCGTGACTTCACCCGCATTAACTTCGACCGACCGCGTTACCTCCGGAGTCTCTAAACCTCGGACCACCCCAACCGTGACCGTACCCTCTGGAACAGATACTTCGATGATACCCGGAGAGTAGAAGAACACTCGGCCGTTCTGGCCCTCGAACTGAGCATACCCAGACGATGGGACAGCTGGATGCCCCAACCTGTCGAGAACATTCAGCCGCGCAGCCACCGGAGCTCCTTCTGCTCCGTTTCTCTCGTCTCTCGTGACTACGCGGAGGATTCCGGTCGCCGCTCTCCAGTCCCATGCCAGGACTGGAACCTCCTCGGGCTCACCCCCCACTGCAGGCACCCGGTACAAGCGCATAACCTCGTCTGCACCAGCCTCGGTGAACCAGAGCCAGGTCCCATCCGGACTCCAAGACGGCGAGAGCGGGAGGCCCCTCAGTCCTCTTGTGACGAACACCGAGGTGTTGGGGTCTGCGACGCCAAGCACTCGAAGTTCGTACCCCTCCTGCGTCGGCCAGTTATACGCCAAGTAGGAACCATCCGGGCTGACCGCCGGCCGAGTCTGGGACACGATTCCATCAGTCAGAAGTTGTTTGCTATCGCCGGTTGCCCGATCGACTGCCACCACTTGGTCTAGTCCGCTACCCTTTTGCAGGTGCACTAACACATCACCATCGCGACTAAGACTCGGCTTGAGTTCGAACGGGCGCCCCTCGGTCAATGCTGTACCATCGTCACTCCAGAGATCAAAGCGCCCGGACGCAGCCGATGAGTAGATGATTTCACCTTGTGGTCCAAACACCGGGTCCAGATCTATCGCCGGCGTGTTGATCACTCGTTCCTCCGCAGTCTCGAGGTCACGAACGACGATCCAAGTGTCATGTGAATCGTCGCGCACGAAGGCTAGCTCGCTGCCATCGTGAGACCACGTGGGGCGAAAATCCATCTCCGCACCATCGGTAATGCGAGTCGCGCGACCGGTCTGAACATCAAGCATCCAGATCCATCCTCGGGCGCTGAACGCAACGCGGTCTCCGTCTGGCGATACTGCTGGAGAGGTTGGGCCAACATTCATCGTCGGGAGCTCATAGCCTTCGAGGTAGACGTGGTGACCTGTCTCCTCCACACGCGGGTACCGATTAGTCCACTGCGCATCTGCAGGCACCGCTAAGACCCCGGCCCACAGTACAAATGTGAATCTGATGCATGCAGTGGTTAGAAAACGCATTGAACCGCCTTGTTTGAGTGCCACAATACTAGAATATATAAACACTGTTTTGCTCGTCCGACTTTTGATGTTTCAAATCGCTTGGGACTCCTGACCCTCAAGAAATGTCTACCAATAATTTGAAACCCCAGTAGGTGGTCAGCCGTATACTGAAATAGACACACCTAACAAATCTTATGGAGTGAAAAGATGAAGTCACTCTGAGGCCAGAAACCTCCACAGCAGTTGCTGTTATATGGTGCCCTTGCACTAGTATTGTATTTAGGCCGTGCTGATCTCATTGCAGCGTGGGCAATCATCTATGTCATTATCGTCTATCGGAATTGGAAGAAGGGTCCATCCTGCGAGTTGTGAGTATCACACTAACAGTATTTTGCTTGCCCGATTGTCCGATGTGGTGATCATTGTGCTGCGGTCGGATCATGTGATTATTAAGCATGCGGCGTATATCTTTGGTGCTCACTTCAGTCCTTATCGTATTTGGGCAATTAGGTGGCCCCTTCTGCACCATGGAGGGTGGTTCGTCCGAAGAACCAGATAAAGTTGCTGAGGCCCATCATCAGAGTGATGACTTGCCCCATTCGCAGAACCCTAGTTGCCCAGTGTTTACAGGGTGTAGCACCTCGGGGATCACAACACCTTTAGTGGCATGGGTAGCATCATCCCCTTCTTTACTAGTAGCTGAGAAGACCGACATACAGAGTATTTCGGCAGCTAACCCAGATATTAAAAACCCACCACCGCGCGCTCTTATCTGAGGGTTTCTGCGCCCATTTCGGGTGCCTTCTTCAGACAAAGTCCAAACAGAGAGTGCGTCATGAATGTGCTTCGAGTACTCACAGCCCTACTGGGGGCTATGAGTTTGTACATATATCCTATCCATGCCCATAGCCAGATGCTGGAAATCCCCGTCGGTGGTAACTGGACCTTATCGGGCATGGGTCAGGTTTTTCCTGTAGTCACAGCTCCACTATGGGGTGGAAAGGGTGGTGATCCTGTCCGCCTGACGGGTTGGTATCTGAGCCAGCCAGCGGTGATGGCCAATGTGGAACATGAAGGAGGTCTGCTGACGCTGCGTACGACGCTCAACTTTGAGGGCCTCACCCAGAGAGATGGCGAACTGACTTACGGTGGATGGGGTGAGAGCTTCATCGATAAGCGACACCCCCACACTCTTCTTCACGAATTCATGCTCAGTTTCAACAGTTGGAATATTCGCGGAGCCGACTTCTCCTTGTCGGCTGGCAAGGGATTCGCCCCGTACGGCACAGACGACCCGATGGCTCGACCGGGACTGAAGTACCCCACAAACCACCATCTCTCGCAGATCCTTGAACGTTGGACAGTTAACGCGGTGTTGTTGAAGGGGGGCTGGAGTGCAGAAGCAGGAGTCTTCGGTGGTACTGAGCCAGCAAGTCCTTACGACTTTTCGAACATTGAGAGCTTCGGTGACTCATGGTCAGTTCGCTTAGCCAGACGCTGGGGTTCGGGTTTTGGACCTATGGCCGAATGGGAAGCGTCTATCTCATCCGCGCTGATCGCGGAATCGCATGACGGTGAAGACTCCGCTACCCGCCTATGGAATCTTGCAGTACGCCATTCCGGGATGGTCGGTAACGGGACGTTTTATGGCCTAGCCGAGGCATCACGAAGTGAGCCAGAAGAGTACGAAGGCCACTTTAGTGTCCTTGGCGAAGTCCGATGGGAACGGGCTGGACATCAGCCTTACCTACGTGTTGAATACGCTACCCGTCCTGAGTATTCCCGAACCGGAGAAGCCGGTACCGATGGGTTCTTTCGCTACACCCACGACTCCGACCCCATTGGCGCCACCCGGTGGCTGATCAATACGGTGGCCTACGCTTATCAGTTGATGGATGATCCCTGGAGCATTCACCCTTTTATGGAATTCCAGCATCACCGGGCTCGTAGTGAACGCGGAGGCATTGAACCACATACTCTGCTGGGAACAAGTGCTTTCTCAACTGCTTCTGTGGGGGTGAGGATATTCTTCAAAGGAGGTCCGATGCGGATGGGCAGCTATGGAGTGCTGGACCCGATAACAGCAATGGGTCGGCAGATGATGCGATGACATCACTCATTTGAAAAAAGTGGCATTGCAATCCGGTCCGGTGTGGTGCTTCCGTTTCCTTGCATCTTTACCTACGCCAGTAAAGCGACTCCCAGTGGGACACCCCTGTAGCCTGCGTATACCTTGCCGTTTCTCCCCCCTTGGCGCATGCTGGCAGCTTGCCCTTGTCCCTCTATGAAGGACTGTTGGAGACACCATGAAAATCTCTGCAATCCGGGCCTTTACGCCCCTGACGTCTGCCCTCGGCCTTACGCTCCTCCTGCTTAGCTTTGGTCCAGCTTCCTCCAGCACCGGCTGGCTTCTAGCGCAGGACGAGGCCCCCATGCGAGGAGATAAGAAGGTTCTCACGATCGACGACTACGCGAAGTGGCGTTCGGTCGGGCAAACCTCAATCTCACCCGATGGACGTTGGGTAACGTACGCTTACAGCCGGCGTGAGGTTGACGATTCTCTGTTCATCAAGGAGATCGACGGTGGTGATCCGGCCGTTGTGGTCCGCGGGAGCAACCCCGAGTTCTCAAAGGACTCTCGTTGGGTTGCTTACTATATCAACCCACCCGAGCAGGAAGACAGCGGTGGGCGTGGGAATGCGCGAGGCGGGAACGATGCCGACAGACCAGCCCGCGTAGTGGAGTTGCGAGATCTGGATACCGGAGAGACTAGGAAGTGGGACAATGCCCAATCCTTTGCCTTCGCCGAGGCCGGGCAGGCCTTCATGGTGCAGAAGAGCTCCACTGATTCCGAAGCAGAGCACGAGGGCACAGACCTGATCGTTCGTTACCTCGAATCGGGTACGGAGGAGTTGATCGCGTATGTGGACGAGTACGGGGCTGATGAGTCCGGGGCGCGGTTGGCCTACACGGTCGACGGGCCAGATGGCGAGTCGAACGGCGTAAACCTGCTTGCGCTCAACACGCGTGTTCGGACCGTTCTTGATGCGGAGCGTGAGGTGACTTACGTGCGCCTAACCTGGGGTGGTGACCCTGATGAACAGGTTGAACCTGCCCTGGATGCGTTAGCGGTGCTCAAGGGGAAGGACGACGATGAACTGACTGAGCGCGTAAACGCTGTCCTGCTTTGGCCGGCGGTTTCTGACGGTTCAGGGCCGCTGGTGCTTGATCCACGACCTGAGGACAACGATAAAGACGAAGAAGCCGACGCCAATGGGCACGGCCTGGCCAGTGACCGCGTATTGAGCGAAAAGGGCCCGCTGCGGTGGTCACCGGACGCGACGCGACTCTTTGTGCAGACTCGCATGCAGCACCCGGCACCCTCAGCACTTTGTGAATCGAGTGAGAAGGAGGATGGCGAAACTGACGAAGAAGGCGATGGCGAAGCTGACGATGAGAATGAGGGCCCAACAATCGTGCAAATGGCCACACGCGTCTCAGACGATGGGCGTCCTCTGGGACCTGAAGAGGTGTCTGGCGGGGTCTGCCCAGAGTTCATAGCGGACGTGGATATTTGGCATGTCGGAGATGAGCGAATTCAGTCGATCCAGGAGTCGCGCGCGAATGCGGACCGCAACCGAACACACACTGGAGCTATCCACATTGAGGCCGGAGGAGAGCTGCGCTTCGTTCAGCTGGCTGACGAAACGATGGAAACCATCCAGATCTCTGAAGACGGGCACTCAGCCGTAGGTGCAGATGACCGAGAATACCGCTCAGATTGGCGTCCCAATTACCAAGACCTCTACCTCGTCGATGTCGAAACCGGTGAACGCACGCTGATGCTCGAGCAGCAACTTCGAACGCTGGGTTTCGACCCTAGTGGTAAACACTTTCTCTATTGGAAAGACCGTGACATCTGGAGCTACGACCTAGAGGTTCTTCAGCACCGCAACCTCTCAGCGGATGCACCGGTCAACTTTGAGAACGAACTGTTCGATCGCTTCGGCGAGAAACCGTCATATGGTATTGCTGGGTGGACTACGGACGGGGATGCAATCGTAATGCATCGCCACGATCTATATCGTGTCTCACTGGAAAGTGACGCAACGGAAAATCTCACTCAGGGCTTCGGCCAGGAGAACGAAACCCGCTTCCGCGTGATCGACACGGATCCTGATGAGGATGAGTTCGACCTTTCAAAACCCTTGTACCTGTCAGCCTACGCGGAATGGACGAAGAAAGCAGGATTCTATCGACTAGATGGTGGAGACCTCGAAGAACTCGTGTTTGATGACGCGCGGTATGGAAACCTGACGAAGGCAGAGGACGCAGACGTCGCAATCTTCACAAGACAGGACTTCGAGACCTTTCCAGACTTATGGTTGTCTGACCTAGACCATGAGTCTCGACGGCAGATTACGAACGCGAACCCCCAGCAGACCGAGTACAACTGGGGCCGACGGATTCTCTTCGACTACTACACATATGACGGCATAAGGAAGCAGGGCACGCTAGCCATCCCCAATGACTACCAGGAGGGTGAGCGTCGACCGATGCTGATCAACTACTATGAGCAGAATTCACAGAATCTGCACAGCTATCCGACACCCAGGTTCCAAGGTTCACCCAACTTCGCCGGATATGTGAGTGATGGATATCTCGTGATGCAGCCTGATATCCATTTCCGAATCGGGCCATCACACCAGCACATGCTTGAGTCGATCGAGCTCGCAATCGACGCGGTGATTGAGATGGGGTATGTCGATCCAGATCGGATCGCGCTCCATGGCCACTCGTACAGCGGACAGGGTTCTACCTACATCGCAACCCACTCCGACAGATTTGCCGCGATCGTTGCGGGTGCGGCTGCCACGAACCTCGTGAGTGATTTCAACGCGCTTTGGGGTGGGCGTAACAACGCGCATAATTACTCCATATATGGCCAAGGACGTCTTGGCACTGATCTCTATAGTGACTTCGAGTTATACGTCGATCAGTCGGCGGTGCACCACGCATCGGACATGAATACGCCGCTCCTCCTACTCCACGGCGAGGACGACGCCACTGTACGCTGGATGCACTCGGTTGAGCTCTATAACGGGCTGCGTTGGTTTGAGAAGGATGTGATTCTGCTGTCTTACCCAGGTGAGGGGCATGGACTACGTCAGTATGAGAACCAAAAGGACTTTCAGATCCGCACACGGCAGTTCATCAACCACCACCTAAGAGGTGCACCAATTCCTGCGTGGATGGAGTCGGGTCGCACTTTTATCGATAAGGAGCGGGCGATCGAGATGATAGAGAATGAGGAGAAGGGAAATGGCGGTGGTACTGGCGCGGATTGAGGCCCATCGTCACCACTCAACCGCCACTTTCCATGAAGGAGGCTACTGTAGTGTGTTACTCGGTGGATTTATCGGTTAATCCACGTAGTAGGCTCCAAACAGGATCATCATCTCGTCTGAACTGAGAAAACCAAAGTTTATGGTGCTATTCGTATCGTTATTGTAGGTGGCCTCAAGCCTCAAACCCTGACCGGCTTCCAGGGTTAACGTGGGATTCAGTTCCAGGATCGGTGGGTGCTCCCAGTCATAGGCGATATAGACCAACTCACCATCACGTGGGCCGCCATCGATGAACACCCGAAACTCCGTCATATGCTCATGAGCGTGTGAAAAGAGTTGGAAGATCTGAACTTTCTTATCAACCACGAATGTCTTGTTTAGGGTAGTGGTCGCATTTGGAGGGAGGTTGATATCCACGTTGTTCATGAACAAACGCTCAGCAACGTGCTCTACCTGTGAAGAGTCTACGGTGTGTAGGTTGGCGTAGATCTCACCTTGGATGATTTCACTTGAGCGGTTGACGTAGTGCGCATTTATATCAAACCCGGCATCCGCGGGGATGCGCATAGCCACACCGGGAGGGTAGTGATAGGTCATGCGTGGCCACTGCGTCCCCGTCACAAAATTTAGGTGCGACGTGATCATAAGGGTGCTGGGAATATAATTTCCATTGGCATCACGTATCTCTCTGAAAACCTGAGGCTCCGGGACCAAGATTTCCGGGATATTATCAGAGAGGTCGTACAGGATCAGATGGTGGCTGCCTGGCCGCATTGCCATGTCCACGCGGTTGACGTAGAGCGGCTGATCGTTGTTCAGGGGTTCATAATAGAAGAATTCTCTCTCAAAATTTGGCGCTACATCCCATGGGCCTAGGTGAAACTGTACACCACTGGTCGGAACCGGTAACGGCTCAAATTCAGGGGGCTCATAGCGTTCTGTATCATCCAGGAGGCCTAGGTCGACAACATTTCCGGAAGATGGTGCACCGGCCAGGATCCATTGTAGGACAAATTCTAGCTCACCGTTCGTGAGTGGTGGTTTACCCAGGGGCATCAGTGCCCCGTATCCTGGGTGGTCATCGAAATAGTGCGCTTGATTCGGAGCATTAATCTTTTCCCAAAGGAAGCTCTTACCGACGCTTGCCAATCCTTCTGTGCCCACCAGCGTGAGCCCGTCGTCCCTGGCTGTTGGATTATTGGGCGTACGGTTCACGAGTTGGCTGAACGCTTTATTTGATGTTAGGACGAGATCTGATTGTGTAGCGAAGGATGCTCCAGCGACGTGACATTCAACACAGTTCTTGTCGAGAATAACGGTTTGAATGACGTCCCAGGTGGAAGTCACTTCAGGCTCCTGTGGCTCGGGTTCCAGAGAGTTGGAACTGTCGCTACAAGCTGACGCAAACAGGCAAGTCATTGATCCAATCAGAATTCTATGAATCGTCCTCATGCCTTCGCTGATTAGACCTCGTGATTGCAGTTTTTTCATCTCCATACTCTGAGCAGGAGCAGTGATTGCGGTTGAAATTAACAGATACTGCGAAGATGTATCTGACCGCGCTAATGACGCCAGCCTCACGGCGCTCATTCAGGACTATCTGCTTGAGTTTTGTATAAATAGAGCCTGAGGATCTGGTTGTCTCCTCTTACTTGAGTTGCGGTCCTATGAGGTGCTCAATCAGAATGACCGCATGGAAAGAGCTATCTTATTGGCACTAGCGCTGGCCACTTTGAGGTGTGTTGATATGGAGTCTCCAATAACCCGTCAGCTCTTTGATGATCCTTCTACTTAAACAAGAACTAGCCACTAACTTTTGTCTAAATTCCCTCGTACTTCAGTTTTCTTTATAGGGCTTCTCGGTACACTAGCTTGTGCTTCGAACTCACCCACGGACCTAGAAACCACGGACTGTGGCCATCAGGTTGATTCGAACATCGTGAGCTTGGGTCAGAACGTAGTTCTTTCAGAGTCCGGAGAGATTCAACCACCGCAGGGCCGACCAATCCAGGAGCGCTGGACTCTAGGGCAGTCAGCTACCTCGATCACAGATCACAATGAACGTGAATATGCTCGAGTTGCTTCCTACATGATGCCAATTCGCGATGCAATTATGTGTGATCTTGATGAAACGAGCCTGGCATTATGGCAGACACTTACGGCAATCTTACGTCTCAATAACATCAAGACAGTGCAAGATTTATCTGGTACACCAAAAGAACAGGTGTACTCAAACGATGGTATTCATCAGCACTTAACGAACGATGGGCCCAACTACAACGCTATGATGAAATATCTAGAAGAATCTGAATTGGAGCTGAAGTGCTTGGCGTTCATTAATTTTGACTTCACCAACCCAGAAGGTGCGAACCATTGCGAAATTCATGGTCTAGCCCAAGGCTCAGGTCTAGTTATCCCATAGCCGTTCTGTCTAGAGACGCAAAGGTCACAGGGGGCATGTGAACTATGAACATCGTTAGAAAATTATTGATGGTGATAGGGGTACTTATCCTGATTCCAGTTGTTGCGATGGCTACTCTGTCGGTTTCGACACGTAATTCTGACGGACCATCTACAGTTTTTGCTGGTGGGCGCCTTGTGGCTGGTGAGTTGGTAACAGGCCCAGAGCCGGATTGGACTTTCGTACGCAATATAGGAACCATCGAGCTCCAGCTCCTCGATCCACCTCGGTCCCGCTTGATCTGGGTAGCCGAAAGTGAAGGGAAGATGTATGTCGTCTCTGGATACATGAGCAGCACTATCGGACGTCTATGGAAAAGGTGGCCTGCGCAAGCGGAACGAGATGGTCGGGCTATCGTTCGTATTGATGGCAAGAGGTATGAGCGCCATCTCGTGCGTATCATGGCTGGCAGCGAAGTTGAGGGTGTAACTGCAGAATTCAACCGCAAGTATAGGGCCGGACTGACACCTGCTACGATAGAAGCAGGGACGACGTGGCTTTTCGAGTTGGCCCCACCAGACTCAGATGTTACCGGAAGCCTCAGATGAAAAAGTACCAGTGGATTATCGGTGGAATAATGATTGCCGTCGTACTCATCGTTCTATTCGTACCCGGTGTCGCCGAATATATCGAACGGGAGCTGTTGACCTGGCTCGTTAGGGTAGCCTCATAGAGATCGGTTAGCCCCAGTAGAAGGCAGGGCCCAATAATCCTTTTAAGAGGGCTGTCCTCATCTTGTCTGGTGCACCCGCGTAGGTTGCGTATCTCCAGGGTACAGAGTCAGAATGAGTCTAGTAGTTCGTTCTTTCCATAAGGGAGTAGTGGACCTCAGGTCCGCTGCCCAAGGGAGATCCAACGATGGGCGATAGAATCAAGCCGATTATAGGAGCCTGGGCCACTGGAAGTGTCGTGGCCTATGTCGCAGTCACAAATCTCTTCAACCCTGCGATGCCTGCTCCGGCATTCGAGCCTGTCATAACTGACGTCATGCTCAGTACGGCCCTCTACCAGGTTATCGCGATTCTTTTCTTTGATTGGGCTGTCCAAAAGTCTGGACAAGCCATGCATACAGCTTGGGTGATTGCGATATCTCAGATTCTACTCGTTGATGTCAACTATTGGATGATTGGCCGTCGAGAACTGGAACCAGCTTTGTACAGCGTTGTCATAATCTTCGTGATATGGACGGCGGTCGCATTCGTGTACGACAAACTATCCGACTCAGCTTAAGCTCTATGTCCATCAGATAGGTCAATAACTAGTGAAGGGGTCTTGGTCGGGTAGCCGATCAAGGCCCCTTCGACTAAAGAATTATGTAATGAAGAGAACCCTACTATTCGTCCTCGCTTTTATGGCGGTTGGTCAAATGGGCCTGCGGGCTCAGGATCCGATGGAACTCAACGAGCTCGTTCAGAAGGGTGACCTTTATCTGGTTCCGGAAACCTTGCAACCATACACAGGTCCAGTCTTTATCATGCGCAACCCAAGCATGGTTGGACTTTGGGCGACCTTGAGAAATGGGAAGTGGCACGGTCCTTATGAGCTTTACCATGACGAGACCGGTCAGTTGGTCAGTAAGGGAGAGTTCAGGGACGGAGAGCAGTGTGGTGAGTGGCTGGAGGAGGGTGAGACAGTCAGTTATACACCTTGTGCTACTGGTTAAGTTGCGGATCTACAGGACGCCCAAGCAGACTTAGGGTATGGAGAGAAACCCCGTAGCTAAAGATGGCGCGCAATCGCGGCGCAGCTTTCTCTCATACTTCTCTGGGATCGGGCTTTCCTCTACGCTCATGCCCGGTCTCTTGTGGGGATGTATGCAGGAAGCCGAAGAACAGGAAGTCACTCTGGCGATGACGAGGACGGCAGCGCAGGTGGCAGGCCTTGATTTTAGCGACGAAGAACTCGAGATGATCGTTGATGGGGTGAATCAGAGCCTTGAGCGCTTCGA
This sequence comes from uncultured Gemmatimonadales bacterium, assembly GCA_913045345.1. Lineage (GTDB taxonomy): Bacteria > Gemmatimonadota > Gemmatimonadetes > Longimicrobiales > Gaopeijiaceae > UBA1142. Next base: position 12,748 of record CAJWPN010000036.1, read on the forward strand.
GGAGATTCGGGCGACACCCTTAGAAAATTCTGTCATGCCGCCACTGCACTTCATTCCGATGGTCTCCGGTATGGAGTTCGACCATGTCGAGGGATCTTTGCGTTTGGGAGAACGGTCACCTGTCACACGTCCTGCCGACCTGGAAGATGTAGCTTTTTGGCCGGTGACGGACCTCGCACAGCTGATTGAGTCCCGCCAGGTGCAACCCAGTGAGTTGACAGAGATGTATATCAGTCGATTGAACCGTTACAACCCAACATTGAACTGCGTGGTAACGCTCACTGAGAGTCGTGCCCGGACCTTGGCTGAACAGGCCGATACAGAAATAGCTGAAGGACGCTACCGGGGTCCGTTACACGGAATACCGTGGGGTGCGAAGGACATTATTTCTGCACGCGGATATCCCACTACCTGGGGAGCGGCACCGTTCGAGAATCAGGAATTCGATTTGGACGCTACCGTTGTTGAACGCCTGGATGAAGCAGGCGCTATCCTGGTGGCCAAGCTCACTACAGGCGAACTCGCTTTTGGGGATAACTGGTTTGGTGGACGTACGAACAATCCTTGGGATCCCGAGCAGGGCTCGAGCGGCTCTTCCGCAGGGTCAGGGTCAGCGACCGCGGCGGGGCTAGTGGGGTTTGCTATCGGCACGGATACTGGTGGGTCCATCCTCTCTCCCGCAGTGCGCTGCGGTGTGGTTGGGCTCCGTCCTACTTTTGGACGTGTAAGCCGCTACGGCGTGATGGCGGCTGGGTACAGCTTGGACAAGATCGGCCCGATGTGCCGGACAGCTGAGGACTGCGCAGTCGTGCTACACGCGATCGCAGGTCCTGACGGGAAGGATATGTCAGTACCACGTGGCGTGCCGTTTAATTGGGATGGAGATGCAGACCTGAGCGCACTACGTATAGGCTACTTCGCGTCTGCGTTTGAGGAAGAGCAGCCGAGGCAGGGTGAAGAGGATAGGGCCAATGCCGAGGCTACGCTCAGTACACTGCGGGGGATGGGATTCTCTCTCGAGGCTGTAGAGATCCCACGTAACGACCTGACCTATTTCATCGAGTATGTTGAGCGGGCTGCCGGGTTTGCCGAATTCGCACGATCTGGCCAGGACCAAGGGCTTCGGAGACAAAACCACCGTGGAGAGTTGCGTGTATCGCAGCTCGTGCCTGCTGTCGAATACCTGCAAGCCAACCGAATTCGCATGCTGCTCATGGAAGAATTAGCGCAAGCACTGGACGGAATCGACGTAATGGTGGCTCCGTGGAGGTCGATTAATCCGCTTACCAGCATGACGGGCCACCCGGTAGTGGCGGTGCCTAATGGGTTTACAGGGCAGGTGACTCCCACGGGCATCGCATTCATGGGGTCCATCTACGGTGAGAATACGCTGCTTGCGTTAGCCAAGGCATATCAGGAGGCTACAGGCTTCCACGAGCGTCACCCCGCGCTCTAGGTCTCAAATGAAGCTTTCTCATCTCACACTAATCATTGCGGGCACGATGCTGATTGCCCCGGTCACGGTGAGTTCCCAGCAAGGAGTCTGGAAGTTGGATGTATCAGAGCCTTTGACCTACTTCATTTCTGAAGGCTCAGAAGAATCCGGGTTCAAAGAAGAAGACCGTGTTCTGGCTGAATGGGCACTCGAGGCGTGGGCTCGACAGACCAATCCTTCTTTGGAAATGGTGCCTGGTCCGGAAGAGTCGGCAACGATTCGAGTTTATTGGGTAGCCGCGGGAGAGGGTATGTACGGTGAAATGAGGGCAAGGATGGTCGAAGGGCGGTTGGCCGCGGACGTGTTTGTACATCCGGATACTGAAAGCCTCGGACTTGATATTGCACAGAGGGCGAGGTTGGACCCGCTATTCAGGGATACCGTCGTTTATCTGACATGTGTTCATGAGTTAGGCCATGCGTTTGGGTTACCCCATACCGGCGCTTTCTCGGACATTATGTATACGTTCCAATATGGTGGAGATTTCGTTGCATACTTTATGCGTTTCAGGGAACAACTCGAAGCCTGGAATGACATCAAGATGGCCTCTCCATTTTCCGACTCAGATAGCGCTACGTTCAAGTTCTTGTATCCTCAGAGCGGTGGCAGTTGAACTCCTAAAAGCAGGAACTGTCTGATGAGATGCTTAGCCGCATTAACTCTAGTTGCTGTTCTGCTTTGGCAGCCCAAAGATGGGATCGCTCAGGAATTAGAGGGACGGAATATAGACGAGTTGATTCAGTCTGGTGGGGTGTTTGTGGAATCAAGCTCCCTGAGAGCCTACAGCGGACCTGTCTACAGGTTATTTGAAGGTACCGAAGCAAAGATTCAACTTCGAGCGACACTACAGGATGGCATGCCTCACGGCCCGTATGAGTGGTTTCACGAAGACGGTCAGTATAGGCAGAAGGGCACTTTTAATATGGGAGAAAAGTGCGGAGACTGGTTCGAGGATGGCGGATTAGCCACCTACCCGCCCTGTCCATCTACTTTCAAAGACAGAAATTAGCTTCATCGAAGTGTCCCGACCTCATACGGCCCCTGTCGTTTCCAACACAGTGACAGGATAGCTTGTCTTGAGTAGAGAATCCTTGTTACGAGAGAATACAATGGTAAACCGACGTGAATGGCTTCGAATCAGCGCCGCAACTGGTGCCGCGCTCGCTTTAGACCCAGGTATACTGAGCGCATTCCAGAGCCAGGATATTGTGAGTCGGGCGATACCGTCGACTGGGGAACATATTCCTGTTATCGGTCTCGGTGGCGCGAACACGTTCTCTGCGGCTGCTCGGAGTGGGGACATCGAGCGGCTCACGGAAGTGCTCCGGACTATGGTTGATAATGGAGCGACTGTGCTCGACACGGCACCTGGTTACGGAGCCTCGGAGGAGGTCTCTGGTCAGATCGCTCAGGATTTGGGAGTGGATGACCGTATTTTTTGGGCGACGAAGCTGAATGTAGCTGGAAGGGGTGGTGGGGGAGCAGACCCGGCCGCAGCGCGTGCGCAGCTCGAGCGTTCATTCGAGCGACTGCAGACGCCTGTCATCGACCTGATTCAGGTACACAATCTTGGGGATCCGCCGGTCCAGCTTGGACTTCTTCAGGAGTACAAGGCTCAAGGTCGCGTTCGCTACATCGGGATCACCACAACTAACGGAGGTCGTTATCCGGATCTCTCCGAGGTCATGCGGGATTATCCGTTGGACTTCATCGGAATCGACTACGCCATCGATAATCGCGCTGCTGAGGACATGATTTTCCCATTGGCCCAGGAACTTGGTATTGCTGTCATGGTCTATCTGCCATTTGGGCGTAACCGGCTCTGGAGTCGGGTCGAGGGTAAGGATGTTCCGGAGTGGGCTGCCGACTTCGGCGCGACGACTTGGGCCCAGTTCTTCCTGAAGTTTGCCATAGCTCATCCTGCGGTCACCGTGGTGACGCCGGGAACAAGTAACGCGGAACACATGCTCGATAATGTCACAGCCCAAACGGGTAGGATCCCCAATGAAGATGAGATTGCTAGGATGGTAGACGCGGTTGACCAACTACCTCCCCCACCGCCCAGGCGCCGGGGAGGATTCTAGGGTTATAAAGCTGAACATTCTGGAGAAACGGTTATGACTCAAACCCGTAAAGAATTTCTAAGGGCTGCTGGTGCAGTAGGAGCCGGCTTGGCACTAGTGGGCCCAGCAGCGTGCGCGCCGAATGGAGAAAGCGATGTTATAAATCCTAAGCGTATGCTGATCCTCGGTGGAACAGGATTCATTGGACCCCATACGGTTCGCTATGCTCTAGAACGAGGACACGAGGTCAGTATCTTCACGCGAGGTCGCAGCGATACTGAACTGCCAGCGGGTGTCGAGCACCTAATTGGTGATCGAAACGATGACCATACTGCTCTTGAAGGCAGGACCTGGGACGTTGTTTTGGACAATAATGCTCAGGACTATCGGTGGGTACAGAAAAGTACAGAACTCCTGAGAGATGCAACTGATCACTACCTGTTCGTGTCTTCGATTTCCGCGTATGACATCGAAGGCTTCGGTTGGGAGTATAAGGATCGCATCGTCATGGAGCCGATCGTTGACGAAAGCTTCACCAGAATCTCACCACCAGAGGGTTGGGTCGACGGAGATGATGCATCCTATGGGCTGATGAAGACATTAAGTGAGGACATTGTGCACGCAGCCTTTCCAGGCAGCACAACTGTTGTCCGCCCCGGCCTTATCGTGGGTCCGGGAGATCAAACTGATCGGTTCACGTACTGGCCCGTGCGAATTGATGAGGGCGGGGAAGTGCTCGCACCTGGAAATCCACTACATGCAAACCAAATCATTGATCAGCGGGATCTAACTGAGTGGATTGTGCGTCTTGCTGAGAATGGTACTACCGGAGACTTCCACGGTGTTGGGCCCGATTACAGGCTTACGATGGGAGAAATGCTTGAAGAAATTGGTACCGTGGCATCAAACCCGTTTGAACTGACGTGGGTTCCGGAAGACTTTTTGGAAAGTCATGAAGTAGCACCGTGGAGAGACCTTCCAGCTTGGATCCCAGGGGATGCCCTGATGTTTGTGACATATGAGAAGGCGGTCGACACTGGTCTGACTTTTAGACCACTTTCTCTGACAGCACGCGACACGTTGGAATGGGACAAGACTAGGCCAGCCGAGGAAAGAGAGAACCGGGGTTTCGGTTGGACTCGGGAGCGAGAAAGAGAGGTCCTCCAGGCCTGGAATGCCTCTCAGGCGTAGCAGCAACCTAGGTGACTGGAGAGGCTTGATACCCGTATTGAGGATTGCTGCGCTGGTCAGCTATTAACGAATGATGGTCTGTGGGACTCTCGTAGTAGAATTCAGAGTTTAACTATGGAGGGCTGAGGTTGGTCTTTGCTCAGAAGCTGTGCCCACAGCATCGTAGACGCACTCTCATGTGGTTGGGTGTTCTGTGTCTTGGGCTGGGCCTCAATGCTCCCTCAAATACGTTGTCGGCTCAGGAGGGTGACGTAACAGGAATCGTCCGGGATTCTTTGAACAACGAGACGCTTCCGAATGCGGTGGTTTTCTTGATGGGAGAGCGTTTCAGAACACTCACTGATGAGTTTGGTCGCTTTACGTTAGTGAACGTCCCCATAGGAGAATACACTCTGCGGGTAGAGTACCTCGGGTACCTGCCTCTTGAATTGGAAATCACTGGGGATTCAGCAACTCCTCTGTCTGTTCTCATGACGCCGGATGCTTTTGAGTTAGAGGGTGTTACGGTCGAGACAAGCACCGACATCATTCAGCCGACGGACGAGATCAGTGTCATCAAGCTTTCTCCTCGAAAGCTTGCGACACTGCCTTCGCTCGGAGAAACCGACATCTTCAGAACCCTGCAACTTCTTCCGGGAGTGAGCGGGACCAATGACGCAAGTTCGGGGCTCTTCATTCGTGGAGGGACACCCGATGAGAATCTTGTTCTTCTCGATGGCATGACGGTCTACCATGTAGACCACTTTTTCGGGGTATTCAGCGCATTCAATGCTGATGCAATCAAAGATGTCCGTTTGTTCAAGGGTGGATTTCCTGCCCAATACGGTGGCCGCACGTCTAGTGTGGTTGAGATGATCGGTAAGGCTGGAGACAACGAAGAGTTCAACATGTCAGGCGGCATGAATCTCTTGAGTGCCCGCGCCGTTACAGAAGTGCCTCTCGGTGGGAAAGGGTCATGGCTTGTATCAGCCCGGCGCTCATACACTGATGTCATCAGGACTGGGCTCTACAATAGCATCTTCAACACGCTTCAAGGTGAAGAAGAAGATGAGCCCCAACCGAATCGCCCGGGAGGACGAGGTGGTGGTCCCGGTGGTCGTGGGTTTGGCAACTTTCAACAGCAAGCGATTCAGCCCGATTTCTTTTTTTATGACTTGAACTCTAAGCTGAGTTACTCACCAACTGACTCCGACGTCATAGCACTCTCGGTATATGCTGGTGAGGACAAGTTGGACGAGTCGTCTCTAGGTAGTGAGATCACAACCCCCAATGGTCAGACAAGGCTTACACCGGATCGGGTGGATGTCTCTGACTGGGGCAACCGAGGGGCTAGTGGTCGCTGGTCACGTGCCTGGGGTAGTCGTTTCACGAGCGATGCGCTTGTCGCGTATTCGGAGTACTTCAGTGAAGCCGCACTCGACGTGGCATCGACCCGGTTCTCACGGGGTTTCCGTGAGGACAATGATGTCACTGACTTTACCGTCAGGTTAGACAACACCTGGCGCCCATTTCAGGCATCCGACATAGGATTTGGCTTCCAATTTACTGACACCGATGTCGCGTACAGCTTCCAGCGGCTTCAGGGAGATTCAGTTCGTGGTGGATTAGACCTCGGGGGCACGGGCGCCCTCACGTCTGGGTATGCACAACATCGTTGGCTGCCCTCTGACCGGTTCGACGTAACCGTTGGAGTTCGAGCTTCGTCCTATGACCAAACAGAGAAACTTTACTGGGAGCCACGTACCTCTTTGCACTTCAAGATCACCGACCAAGTCCGGCTAAAAGGTGCATGGGGTCGCTACTACCAGTTTGTGAAACGGATTGAGAATGAGGATGTGCTTGAGGGGAGTCGAGATTTCTGGGTTCTCGCTGGAGAGCGACTGGATCCGTTGTTCGCGGAACACCGAATTGTAGGGACGAGTTGGGAAGACGATGATTATCTTTTTGATGTTGAAGCCTACCAAAAGGATCTAAATGGCGTTTCTCAGTTTTCTACCAGGTCCAGACGTAGGCCCGGCCAAGCGCTAAGCGATCTATTCTTCAGTGGCACGGGTGAGGCGCGTGGAATTGAGTTTCTAGCTCAAAAAAAGCGAGGTCGTCTGACTGGATGGATCAGCTACACGCTTGCTGATGTCGATTACGAACTCGAGGGTTTTAACGACGGGAATCCCTTTCCGGCCAGTCATGATCAACAACACGAGTTCAAAACTGTGGCTAGCTACCAAGCGGGTCCGTGGACATTGTCGAGCACTTGGGTTTACGGATCAGGCAGACCATATACGATCCCAGAAGCACAGTACCCGATAGAACTTTTGGATGGGCGTATGCTTTCGTATATCCATGTCGGTGAAAAGAATAGCCGGCGGCTACCTGCTTATCATCGCTTGGACATGGCAGCTACAAGGCGTTTTGAGAGTGATCAGTTTTTCTATGAATTGAATTTGTCACTCTTTAATGCCTATGGACGGAACAACATCTGGTACCGCCAGTTCGACTTGGATGAACTCCCGATGATTGTCACGGATGTTAAAACACTCGGATTTACCCCGAGTATTGGACTTCGGGTAGGTCTGCGATGAGAGAAAGTATGATGCGAAATGTGCTCACGATGTTTGTTTGTGTTCTGGGGTTCATGGCGTGTGGAGGGGACTTGGATTTTGTGGCTCCCGACCCGGACACATTCGTCATTCAAGCATTTATTTTTTCGGATGAGCCAGTCGAGTGGGTGACGGTAAGTGGTGTGCTGCCAGTTGATGCCGATTCAACCGAGGTAGCGCCGGTGATATCCAATGCAGAGATCACGATATTCAGAGGGACCGAACGCTTTGATCTTCAGCCCACGTCGGGTGAGCCTGGCCGGTACCATTATCCAGGTGACGATCTAGATATCCAGATAGGGGACGTGTTCCGCCTCGAAGCGACAGTGAATGGGCGAACCGCTACAGCAGAAACCGTTGTACCTATGGCTCCTGTCGGGTTGGGCTTATCTGCCGACAGCTTGATTGCTCCAACTTTTCCTCCGCAGCGTGGCCAGGGCCCAGGGAGTCTTCTGAACGCGAGAATCACAGCCCAGTGGACGAATGCAGGTGATCAGCTTCATTTCGTCGTCATAGACAATATAGAAGAGGCACCACAGATCCTGCCGACTACAGCGATTTTCTCACGTTTCGCCTCAAGGCTGATCCAGCAACCCACTGCAGCTGATAGTTCAGTGGTGCGGGTGGTAATGTTGACTCACTATGGCCAACACCGTTTGAAGCTATATCGGGTGAACGAAGAGTACGTGGACCTATATAGGGGGCTCCAGCAGGATTCACGAGACCTCAATGAGCCACCATCGAACGTCCATGGCGCGCTCGGGATTTTCTCCGCATTCAGTGCTGATAGCTCGTTCTTTGAAGTCCGTTAAGTCAATTAACAGCAGAGCCTAGAACTACTGAGAGCTATCTGGTCTTATCAACGCACAATCACAGTTACGTCTTCATAGTTGATCAGCCCACCGTCGTGAGCGAGCGCTCTCAATACGTAGGTTCCTGGCTCATTGAACGTTGTTTGCACCGTCCATCTGTTGTCTGGAGGTATCGGTGGGGTTTGCCAGCCAGCTGACCACGGTGAATTCCCGCCATCTCTGCGGTCCTCCCAAACCTTGGTCTGAGGGGGGTCAAACGTCACTTCACCAGGACCTCTATACCTGAACCACGAAAGCCGCAGTCCAGTGGCTGAATTAGGCACGAAATGGCTTTGACCGATAGAACGTGATGAGATTGATTGTCGGCCCGGTTTTCCATCGTCAGTTGCAATCGCACTTAGGGTCACTGGCTCTCCGATGCCCACAGTCATCGTCTTCTCACTTTCGACCGTAAGTACGGGTGGGAGGTTTCCGGTTAGCGAGGGCCGAAATCCGGTTTGTCCTCCAGCGCCGAAGTTGGCGCTCATGACTACGGCATCGACTGCGTAAGCAGGCCGAAGGGTTGCGTATGCTTTTTCAGTTATGCCATTAGTTGTGAGGGTCCACACCACCTCTTTATCTCCGAAATCAGCTGGAACGTGAATCCGGAAGACGAATTGGTTCCGTCTGGGAAAGAAATGAGTGGGTTGTCCTAAGTCTGGCCCTCCGGGCTCGAGATAGTTCTCGGGACCAACGGGTACGTCGATCTGCTCTTCCCAGTTCCGGTTGTAATACCCGAATAGCAAATTGAACGAGCCGTCTGGGTTCGTTTCAAATCCTTCGTATACGGGCGCGATGTTCTGACCACTACGCGGTGATTGCGCGATTGCTGAAAGCGGGAATCCCGCAGACGCGACTAGCGTTAGAATAAGGGTGGCTTTCTTCATCTTCTGCCATTTCCAGGTAGTTCCTCGAAACCACACAGTGGACATCCGAGCATACCCTCACCTTTAGCTAAACCGAGGCGTAGCCGACGTTTTTCAATTTCGGCCGCAAACTGCTCATCATTGAGCGTGAGTCCAGGGGCAAACATAATTGCCATATTGTCGATTGATCTGTGCCCTAATCCACCCCAATTCCTGGGGTCAACCACATTCTTGTTGTTTTCTGTAGTATCGAAATAGGCCGTCACATGCAGGAGGGTGCCCCTTGGTAGAAGAGGCGCGGCATCTTCTGCGTAGTTGTAAACCTTTACCCAGTTATGGTCGTACCCTGCGCACGTTAGGGTCTCAGTCCGTCCACCCCAAACCGCTTCCATACACATTCTTACACCTGCGGCGTGCATATGTGGTTCGAAGGTTGTGATTTTCATGTTCTGTTGCAGCGTGTGGAATATGTGTACCTCTTGGCCATCTTCCATAGGCCGTAAATCGATTTCACCGTTACCGAAATTCAGGAGCGTACTCCGTCGTTCCGGTTCATATCCTTTCGGATGGAACTTGAAGCCGAGCTGTAGATGAGCAGTCGTTTCTTGGCCGTTGGCGTGCATATGTGCGCCCGGTATCATGAACTGTGTTCCAGCTCTCAGCATCCGACCAGCTAAAGGGTCGAATATCTCTGCATTTCGGCCCACTTCATGTACCGGCCAACTTCCGTTCGGCCTACCGTTTTCATCTGTCGAAGTGATGATTGCGTGATGGAAAATGAATTTCCCTCCAGCTCCCCCCTCGACGTTGCTGATTTCCTTTACCTCCATCGCTGATACGTAACGATCTTCCGCCAACCCACTGGATACGGGAGGGATCATGCCCCACCAATCAGGAGCTTCTGCTCCCATTGTGTACGAAGGCAGGTCAACGATTAGATCTGGGGTACCGATATCCCATTCATCTTCAGCCGCAAATACGCGAGAGGCTGGCATGTCATTCGGATCGCCAAGAGGGGCACCGTTGTCTGCCCACTCGGCGATCATCGCAATCTCTGTGTCATTCAGTGAGATATCATTCTTGTAGGCTTGGATACCGACATCTTTTTCAATAAACCAGGGCGGCATCACTCCCATCCGATCCCGGAGCATCGTTCGCTCCTTGATACGCCGGGCATAAGGCCGCACCTCTTCATACGTCATCAATGACATCGGAGCTATTGAATTTGCACGATGACAATTCTGGCAGCTACGCTGGAGGATCGGTGCTATATCTGCCGCGAAAGTCACATTATCTGTACCTGACTGGCCGAAGACTTTTGCTGGCATCGCCAGCATGATTATAAGGACTCCAGCAGCATAGATTCCGAGCCGTTTGCCATGCCCGTGGTGATTCCGACGAGTATCACTCATAGTCATCCTCCTAAACTAACGAGGCCATCTTCTACTTCGCCTTATCTTGCCCCTGTCGATGGCCAACTGCTTGCGTTGGGCACATGCAAGTACCGTAACGATTAAGATGTGCTGCAATTATCCTTTTAGGCAATCAAAAGAAGAGCTGTGGATGTGCCAACCACGCCATGATGTGAATGCGCTTGTAGAAATGGCACTAGCAGGTGCAGGTTGTAGCAGCGATAGGCTGAGATCCATGCATGAGAACTGGAGAGCTTAGATGCCGACTGATCGAAGAGATTTCCTGAGACTAACAGCTGCTGCTACTGGCGGTTTGGGCCTTGGGGTCAGCCCGGAATCCCTAGTTGCAGGTTCCTTTCGTAAACCTGAGTCGCCTGCCCGAAGAGCTATTCGTATTCTCATACTTGGAGGCACCGGCTTTATTGGTCCTCATCAGGTGCGCTATGCATTAGATCGCGGGCACACCGTGACACTTTTTAACCGTGGTCGAACGAACACGCACCTCTTTCCTGGTGTCGAGCGACTCGTCGGGGACCGCAATGGGCAGCTCGACGCACTCGCGGGTCGGTCATGGGACGTTGTTATTGATAATTCCCGATCTAACCCTGAGTGGGTGCGTCTGGCAGCTGATTTTTTGAAGGATTCAGTGGGTCTGTATTTTTACGTTTCGTCACGCTCGGCCTATTCGGATACGAGCATCGTACCGATGACCGCTGATGCGCCGACCTACACCTACGAAAGTGCTGGCGTTAGTAGGGATTCTGAGTCTTTGCCCTATGGGCTCGCTAAGGCACTCTCAGAGCGCGAAGCGCAACGAATCTTCGTAGGCCGTACCAATATTGTTCGTCCCGGACTCATTATCGGCCCAGGTGACGACACTGATCGCTTCACGTACTGGCCAGTACGCATCAACCGTGGTGGCGAGGTACTTGCCCCAGGTGATCCTACTGACCCCGTGCAGATCATCGATGTACGAGACTTTACAGAATGGATGATCCGCATGGCAGAAGATGGTACGGCCGGAGTATTCAATGGTGTCGGGCCTAGGACACCTAGGCCTATGGCTGAATTGCTCTATGGGATCCGGGGAATCACTACTGCCGAGACGACATTCACTTGGGTCAACCTTGAATTCCTAACCCAAATAGGGATTCGCCCGTATTCACACATGCCAGTTTGGAGACCGCCTACCCCAGGATCTGAAGGTTTCGCTCGGTTTGATCTGACACCAGAGATCGAGGCTGGTCTGACATTCCGACCGCTAGCGGTCACTGCTCAGGAGACTTTGGATTTTCATTTCT
>CAJWPN010000037.1:0-24478 GCA_913045345.1 uncultured Gemmatimonadales bacterium
TGTCCTCCATAACAGGACTGATCCGGGCTATTGCGCCTGCTCGCAGGTAATCACCATAAGAAAACCCTCCTGGAAGCATAAGTGCATCGTATCCATCTAAGTTCTTCTGCCGGTGCCAGATGAATTCTACCTTCGCACCAATTTGCTGAGCGGCTTTATAAAGATCGTAATCACAGTTTGAACCGGGGAATGTGACGACACCGACCCTCATGCTGTGATTCTCTCAGTATTTTCCACGATGGACACCTCAAAATCTTCTGTCACGGGGTTAGCCAGAATTTTCCGACACATTGCTTGGGCAGTCTCAAGTGCGGTGTCACTATCTTCAGCTTCTAGATCGATATAGATCGCCTTACCAACACGGACATCTTGGGTATCATTCCACCCAAGTGATCGAAGCGCATGATGGATAGCTTTGCCTTGTGGATCCAGGAGTCCCGGACGGGGCTTTACAAGGATCTCCATAAGAAAATGGTTCAAGCGGGGTCCTCCCACGCAGAGTCTGCATTTGATAGTTGAGGGTCAGTAGGTCCTCGTGGTCCGAGATGACTATAGTCGACCACCCTAATTTCTGGATGCTCATTCACTTCATTGTCACCTTGATCAAGAAGTATGTCACCTGTGGGGATTCCCTCGATTCGCCCGCTTAGAGTAGACCTTAGGAGTCCCCAAATGATGTAAAGCAATAACGCAGTGAAGAAGTAGTATCTCGGCTGTAATACTGCTGCTAAAAGACATGTGCTGACGAATATTGAGTTTAAAATCCCCCGGGGAGTGCTGAAGCCTATCTTGGGTAGCTTGTCATAGGGCACGGAACTGACCATAAGAATGCTGAGAATAACTGTTCCTACCGGAGCGATCTGTTCCCACGGGTACTCACTTAAGTACTCGGCGAAGATAGGTGTTTGACTGAACGGATAATATGCTGCGAGGGTCATGCCCGCGGCTGGTGCCGGGAGCCCGTGAAAGTACTTCTTGACCTCACCACCTTCCTCCAGATTAAACCGAGCAAGTCGAACTACCGTCGCGGTTACAAAGACGAAAGATAGAGTCCAGCTCCACTGGGCATCAGCAAAGAAGAGATCAAACATTATGAAGGATGGCGCCACGCCGAATGAAATTGCATCCACCAGAGAGTCTAACTCCGCACCGAACCGCGTTCCGGTGCGTGTGAACCGAGCAATTTTTCCGTCGAGGGTATCAAGTATTCCCGCATAGATCACAAACCACCCAGCAGAAATGAGGTCTCCTCGAGCAACAGAAACCATCGAGTAGAGTCCGAAGAAGAGGTTGCCTAAGGTGAAGGCCGAGGGAAGAATTATAATCCCTTTTCGCAGCTTTTCTCGTCCAGGCTTCCAAGCCTTTTTCATCCGATAGCCTCTACTGGATGTCGAGCTAGAACCGAAGATCCCACTCGGGCCCGGTCCCCCACAGAGCATATTATCTCCCAGTCAAGTGGGAGAAATAGGTCGACGCGAGAGCCAAACCGGATAAGTCCGATTCTTTGGCCACGCTCCAAACGGTCTCCTTCTGACGGGTATGTTATGATGCGCCTAGCTACTAGACCCGCTATCTGACGGACTAGAACATTACCCATCTCTGTTGTGATCCCAACTGAGGCCTGTTCGTTCTCTTCTGACGCTTTATCTGCCCAGGCCACCCTATACGCACCCGGACGGTATTCACGGTGGTTAACTACTCCCTCCACAGGAGCTCGCTGAATATGAACGTCAAATATGCTTAGGAAGATGGAGATTTTCCTTGCTTGCCCCACAAATGAAGGTTCTCCAACCTCAGATATATCAATCACCCGGCCCTCAGCGGGGGCGAGTACCAATCCAGCTCCAGTAGGATGGAGGCGTTTCGGATCCCTGAAAAACCAGAGGTTGAAAATGGTAAAGACCGTGAAGAGTGCAGCGATGACTAGGGTCACCCCTCCACCAAAGCCTGTGATAGCAGCAATCCAGGTAGCTATCGCTATCAACGCCAGACCAACTATGAAAGGGTAACCTTCAGGGGCTAGCCTCACCGGTGTTCACTGAAATGAGGTGGCTGAAAATTGGCCAATGGAATGCCAGTGAGTCTTTGGAAAATATCTTGATAGCGAGCAGCGGCTGCCTGAACTACCTCATCCGGAAGATCGGGTGGTGGTGGTGATTTGTCCCAGTCTGAAAGTGCAGCAAGCCAGTCCCGAATTGGTTGCTTATCGAGGGAGGGTTGGCCACGACCAATTTCATAGCTTTCCTTAGGCCAAAACCTTGAGGAATCTGGTGTAAGTACCTCGTCGATCAAAAGTAGTTTGCCAGAATGATCTATTCCGAATTCAAACTTAGTGTCTGCCAAGATGATACCGGCGCCTTCAGCTACTTGTCTTCCGAACTGATAAGTCTCAAGCGAAAGCTCACGCAGCCGACTAGACAAATCAGGGCCTAGAAGGTCAACCACCTGACCATAGGTGATGTTTTCGTCATGTTCGCCTTGTTCTGCCTTTGTTGACGGTGAGAAAATAGGGGGCTCAAGCTGTTCGCTTTCTCTTAGTCCAGTGGGTAGAGGCTCGTTAGCCAAAGTGCCATTGTTCCGGTACTCCTTCCATGCTGAACCAGTGATATACCCTCTGATAATGCACTCGACGAGGACTGGTTTTGTGCGGGTGACCAGCATCGACCTCTTCTCCCACATGGGACGAGTCGCAGCGAGTTCGGGATGGCGTGTCACAATTGCATCAGGGTCAACCGCAATCAAGTGATGCTCTAAATGGTCTTCAAGTTGCTTGAGCCACCATGCTGTAATCTGAGTTAATACCTCTCCTTTGTTAGGAATAGGTTGGGGTAGGACTACGTCGAAGGCACTCACGCGGTCGCTGGCTACCATCAATAGGGTTTTATCATCTACTTCGTATACATCACGGACTTTTCCACGATGAATTAATGGCAGATCCAGTTGCGATTCTAGAATGGGCGAGTCGTTAAACATGTAATTCGGTTGATTGTAGTTCTTCGGCGTTCTTACCAAGTCGTTTCAGCATGGGTGTCACCTGTTCGAGGAGAAATTGTGCTACCTGTTCGGGGGCTCGACCAACGAAGCGGTTCGGATTAACTAGGTCCTCCAACTCTTCTGCATTGATATCAAAGACTTTGTCCTCCGCGATACGTTGGATAAGATCGGATTCACTACTACCTCCCTTTAAGCTTGTGGCTGCAGCGATCGAGTGTTTACGCATGCGTTCGTGCAGGTCTTGCCGATCCCCACCACGTGCTGTTGCGTGCATCAAGATCGTTTCTGTTGCCATGAAGGGAAGGTGTTCTGCGAGATTTTTTTCGACCACTGCTGGATTGACGATCAATCCTTTCGCCACGTTCTCAGCAAGGACTAAGCACCCATCAAGTGCTAGGAAGGCATCCGGTATTGAAACGCGTCGGTTGGCTGAATCATCGAGTGTACGCTCAAGCCACTGGGTAGCAGCGGTAAAGGCGGGATCCTGCGCTAATACGATCACATGACGGGCAAGTGCACAGATTCTCTCTGCCCTCATCGGATTCCGTTTATAAGGCATGGCAGATGAGCCAATTTGTTCGGATTCAAATGGTTCTTCCACCTCCCTTAGGTGAGCCAGAATCCTCCAGTCATGACCAACCTTCGACAATGAAGCGGCGATTCCAGCCAAAGTGCTTTGAACAGCAAAGTCCACTTTCCGAGGGTAAGTTTGACCACTCAGCGAGTAGCTGTTTTCGAAGCCCATACGCAGCCCAACTGCCGAGTCTAACGCATCAACTTTACCGTGATCTCCATCGAACAGCTCTAGAAAGGAAGCCTGTGTACCCGTCGTTCCCCGAATACCCCTGAATCGGAGCGATGAGATTCGGTATTCAAGCTCTTCGAGATCTAGCAGTAAATCTTGGGCCCAGAGAGTTGCTCTTTTACCAACTGTTGTGGGTTGAGCGGGCTGGAAGTGTGTGTAGGCCAGAGTGGGAAGGGAGGCATATTCTTCAGCGAAAACTGCAAGTGCCGATATGCATCTTACCACCCGCTTCAAAGTCAGTGTCAGTGCTTCCCGATGGAGAATTAGGTCTGTATTGTCACCGATGAAAGCACTCGTAGCTCCTAGGTGAATCACAGCTTTGGCTGAGGGTGCAGCATCTCCAAAGAGGTGCACATGTGCCATGACGTCGTGACGGAACCGGCGCTCATAATCAGCTGCTGATTCTAGGTCGATCTTATCCAGTGTCTCGCGCATCTGGTTCAGAGCCTCTTCAGGAATCTCCAGGCCCAGCTCAGCCTGTGATTCTGCGAGTGCCAACCAAAGTCGACGCCAAGTACCGAACTTTCTCATTGGCGAGAAAATTTCTTGCATCTGTTTAGAAGCGTATCGATCCGCAAGGGGGTGTATATAACGGTCCATACTATTCAAGCTTATCGTCTCCAGTAGAACTGACGCATGTTGTAGCCTCGATTACGCTCAAAATGCAACGTGATTCTCCCACTCCCTCCCAAAGAATCGAATATAGAGGCAACCTGATCCGCACTTGCGACGATAATCTGATCAATACCGATGATTACGTCGCCGACTATGATACCAAGTTGACGCGATAATTGGTCGGAGACTTCCGTCACTAAGGCCCCTTGTTCACTACTAATGTCCTGCTCCCCTCTGATCTCAGGGGTGACCGTCACGAGTTCGAGATCCCGCAACACTGTAACACGTTCAGCGGTGATCGATGGAAATTGCTCAGCTTCCAAAAAGATCGGTTGAGATCGTCCGTCTACTAAAATTTCTAGGAGATCCCCAGAACGGAGCTCTAACAGAGCTCCTTCGAAATCCAGTGGGCCTGTAAGTGCCCGACCATTGACTCTAAGAAGTCGATCTCCGGGCTCCAGTGTAGCTCTATCACCGGGGGATCCTGAGGCAACCCTCGAAATGCGGACTCCTCGTGTACGACCCCAGGCATCGGCCTCCACCGGTTCTACCTCGAGCCCCACCCAGGCTCGTTGAACCTCTCCTAGGCTCAGTAAGTCGTCAGTGATCTTCAATGCTCGATCAATTGGAATCGCAAAACCTAAACCCTCGCTGCCACCGCTGCGAGATATAATTGAGGTATTGATTCCGATGACTTCACCGACTGCATTAACCAGTGGCCCACCTGAGTTACCAGGATTAATAGAGGCGTCTGTCTGAATCATGCCAAGGTAGAATCCTTCGCTATTTTCTGATTCTCCATATGTAGACGGCACGATATTGCGGTTTACCGCGGAAATCACCCCAGCAGTGACTGTTGGTTCAGTGTCTGCAGCCTGCATCCCGAGTGGATTTCCAATCGCGAGAGCCCATTCCCCAATCATGAGTCCCTCAACGGTCCCTATTGGAGCAACCGGTAGATCTTTTCCTTCTATAACTAGCACTGCGATATCTGCGAGTGGGTCAGTACCGATCAATTTGGCGTCAAAATCGCCTCCGCCTGGAAGGGTCACCCGAATCTGTTCAGCATCTGCGATTACATGGTCATTAGTTATCACAATACCATCACTGCGCACGATCACACCCGACCCAAAGCCTGTGCTTCTCCTTTGTGGTGGCATGAAGAAACTCTCCCACATCGATGTGGTTCTTGTCCTTCCGGTGCGAATCACGCTAATACTCACGACAGCCGGAGCGACACGGTTCGCGGCTTGAACGATCGCTGTATTCCGACTTTGGGAGAGTTGGTCTGTACCGAACTCAGCGTGCTCTTCATTTGGCTCACTGATGACTTCTAATTGGGTAGGTACTGAGGTCAGTTCAGTAACTATCGGTAAAGTGTCCAACCCAACATAAGGCACTTCATCGCTATCATTTTTGGGAGCACACGCGATCAGGAGTAGCACGGGTACCCACTGAATACTGAATCCTCTTACTGACCAACCCCTTACGATTTTCACTCCTCCACGTCCTCCCTATACCGAATCCAATCCGGAGTTAACCTCCACACTTAGAGTTCAACTCCCAATGTGTCCCAGTCTGCCAGAAAAGCTTCTAATCCGCTGTCTGTCAGAGGATGCTTGGCCAACTGCCACAAGACTTTTGGCGGAATTGTACAGCAATCAGCACCAAGCATCATCGATTCTACAACATGGAGAGGGTGCCTGATGGAAGCTGAGAGAATCTCCGTAGAATAACCGTAGCGATCATAGACCTGACGGATTTGATGGATGATCTGCATGCCTTCCCCAGAGATATCGTCAATTCGACCGACAAATGGAGATATGTAGGTCGCACCTGCCTTGGCTGCTAATAAAGCCTGTGAGACAGAGAAACATAGCGTAACATTCACGGGAATCCCGCTGTCGACGAGTTCACGACAAGCCTTCAGTCCGTCCTCAGTGAGTGGGACCTTCACCACGGCATTTTCATGAATTTCGGCAAGCTTTCTGCCTTCTTCAACCATTTTCGTACGCTCAATCGCAACGACCTCTAGGCTGATAGGTCCATCCACAATCTCGCAGATCTCAAGATAAATCTCCTTCGGATCCCGGCTCCCAGCGACCTTAGAGATAAGGGAAGGATTTGTCGTGATTCCATCGATAAGCCCGGCATCTGACGCCCGGCGGATTTCTCCGATATCAGCAGTGTCCAAGAAAATTTTCATACGTTAGCTATGCTCTTTGAGGAGGCTGAGGGAGGAATTTGGGAAAATTCAATATGCTCGGGGTACTGCACATTTACCAAGAACAATCCTTGTGGTGGTGCGGGTGCTGATGTGGTAAGGTCTGGCTCAGCAGAGAGAAGTCTTCGGAGGTCATCCTTTTGCCGTTTTACTCGAGCGATATCAACCATGGTTCCGACCAAGTACCTTACCATGTGATGAAGATAGCGGTTGGCGGTTATTTCAAAGCAGAAACCAAGGTCCGAATGACTCCATTGAGCCTGAGATATGCTGCAGAGATAACCCCGCTCAGGTTGCCCTGACTTCGCGAATGCTTTGAAAGAGTGTTCCCCCACAAGTTCGCTTGCTCCGAATTTTAAGAGTTCATAGTCAAGTTGACCTTCGAGTGTCCAACAGGTTCGTGCATGAAACGGAGAACGTGCTTTCGGTTCAGTCCCAACTTGGTACTGATAGGTTCGGGCTATCGCACCGTACCTAGGATGGAAGTCCGGATGAGCAATGCTTGAAGACTGAATCCAGATCTCTGGTGGCAGGATAGCATTAAGCGATCTCCGAAGGCTTTCAGGAGCCCATGAACTAGGCATGTCTGCGCAAGCGACTTGTCCGGTTGCATGCACTCCAGCATCAGTACGGCCGGATCCCATGACAGAAACCGGCTTGTCAGCAAGGGTGCTCAGCGCTGATATGAGTTCCCCTTGAATAGTTCTACGGTCTGGTTGATACTGCCAGCCGTGGAACGCGGATCCGTCGTAATGGACGGTGAGACGTAGTCGTACATCTTGCGGGGATTCCACCGCAGGAAGGTAGATCCGAAGGGGTTGATGTCAAGCTTCTCCCAAGCCCATCGGATTAGCTCAAAGACGCTATGATGCTTAGGATTTTTAATACGATTTATAGTATCTGAACTTAGGAGAACTAGCGTGTCCGAAAAGGGTGTGGATCTCCGATTGGTAGATCTTATAGGCAAGGTTGTTGAGGGGATACGCCTAACTACGACAGAGTCTGAAGCGGCATTTGATAGATTTATGGATGGATCCGCCTCAGAGATTGAGATGGCAGGTCTCTTGGCCGCATTAAGGACAAAAGGCGCTAAGCATACGGAGATTGCTGGTGGTGTACGCGCGCTTCGTAAAGCCATGGTGCCTGTATTTTCATCAGAACCTCAAAGATTAGTTGATACGGCAGGTACGGGTGGAGGAGAGGTAACTACGTTTAATATCTCTACAGCAGCTGCATTAGTTGCCGCAGGGGCAGGTGTTCCAATCGCAAAGCATGGCAATCGATCATTTACTTCCCGAAGTGGAAGTGCTGATGTTCTCGAAGCACTCGGAGTGGACATCGATCTCACACCTGAAAGGATGGGGGAAATCCTCGAAGAGGTGGGAATCGTCTTTATGTTTGCCCCGCTCTTGCATCCTGCGATGCGTCACGTTGCACCGGTCCGTCGAGCACTAGGAATCACCACCATCATGAATGTCCTCGGACCTCTCACCAATCCAGCGGGAACTCTCCGGCAGGTCATGGGCGTTTCTGACCCGCGCATACGTGGTCTCGTGGCTAGAGGACTGCAAGAAATTGGACATTTACGAGCTTTCGTCGTGCATGGTGAGCCAGGCATGGACGAAATCAGTCCATCAGGTGTTACGCACATTTCGGAGTTGTCAGATTCTGGAATACTTGAATACCATGTGACACCAGAGCAACTGGGACTCGAACCGGCTGCTCTCGAGTCTCTTGCTGGTGGTGAACCCGAGAATAACGCTCTAGTTATCCAGCAGGTTCTAGAGGGACAAGAGGGCGGGGCGCGAACGGCTGTTGTGGTCAATGCAGCAGCAGCGATCGCGGTGGCTGATCAATCAACTTCACTTCAAGAAGGCGTCAGGCTTGCTGAATCTAGTATCGATTCTGGTGCCGCTTCTGATGCACTAGAACGCCTAAGGATGGCAAGTAATCAGCGATGAGGGTTGGAAGTCAGCTCAAAAGGGTGCCTTCAATACTTACGGATGACGCCGACTACCACTCCTTGAACCTGAACTTCATCTGCATCCACCATGATTGAGCCCATCGTTTGATTCGCTGGCTGCAGCCGGATCTGGTTCCCATCCTCCCGGTATAGCTTCTTTACCGTAGCAGATTCACCCGACACAAGAGCTACGACCATTTGTCCATCCTCAGCGCTCTGCTGAGCTTGCACGACTATATAGTCTCCATCCCGAATTTGCTCCTCAATCATCGAGTTGCCCTCAACCCGGAGCACATAGTTGTCTTTTCTTTGCCGGACCATATCTGGTGGCACGGTAAGGGTTTCATTATCCGTTACGGCTTCGATCGGAAGTCCGGCCGCGACTGCACCGAGGAGGGGAAGCTCAACCGAGGGTTCTCCGTGATTCTGGTTTAAGAGTTCGACTGAACGACTCTCATTATAGGACTTCCTTATGTAGCCTTTGCGCTCCAGATTGCTAAGATGCTCGTGAACTGTTGCGAGCGAAGAATACCCGAAGGATTGTGCGATCTCCTCAAAGCTTGGCGCATAGCCTCTGTCACCAATGAAGTCCCCGATATAGTCGAGGATTTCTTTCTGACGTTTTGTCAGGGGCATGGTTCGTACCCTCCATAAGGTCAATAACCCGAATAAGTACCGAAGTAAGGATACCCGAACGTTGCCCGAAACGCAATGTACTGACTCGCTTCCCGGCATCCTAGCGGAGATCGTGGAAAAGAAGCGCGGAGAAGTCTCCGCACTTAGACCTCAGGCCAATCGGCTTGAGGCAGCGGTGAGTAATTCCCCAGTTGTCCGAGACTTTCTGAGCGGAATTACATCCAGTAAACACGTGTCCCTTATTGCTGAATGCAAAAGGCGTTCTCCTGGTGCCGGATTGATTCGGCCGAACCTCGAATTGGATACTGTCTCGCGATCGTATGAGGAGGGAGGGGCCGCCGCTTTGAGTGTTCTCACCGATGCTCCTTATTTCGGTGGCTCTCTTGAAGATTTACGAGTTGTGCGAGAAACAACAGGCATACCTATCCTGCGGAAGGATTTCACACTTGATCCTTTGCAGATTTTGGAGGCTCGAGTCGCTGGAGCAGATGCTGTTCTTCTCATAGCTCGTATTTTGGACGATGAGGTTCTTCAGAGATTGATCGCAGAAGCTGAAGCACTTGGCATGGCAGCTCTCGTTGAAGTTCACGATGAGTTAGAGCTAAAGCGGGCTTTGGAGGTAGGGGCGGGGATCATTGGGATAAACAATCGAGACCTTGCGACGTTTACGACTGACTTGGATACGACAATTCGGTTACTGGAGGGCGTGCCAGAGGATATCTTCGTCGTATCGGAAAGCGGAATCCGCGTTCCGGAAGACGTAAATAGACTTGGTAGTGCGGGCGTCGATGCAGTGCTGGTCGGGGAATCACTACTTAGAGCTTCTGATCCTGGAGCTGCTGCACAGGAGTTAGCACGGGTTCCAAAGGCCGAGCGATCCCGTGGCTGATCGACCGCTCGTCAAGATCTGCGGTTTGCAGCGGAGAGAAGATGTTTTACTCGCTGACGAACTTGGAGCAGACTTTCTCGGGTTCATTCTCTCCGCAGGATTCTCCCGGACGTTGCCGCTGCACAAAGCCCGATCCCTGGTCGAAAATATACAGTCCTCAAAGGTTGCCGTTCTTGTAGATGAGAATCCAGCGTATTCGGTAACAGCCGCTGAAGAGATTAAGGCAGCTATTTTACAGCTTCATGGTGACGAGTCCCCCGCAGTAATCAAGGAACTGCGTAACCGGGGAGATTGGCTCATTTGGAAGGTGATTCGAGCGAAGTCTATGGATGACATCCACCGTATCGTGGATGCTTGTGGTAACTTGGTGGATGGATTCTTGGTTGAGGGCTGGAAAAAAGGGGTTATTGGCGGAGGAGGTGCTAAGCTGGACCTTGATTCGAGGGGCATCCATGAGCTTCTACCTGCTGAGACTCAATTCATTCTTGCAGGAGGCCTTACGCACGAAAATGTGGCAGAGGCGGCAGCTAGTTTTCAACCAGACATATTGGATGTTTCATCAGGTGTCGAGTCACTGCAGGGTCGCAAGGATTCTGAGCTGATGCAGCACTTTATTGAGATGGCTAGAGTGATTCAGAAAGAGGAACCACGAGTGACTTCTCCCTCACCCCTTGGAGACATTCTAGGTGAGCACTGAAACGTCTACTCCAATGAATCGATTCGGCCCCTTTGGGGGCCGATATGTTCCGGAAACCCTAATCGGAGCTCTAGATGAACTTAGTAGCGCTTACGATGAGGCTGCCTCAGACCGGAGTTTCTCTTCTGAGGTGGACTCCCTGCTCAGGGATTTCGGAGGTCGTCCAACTGCCCTTTACCATGCTGAGCGCCTAGGGGAGGCTGCGGGACACCCCTCAGTCTATTTAAAAAGGGAAGACCTCAACCACACGGGTGCTCACAAGATAAACAACACGATCGGTCAGGCGTTGCTAGCTATTAGAATGGGCAAGCGCCGTATCATCGCCGAGACCGGTGCTGGACAGCATGGGGTTGCAACTGCGACTGCGTGTGCCTTATTCGATTTGGAATGTGTCGTGTACATGGGTGAGGAGGATGTTGAGCGTCAGGCCCTAAACGTTTATCGCATGAAGCTTCTGGGAGCTGAAGTCAGAGTTGTGGGTTCAGGCACACGCACACTCAAGGATGCGACTAATGAGGCGATTCGTGATTGGGTAACAAACGTAGAGACGACCCACTACATCATAGGATCAGTTGTGGGTCCAGACCCGTTTCCTCGAATGGTACGAGATTTTCAGGCAGTTATTGGGCGAGAGACACGAGAACAGATTCTTGAAATTACCGGTAGACTTCCGTCTGCTGTTTTCGCATGTGTGGGAGGAGGTTCGAACGCCATAGGGATATTTGACTCATTCCTTTCGGACAAAGAGGTCCGCTTGATTGGTGTAGAAGCTGCCGGGACTGGTATCGAAACGGGTCAACATGCTGCATCCCTTGCGGTAGGTAAGCCAGGTGTTCTCCACGGCTCATTGAGTTATCTGCTACAAGACGAAGATGGGCAGGTGTCACCAGCACACTCGGTTTCCGCGGGGCTCGACTACCCAGGGGTTGGCCCAGAACACTCTTACCTGAAGGATATAGCTCGCGCAGAATATACTGCGGTTACAGACCAAGACGCCCTCGACGCATTTCACCGACTTGCTGAACTAGAAGGAATTATTCCAGCATTGGAATCTGCTCATGCCATTGCTTATGTCCTTGAAGTTGCCTCTAAATACCGGGACGATGGTCCTGTCATAGTTTGTCTCTCTGGAAGGGGAGATAAGGATGTGTCACATGTCGCCCAGATTGAGGGTGATGAGCCTCTTGTCTCATGAATTCGGCGCGTACGGGTAGATGGAAAACAGATGAGGGACACCTTAGTTGAGCTATAACAGGGCCTGCCAACTATGGATGATAATGTCTTGATTTCGAAGACTTTCAAGTTACTAGGATCAGAGGGAAGAACTGCACTAATACCATATTTAACTGCCGGTTATCCTAATCGAGATGCAACCGTTCCGATGCTTGAACGGTTTAAGGATGTTGGTGCGGACATTATCGAATTAGGTATACCCTTTTCTGACCCGTTAGCAGACGGTCCTACGATCCAACGTTCATCGTTCAGGGCACTAGAAAACGGAACTACGGTTGCCTCGGTCCTAGATGACCTCCGGACATTTCGTGATGGGAATGACATCCCGATCGTGCTCTTCAGCTATCTGAATCCGATTCTGGCTTATGGGTTGGAGGCATTTCTCTCTGATGCAGTCACAGCTGGTGCAGATGGTATTCTTTTAACGGACCTGCCAACTGGTGCTGATCCCGCAGTAGAGGAGGTAATTTCAGAATCACCGCTTGCACTAATTCGGCTCATTGCTCCTACAACCCCATTTCAACGAGTCCCTAAAGTGACTCGTGGGGGATCAGGCTTCGTTTACTACATCTCCCGAACTGGAGTGACAGGAGCACGTGTGAAGCTGCGAGAGTCACTCGCAGAAGAATTGGGCCAGATTCGCTCCGTTGTCTCATTGCCAGTGGCAGTCGGATTCGGAATCTCAACACCCGAGCAGGCAGCCTCAGTTGCTGGAGTAGCAGATGGTGTCGTTGTTGGTAGTGCGCTGATCGAAGCTCTAGACAAGGGCGGGATTGATGAAGGCGCTGATTTTCTCCATAGCATCCGGATAGGAATGGACAGAGGCTGACTTCCCAAAATAATCTTCGCAGAGGTAGGGGTACGAAGTTGCTTACTAAATAATACTTCCTTCAGCGTGTTCGAATTTCTTTAGTAGACTGACCTTCACCATGTTTATCTGTGAGAAAAATACTGCACCCGATCATAGAGGCTGCCGTTGACGGGCAGTTGCCAGATTGGAGCACCGTGAGTTCGAGCCGCTATGAGCACATGGTGCGAGTCTCATCGCTACTAGGTAATTGGGCGGAATCTCTTCATCTCTCGCAGGTTGAGACAGCTCGCTGGCGAGCCAGTGGATACCTCCACGATGCACTCCGTGAAGACGATCCTGAAATTCTTCGGGCCAAGGTTCCTTCTAGGTTCAGAAAGTGGTTACCCGAGATGCTTCATGGTCCCGCGGTCACAGAGAAACTGCGCTCGGAAGGGGTTTTAGATGATGAATTACTCTCAGCGATTGCTTATCACAGCGTGGGTCATAAGTGCCTGAATAGACTTGGTCGGGCATTGTATAGTGCGGATTTCCTGGAACCTGGGCGGAAGTTTAGGGTGAAGTGGTGTGAAAGCTTGCGAGCACGCATGCCTGGGGAACTCAATGAAGTCACTACGGAAATTGTTGCTGACAGGATCTCTTATACTATTAAGCATGGTTTGGAGCTTTATTCTGAGAGCGTCGGTTTCTGGAATGCCCTGGTGAACGGTCGTTGAAGCTACTTATTCGGCTACTGTTGGTGGGTGTCTCACTGTTCATAGCACTAACAGCGGTAGCGATACTGCTCGGCCTGCCAGAACAGTCGGCTCCACTAGCTGAAGCGACTGCCGTCAACCAGCCCGTAGTGGATGGTCGAGTAACGGTGGAGGTTCTGAATGCTGGTGGTGTTTCAGGGGTGGCCCGAGCGGCTACTGCCGTGCTTCGTTCAGCCGGTTTTGATGTGGTCTCTTTTGGAAATGCAAGTTCTTTTGACCAAGTGGAATCCGTAGTTGTAGATAGGATCGGAGATCCTGATCATGCGCTTTCAGTTGCATCAGTACTTGGAATTCGTAACGTCCGCAGCGAGCCAGATTCCAATTTGTATCTTGATATCTCAGTAGTACTTGGTAGCCAATGGGTACTGCCTGTAGATAGCCCACAATCTGAGGAAACCAACACGGTATGGTGGAACCCCTGGAGTTGGCTGCAACGCTAGAACACTATTGGGGCTTCAGAGGTACATCAGATCGATATTTTCGTTATGTCTAATAACAAATAAAGAGGGAACTAGTGACAGAGTCTGAGCAGCGATTTCTGGTGATGCGTTGACTTCGGCTGAGAGGCAGCCTAATGCGGTAATCGAATGGGTCAAATCCATTCTTATCGCTTTAGTACTTTTCTTTTTTCTCAGGTCCTTCCTGCTGCAAACTTTCGTCATCACATCAGGATCGATGGAAGAGACTTTGCTAGTAGGAGACATGTTGGTTGCTAACAGAGCTGCTATCGGCTCCAGGATACCATTCACTGACGTCCGCATCCCAGGGTACTCGTCTCCGAAGAGGGGTGATGTAATCGTGTTTGATCCACCGCATGAAACGGAGATCAAACTGGTGAAGCGTCTAGTCGGCATGCCTGGTGACACATTAGAGATGCAAGATCAGGTATTATTTCTGAACGGAGAACGTTTAGATGAGCCCTATGTGAAGCACACAAACCGCCAGGATGAGGTAGGGATGCCTCCCTGGATGGAGTGGCAACCAGACTACCTATTAGCTGGAGTAGATCGGTCGAGTTATGCTCCTACCAGAGACAATTGGGGGCCCATAGTAGTTCCTGAGGACCGATACTTTATGTTGGGTGACAATCGCGAAACGAGCCTCGATTCACGGTATTGGGGGTTGTTAGAGGGTTGGAGGCTAGAAGGTAGAGTGGTCTTCACATACTTCTCATACAACAGGGATTCTTTCCGACCATTTCCTTGGTTACGAGAGATCAGGTGGGATCGTATTGCTCGTGGGATCGACTAAAAAAGAAAGGTTTTTTTAGTCTGTTCTATTACACTCAATCTTTCTGTTTTCTAGGCCTCTCCAGTTGAGCCAGTGTATGGGCTTTCAATTGCCCACACGCAGCATCAATATCACGTCCTCGAGTCTCACGTATAGCTGAAGGAACCCCTTGTTCACTAAGGCTTTCAGCAAATTTTTTGATTCGGTGATGCTTGGATGGCTCCCAGTTCTGGTATGGGATTGGATTAAAGGGTATCAGGTTAACGTAGGCATCAACGCTCCGTGCTATTTCCACCAGTGGGGCTATCAGCTCAAGGGCATCATTCACCCCGCGGATCATTGTGTATTCAAAAGTGATTCGTTTTCCACCCGACCGGTTAAAATGTTTGAGCGCAGAAAGAACTTCGGGAAGAGGATGCCGTTTCTCCAAGGGAATAAGACTTAAACGCAGTTCGCTTAACGGCGCATGAAGGGACAGGGCTAGACGAAATTGTTCGGGGCGTTCTGCAAGTTCTAGAATGCCTGGGACAACCCCAACTGTCGAAACAGTAATCCTACGCGCACCGACAGCGTATCCTTGGTTCAAGATTGAAAGAGAGTCATGGAGTGCCTTCCTGTTTGAGAGAGGCTCGCCCATACCCATGTATACTATGTTCGAGATCGTGGCCTCCAGATGATTTTCAGCCCATCTCCTGGAAGCCGCATACTGAGATACGATTTCTGCTGTCGTGAGTTGTCGCTGGAAGCCACCCCATCCCGTAGCGCAAAACGTACAACCCATAGCACATCCCGCTTGTGAAGATATACATAGGGTAAGGCGTTTTTTGGAGGGGATAAGAACTGACTCGATAAACTCTCCGTCTGAGAGGGACCAAAGGTGCTTAACCGTACCATCCTGGCTGAGTTCGACACGAGCTTTTTCGAGTTTAGTAAGAGTGAAGGAGTCCTTTAATGCGTCACGCTCCTTCAGGGGAAGGTCTGTCATCTCATCGATTGAACCCGAAAGGCCTTCATATAACCATCGTCGGACTTGGCTGGTTCGGTAGATGGGTTGGTTTCGTCTTCGGAAATGTATTTCGAGGGCCAGAGCTAAGTCTTCAGGCGGCAAGGAGAGGAGATCAGTTCTCGAGCGTTTAGACATGATTGCGTTGTGGATGGAGAAGCCTGTTGTTTCTTGAATCGCTCTGCAGGCAAGCTTAACTTAGCTGCCCACGATAACCTGCTGAAGACGAGACAGATTCCAACCCGAGTGACCCGTCAGCTGATCTCCTGGGCCCCCGCCATAGGGTGGGCAACGGTCCTATTTCTACTGAGTTCGTTGTCAGGTTCGGACTTGTCCAGATTTTCCTTTTCCTTCTCATTCCCCTTCGATGATAAGGTCATGCATCTGGCATTATATTCTGTGCTAGGAGGAACCCTGCAGTTCGGTCGGTTGAATAGCCGCAGTGGTATGGCGCACTGGACTCTGATCGCCATTGGAATCATTTATGGAGTGAGCGATGAGTGGCACCAGTTTTTCGTACCAGGTAGAGACCCGTCTATTGCTGATGTGTTGGCTGATGCGATAGGAGTGCTTATGGGGTACGCTTTTACTTACTGGTTGCTCTCAAAAAGTGATGTAGGGGTATTAGGGTACCGTAAACGGTGACTAAATAACGGCTGATTATGTCAGAAACATCGATTGAGCGAACCCAAATTCGTTCCCGAATGGTAGGTCGTCTTAGAGCCAGCCATGAGGGGTGTGAAGTGACCTTAGCAGGTTGGGTTCACCGACGAAGAGACTTAGGTGGATTGCTCTTCGTTGACCTTAGAGACAGAAGTGGGCTGGTACAGGTATCCTTCGGACCTGATTGGACCGAGAAAGCTTCTCTCGAGTGTGCACATGGATTGGGTCATGAGGATGTGATCCAGGTTAAGGGAGATGTCGTCCTAAGACCTCAGGGGGCACATAACCCAGATATGGGAACTGGAGAGATAGAGATCCATGCGAAATCCGTGGAATTGTTTTCGAACGCACAGACTCCAGTGATACCAGTTTATAGAGGCCCGGAAGATGAACTCCCCACAGAGGAACTCCGGCTGAAGCATAGAGTTCTTGACCTAAGGCGTTCTGAAATCCAGGACGCCCTGGTTTTGAGGCATGAACTAGTTCTTGCTACTCGGAATTACTTAGATGCATGCGGCTTTATGGAGGTTGAGACTCCAATCCTTACCAAGGCGACCCCAGAAGGAGCTCGCGACTATTTAGTGCCTAGTCGCGTGCATCATGGAGAGTTCTATGCCCTACCACAGAGCCCCCAGATTTATAAACAAATACTTATGATTTCTGGTTTTGACCGTTACTTCCAGATTGCTCGCTGTTTCCGTGACGAGGATCTGCGTTCAGACCGCCAACCTGAGTTCACACAGATAGATGTTGAGGCTTCATTCATTGAACCTGAAGATATCTTCCTTTGGATTGAGGGACTCATGGTATGCTTGGCGAACACTGCTGGTATAGATATCTCACAGCCTTTTCCCAGACTCACTTGGGCAGAAGCGATGGAGCGGTATGGCTCAGACCGTCCAGACCTTAGGTACCAGCTAGAGATCACTGATTGGACCCAGGCTACATCCAGTTTAGGGTTCAATATGATAGACTCTGCAGTTGAGAAGGGTGCTAGAGTTCGTGGACTGCGCCTCGCAGGGGGCGCCAAACTATCTAGACGGCAGATCGCTAATATAGAGTCTAAGGCAAAGGAGGCTGGCGCGCCGGGATTATTGTGGGCCAAGCAAGCAGAAGGTGAAGCATCAGGACCACTTGGAAAGTTCTTGGCTCCTGAAAACTCGTTAGCTATGGGGTTATCTCCTGGAGATATCGCATTTGTAGCGTTTGGCCCTGACTCACTAACTTCTCCGGTTCTTGACGCAGTTCGTTCTGCGTCCATCGAAGCGCTTGAGCTAACTCCCCAACAAGAACATTCCTGGCTTTGGGTAACTGATTTCCCTGTATTTGATCTTATCGATGGTGACATTACACCAAGCCATCATCCCTTTGTTATGCCCCACCCTGATGATCTTGAACTGCTCGAGTCAGATCCGTCTTCAGTCCGAGGTACTGCCTACGATCTCGTTTATGACGGGAATGAACTGGGATCGGGAAGCATCAGGGTCCATCAATCAGAACTGCAGAGGAGAATTCTCCGAGCCTTAGGTTTAGGCGATGATGAAATAGAGCAGAAATTCGGCTTTCTCCTTAGAGCTCTGTCGGCCGGGGCCCCGCCTCACGGTGGAATCGCTCTTGGTATGGACCGGATCGTACAAAGATTCTCAGGATCTGAGAGTCTTAGGGACGTCATAGCTTTTCCCAAGACCACAGCAGCCCGAGCCTTATATGAAGAAGCACCTGCTTCGGTGGGCAACGAAGAGCTTTCAGAACTCGGCCTAACGACCCTCAAGAGTTCGGAAGGGTAGTATATAGGAAGAACATTTTTGGCCTTCCAAGTTCAGGAGAAAAATTGGCGAACGGCGAAACAATCGCGGAACACAGATTAGACGCTCAGGGCGCTGATCCTCTGATGTTGACTGGCGTTAACGATCAAAACGTTCAGGAGCTAAGAAGCTTATTCGGAATCCGGGTTGTAATACGGGGAGATGAATTGATTCTTTCAGGTGCCCAGTCCGCTGTTGAACATGCGATACCTGTAGTGCAGCACATAATCGAGCTGTCCAAACTCCGTGAGCCCTTTGATGTGAACGACATAGCACGTTTTGCTGACGGGGTAACCATCGGTGGAGAGGATGGTATCGGGCCCGTAGAAGATATGATAAGGATCGCGTTGCCAGGGTCCCGACGGGTTATCTCTCCGAAGTCTGCAGGACAGCGGGTTTACATTGAAGCGATTACCAGAAATGACATTGTTATTGGTATAGGACCTGCGGGTACTGGTAAGACTTATCTAGCAGTCGCCTGCGCTGTAGATGCTCTTTACAAGAAACGGGTTCGTCGGATTATCCTGGCTCGTCCAGCTGTGGAAGCGGGAGAGAATCTTGGATTCCTCCCGGGTGACCTACAGGAGAAGGTCGATCCGTACCTCCGGCCACTCTATGACGCTCTTGAAGATATGATGCCTAGTGACCGCATGAGGCGGGCCCTCGCTGACTCCACAATAGAAATCGCACCTCTGGCCTACATGCGTGGCCGAACACTTTCAGATGCATTTGTTATCTTGGATGAAGCTCAAAATGCTACGACTGCGCAAATGAAGATGTTCCTCACACGCTTAGGGCTAAACTCCCAAGTCGTTATCACTGGCGATAAGACCCAGATTGATCTGCCGAGGAGGGATCATTCAGGCCTGCTTGAAGTCGAGCGCATTCTCTCTGATATAGACGGAATCTCTGTCGTCTACATGGATTCTAAGGATGTGATACGTCATCGGTTGGTCAAAGACATTATCAAGGCTTATGCCGAATCTCCTCGGGAGATAAGAAGGTCCGACAAGTGAGCCAGCTAAACGAGACCAGCAGCATGTTTCTAAGTCTTTCAGGTGAACCAGGAGAGTCGAGAGGGCAGAGAATCCTTCATCATGGCTCTAGGGTTCTTTTGCTGATTATGCTCGCAAGTTTGGTGACCGCACTATTCCCGCCATCATCGGGAAATGACTCGCTTCCTTTTGAAGACTGGAGTGTGGCTCCTGATGACGTGATTGCAGAAGTCGCTTTTAGTGTGGAAAAATCTGCTTCTGAGCTTGAAGATGAAAGACAACTTGCTAGGGAAGTGGTGCCACCCACATTCGATGTAGAACCTAATGCTGGTGATACTATGGTGGCCCGGATCGATCGCTTCTTTAGCGGATTGGATTCCGCAGCAGCGCTAAGCGATCGAGTCAGATTTGAGGAAAACCTCCAGGCTAGCAGCATTATAGCAACGCCTGCACAAGTCGATTACATAATGGGTGATTCAGCGCGGGCTGTATTTCGCTATTCTGCAACTCGCGCGGTCCGCGAGATCATGGAAGATGGCGTTGTCGAAGCTGCTCGAGTAGCCGATCTCAGCACAACCCGAATTACGATTCGCGATAACGATTTAGTTGAGCGAACTGCTCAGATATCAGAAGTACTTACTACGAGTGACTTCTTGAATGAAGCAGCACTGCTACTTCCATCAGGAACACCTCCATCTATATCTGATTTATTGAATCTAGTTCTGATCCGGCACATCGAATACAGTTACGTCCTGAATGTTGTGGCGACTGAGATGGACAGGAATGCTGCTGCTAGATCAGTTGAGACAATCAAGCAAGAGTTTCTTGAAGGTCAGTCAATAGTTAGGCAGGGGGATCCGATTGGACCTGAGGTGCTTGAGCACCTCCGCAGTCACGAAGATGAGCGTCGCAATCGGGGTCTCGTACAAAACCAAGAGTTAGCCGTCGGGGCGTTTTTGGGTTCGGTCTTAATCAACTTAATGCTGTTCGGTCTTTTTGGTCTTCTGATATTCTTCAGTCGCCCGAAACTGTATGCCACATTCCATTGGATACTGCTGATTTCTTTGCTCGTTGCTGCCTATTTTTCAGCAGCTTTAACCATTAGCGAGGCCGGGTTCTCTGACGCGTTGCTTCCTATTGCGTTCGTAGCTTTACCTGTTGCGATTCTCTGGGACACCCAGATATCGCTTTTTCTGGTGCTTGTCATCGCAGCGATAACTGGCAGGCTGACTCCCTTTGCTTCCTATGGGACGTTTCTTCTAATAGCGGCCGGAGGTTCAGCGGCAGCACTGAGCGTTAGGGTACTGCGACGACGCTCCGACTGGTGGGTCTCAATTGCAATCATCGCTTCGGTGACCGGATTGATGCTCCTGAGCCTCGGATTGGCAACATCCCGAGCTATGCCTGAAGTGGCTCTTGATGCTGCTTTAGCAGGAAGCAATGCGGCAGTATCGGCTTTACTTGCAATGGGCTGTCTCTTCGTTTTTGAGTGGTTCACAGGGATCACTACAGATCACACACTTCTTGAGTGGGCCGATCCCACTCGTCCTTTGCTCAGGAGGCTATCGTCTGAGGCACCAGGTACATATGCCCACACGGTCAACGTCGCAAATCTGTCGGAAGGTGCAGCAACTGCTATTGGAGCGAACGGGCTCCTAAGTCGAGTGGGTGCCTACTACCATGACGTGGGCAAAATGCTCAAACCCCACTACTTCGTAGAAAATCAACCAGAAGGACACAATCCACACGATAAGCTCAAAGCAACTACATCGGCAGAGATTGTACGCGAGCATGTTACTGAGGGTCTAGAGTTAGCCCACGAGGATAAGGTTCCACCGCTGATCTCGCAGTTTATTCTTGAACACCATGGTACTCAGCGGATTGGTTTCTTTTTCGAGAAGGCGCGTGAGGAGATGGGTGGGGAAGTTGATTCTAAAAGGTTCTCGTATCCTGGCCCAAAGCCTCAATCAAAGGAAACGGCAATTGTAATGCTTGCAGATTCGTGCGAATCTGCGACACGTGCTTTGCAAGAACCTACTGTGTCCCGGCTGCAAGATTTGATCGATACAGTTGTGGACGGAAAGATTGCGGACGGCCAGCTTGAGGAAGCCCCACTCACCTTGCGAGAGATAACTGATGTGAAGGCTGAGTTCGTAAAGATCCTGTCCGGCGTTATGCATCGCCGAATCGAATACCCAACGACAAAACATCTTACGGATACTATAGACTCTGAGGATGATTCATCCACTCTAGATAAGCCTGCTGAAAGAAAGGATTTGGCAGAAGGCTTGTCTAGCTGATACTGAGCCCATCCTTCTTGGATATCCAAGTCAATCTTGGTCATCACCAGAGCGTTCAATGTTCGCTGTTGAAGCAAGCAATACACCAGACTCTAATTGAAGAGGGTCGGACTGGTGAGTTTTCGATAACCCTGCTTGGCGATCAGGAGATGGAGAAGTTGAATGCTCGCTATCTAGGCCGGAATGTTACAACGGATGTACTCGCATTTTCTATGGGTACGGATGAGTTAGCGCTTGGAGATTTGTATGTGTGCGTGGACCAGGCGAGCCGTCAGGCTAAGGAGCATGAAATACCGCTCGACGAAGAGCTTGTAAGATTAGTGGTCCACGGTGCACTGCATGTGCTGGGACATGATCATCCAGAAGATTCAGACCGTTTCACAAGTCCTATGTTTAAGCTACAGGAACGGCTCGTTCGTAAGGTATTCAACCACTCAGAGTAGCTTTGCAACTCGCGCCTTGCGAGGGTCGGCTGTCTCGGGGATCTTCAAGCGCCTTGGATGGACTTTAGAGCGCCAGAGTAGCCCGCGCCAAGGTTGTGGACCCAGCCCCACAAACTCCAACATCCACTGATGAAGAAGTCGCTACACCAGACCCAGAATCTTCGAATGAAAATCGAGGAACTAGCAGCGTCCGGTAAACTGCGATCTATCTTGGATCAAGCTGTAGAACTGCATCCGTCCGATCTTGCTGACCTCATAGAATCACTGGATGAGCAGTATCGGGTGGAGATCTTGTGTATGCTCCCGACAATCCTGGCATCTGAAGCCCTT
This sequence comes from uncultured Gemmatimonadales bacterium, assembly GCA_913045345.1. Lineage (GTDB taxonomy): Bacteria > Gemmatimonadota > Gemmatimonadetes > Longimicrobiales > Gaopeijiaceae > UBA1142. Next base: position 22,389 of record CAJWPN010000037.1, read on the forward strand.
TCAGAAATGGATGAGGGTGAGGGGCGTGCTGAACTATTAGTGGCACTTCCAGCTGAGAAGGTCGATGAATTCCTTAAAGAACTAGCGGATGACGATGCAACCGATCTTATAGGTGAGCTGGGACCTGAGGACCAAAGGAGGGTTTTAGCTGCACTCCCGGTAGACGAAGCTGGAGATATTAAGCGTCTACTAAGCTACGGTGAAGAAACAGCCGGCGGGCTCATGACGACTGAACTCGTTGAAGTAGAGGGTTCGTTACAGGCAGATGAGGCGATTCGTCAGGTGCGCATGCAGGGCAGGGACGTAGAAGATTTTTACACAGTTTTTGTGATTGATCAGAAGCGTCGACTTCTGGGCACGATGAGGTTAGATGACCTCGTTGTAGCGGACCCGACAGCTAGCATTGAAAGACTAGTAGAAGAGCCTAGTGTGACGGTATCTCCTGATGTAGACCAAGAAGAGGTTGGCAGACTTCTTGGCCGCTATAATTTAGCAGCAATACCAGTGGTGACAGATGAGGGTGTGCTTCTTGGCCGGATCACGTTCGATGACGTTATCGATGTGATCGAATCAGAACTGACCGAGGATATCTTGATGCTAGCGGGTGTCCCAGACGAGGATGAGCTCAGACATAGCTGGATAGAGTCTGTGAGTACTAGGCTTCCTTGGTTGATACTGAATCTTGCTACAGCAGCGATAGCGGCATCCGTCATCCTTGTATTCAAGGACTTGATAGAAAAGGAACTGACTCTCGCCTTCATAGCACCGATTATAGCGGCGATGGGTGGCAGTTCGGGTACACAATCACTTGCTGTGACCATCCGCCGCATCACGGTTCAGGGATCTGGATCGGCCCGGGGGTTTGTGGTTAAGGAGATCTTGGTAGGCTTGGTTAACGGAGCAGTTCTAGGGAGTGGTGTTGCTCTGCTTGCGTTCCTGATTGATGGGAACGTGATGCTTGGACTGGTTGTTTTGCTTGCGATGTGGGCGAATCAAATCGTGGCAGGTTTCGCAGGAGCATTTATCCCCACTACACTAGATCGTGCTGGAGTGGATCCGTCTATCGCCTCTTCAGTATTTGTACACACGCTCACCGATCTTTTAGGATTTTTTCTATTACTTTGGCTAGCGTCACATCTTCTACTGTGATTTTGCTTGGCCAACCCGGACAGTGTGAAGCATCTGTTGCGGATGACCGCCAGTGGCTTTTTTCATTCTAAGGCTCGGTTCTGTTAGATCCGTAACGCCAAGGGAGGTATCCCTGAACTAATGAAGATAGCACAGCACCCCAGCCTCTAAACCCCTTAGTTCTCTAGCTTTCTCCCTCCTATAAAGCCAATAAGTAAGGGCCTTTTCCTTGTCCATCAGTATCCCTGTGGGTACCTTTAAGTACCACTGAGTACCCGATGTACTGAGTAGTATTCTGAGTAGTATTGGAGGGGCATGGCTAGGCTAACAGAAGACAAGATTAGGAAATTGCGGTGGAACTCTACTCAGCGTACTCGCTCAGGGAACGTCCCCAAGTTTCAGCCTCATAGTGATGGAGAGGTAGCAGGACTACATATCCGACTCTATCCACCCAAGGCCAGTGGTCAGTCCTCTAAGGTCTTCTATTTGCAGTATGGGCCAGATACAGGACGGAAGGTTTATAAGATCGGCCCTTGGGGTGAATGGACGCTTGACCAAGCCCGAAAGCATTCTCTGAAGATTCGCAGGGATTTCAACGAGTACGGAATTGATCCGGCCCAAGCACGGAAAGAGCGAGTGCAGAAGGTGAGGGACCAGATCACTGTCAAACAGCTTGCAGAGATCTTCCGCGAGGAACACAAGTCCGAGTGGTCACTGAGCTATTGGAAGTCCAACAGGACGCACTCAGGACGGCTAGTGGATGCCTTGGGAAGTAGACTCGCAGAGAGTCTGAACAAGGATGACATTCGACCCCTCTTCCTGAAGATCAAGAAGGCTTCTGGCAAAGACCAAGCAAAGCTGTTCAGGCACTTCGTTTCCAGATGCTACGACTGGGGCATGGATGAAGAATACATCCCTGAGATGATTAACCCTGCCGTCTTAGTTCGATCAAAGTCCAAGAC
>CAJWPN010000038.1:0-23656 GCA_913045345.1 uncultured Gemmatimonadales bacterium
CAGGATGCTAAGGAAGCATGTCAGGGTCCGCTAAGAAGTAGCGACTAGATATTCGAAGGGGCTATCCACCTTGACCTGGTGGATAGCCCCTTTTCGCATCATTGAGACTCAGCCTCTTACCGCACGCTTCACCAGATTCTCCATGAGCGGAATCTTAAAGTGGTTGTAGTCCAGCGGCTCTGCTCCCTGGATTGCCATCGTACCTGCTTGTGCGGCAGTATCCTCGTTCCGAATTTGCCCCTGAATCATGGCCTCAACTTCTTGCAGGCGCCTTGGGGTGCACTGTACAGCTCCACAGACGATACGCGCGTCATCAATCCGGTCACCGGTGCTCTTGATTGCTGAGGCTACACTTACGAGCGGAAAGTCCCAGCTTCCACGGTCGCTCGTTTTCTCGAAGTAGAAATCAGCACCGCTCCAGGTGTTGGGTATACGGACCTTGATCAACAGATCTTCTGGGTTAAGGACCGTCATGCGCATGATGTCGACTGCAGGTTCCATGAAAAAGTTATCGGCCTTGATTACGCGTTCTCCACTGGAATTTCTGACCACCATGTCAGCATCAAGCGCCACGAGAGCAGTAGCAGTATCTGACGGGGAAACTGCTACGCAGCGGTTTGCTCCAAAGATCGCATGTTCTCGGTTGAGTGCTTCCGTTGCCCCAGCGTAGCAAGTATTTCCACCTGCCCGGTAACAGGACACTCCATAGCGGTAGTACCAACAACGAGTGTCCTGGCAGAGGTTACCACCCAGCGTGCCTGCATTTCTGATCTGAGGACTCGCGACCTGGCTAGCTGCTTCGGTCAAAAGCGAAAACCGTTCACGGATCAAAGGGCTTCGCTCAACCTCGGTCAGTGTTGTTAGTGCGCCGATTTCAATCCCGTCAGAGGTCTCATCAATGCCCTTAAGTGCATCAAGGCCCTCAAGATCGATCACTGCTTCCGGGCGTTTCCCTCGATTCTTGAACCAGCCAAGACTATCCATGCCACCAGCGAGAGCCCATCCAGTCTCACCGTACTCTTCGAGTAAATTGAGTGCTCCTTCAACGCTCGCGGGCTGAATGAGTTCGAAGCCCGGAATCATGTCCTTCATCATAGGGCTTGCCTCGCTACTGAGTGTTTACTTGGAGTGGTGTATGAGACTGCGGTTGTCCTGAACAAACATTCACAATCATGTCCGTCACCACCGGTGTCCGGTTGAAGTAGTGGCCTTCTAGAGCTTCGGAGATAGCACACAGTAGAGCAGCCGCTGAACATCCCATGACTGGCTCACCAATCCCCTTTGAGCCAACTGGGTTGTCTGGGTCTGCTATGTTGACTGCAGCCCAGTCCATTTCTGAAGGAACATCCAGGTATGACGGCGGCTTTACTTGATAGAGTCCTACCGAGCCGGGTAGGCCCCAGACATCGTCATAGAGATGACGTTCTGTTACTGCCATTCCAAAGCCCATTACTGCACCACCTTTGATTTGGGTGGATAGGCCCTGGGGATGGGTCACGGTCCCACAATCTGCGACCCCGAGATAGTCGATGATCTCGATTTTTCCTGTTTCAACGTCGAGTTCTATTTCGATGAAGCCTGCGGCGAGGGCCGGTACCATGCCGCTCTGGCCCATATTATCTCGTGCCACACCGATCAAGCCGGTGTCTACCAAGCCAGCGACAGCACGGGCAGTCATCGGATTGATATCCTCAGGCACGGTATGTCCACTATATGCTCCACCCAGTTCAATCGCCTTTTGAGAAGCACGGGCGTACGACATCCGTCTGGAGGGATTTGATTTGCTAAAGACATTTTCTCCAGAGATATCGTAGTCTTCAGCCGAGCCGCCGAACTCGATTGCAGCGATTTCCTTCAGCTTACGGAGTGCATCCATTGCCGCCGCATAGTTTGTGCGCGTCATCGTGAAGGAGGTGTTGCTCCCAAACTGCCCGAGGTTCCACGGAAGACCTAAGCTTGAGTCTCCACGCACGATCTGGCAGTTGTCCCAGTCATACTGGAGCGCATCCGCTGCAACTCGGGAGGTACTTGCATACGAGTACGTGCCGAGATTACCGACGCCACTGTGAATATGCAGAATACCATCAGGGGTGATTCGTACCAGCCCATCAAACCCGCTTGAACCTGCTGAATGGAATGCTTGCCCAACTGCCGTCGCTCGAATTTTTGATCCATTACGTTGACCGCTACGCGCCCGACGTTCCTCCCAAGAAAACTGTTCTGCTCCCATGTCTAGGGCATCACGAAGGTGTGCGCTTGTAACGGCTTGCCTTCTTGCTCCATAGCGTGACTCGTCTGTCGGAGCGTTAATGTGTCGGATCGCCAAGAGATCAATCCCTAATTCCCGAGCTGCTTTATCTAAAAGCGGCTCCACTGCCATGGCGATCTGATTTTGTCCAGGGCCACGCTGGGCACCCCGAGGAGGGGTGTTGGTGAGCACTGAAATACCGCGGTAACGCATTGCCAGAGGGGTATAAACGATGGAGACCGCACTTGCCGCGGCACCCATATCACCACCGCCACCGTTCGACCCACTTTCTTGAACAATGTACAAATCGACGGCAGAGATTCGCCCATCCTCTTGAAACCCGATCTTGATACGGCCCTGAAAACCAGGGCGAGCCAATCCCAAGTAGTACTCTTCCGCTCGGCTGATCCTCATCAGAACAGGTCGCCCAGTCTTCTTGGACATGAATGCAGGAATTGCCATGCATGGGTAGGCGCTACCCTTGGAACCAAATCCACCACCACAATATTCAGCAACATAAACCAGATTCTCTGGCTCAATGCCGATATAGTTCGCTAGACCCGGAATCACGAAACTTTGGCTCTGGGTCGACCCTCGAACGTGGCACTTGCCATTTTCCCAGTACGCTAGTGCTGTCCGGGGCTCCATCGAGTGATGAGAGTGACCTGCCGTGACAAAGGTCTCATCAAGCGTGAGTGCCGCTTCCGAGAACCCCGCTGCCAAATCACCATAAGACCACTCTGCCCCCGGCTCTCCCATCGGAAGTTGACCGTCCTCGGCTGCCTCAAAATCTTCCGCACTCCATTTAAGCTCCTGCACCCCCTGACGTGGTACGACCGTATTCCCTTCTAGATAAGCATTAGGTCCGCCAGGCCGAAGGCTCTCAAGTGGATCTACACAGAAGGGTAGCGGCTCCAGATCGAGCTTGATCGCTTCAATCGCATTTTGAGCGGTGGTTTCATCCACCGCAGCTACTGCGAGAATGGGTTCACCCACGAAATGGGGTTCGTTCGTTAGAATGTTAGTTGCTGCACCGGGCTGCTCGGGTACCTCGTCTGCCGTGAGAACACCCACGACACCGGCCATGCTTAATGCTTCAGTTAAATCGATGTTCTTCACTCGAGCATGAGGCATCGGACTCGTCAGGAGTCTGCAGAAGAGTAACCCGTCCATACGGAAATCTTCGGCGTATTTTGCTGCTCCGGTAACTTTCCCCCGGATATCCGGTGGTGTGAAATCTTTGCCAAGCAACTCAGGCATTTGACGTCTCCTCGGCGGCCGTCATCACACCGTTCAGATAGTGGTCATATGCACCGCAACGGCAGAGGTTACCCGCCATCGCAATTCGGGCTTCATCGCGTGTTGGTTTCGGATTTAACCTGAGCAGTGCGACTGCTGACATAACTTGTCCCGGCGTACAGAATCCACATTGCGGGCTTAATTCATCAATAAATGCTTGTTGCACGGGGTGCAGTTCGCCATTTGCACCTTCTAGTCCTTCAACTGTGGTTACCTCACGATTTCGAACCCGGTGCGTCAATATTGTGCAGGAGTAGTGATTCACATCACCAACCAACACTGTACATGCACCGCATTCGGCGCGGTCACAGCCTAGTTTTGTACCTGTAAGGCCGAGCTTATAACGAAGTGTCATCGCTAGTGTCTCACCCGGCAGTACGTCAACTCGACGAGTTTGACCATTGACGTTGAGTGTGATCAGACGCTCCACGCCCTGTGCTGATAGACGCTGGGGGCGCATTAGTGATGGTCCAAAATAAATGGCTCCGGAAACAGTTACTCCGGAAGCGATGACTCCCTTAATAAAATTACGTCGGGACCACTCAGGTTTCGTTTCGGGCATAATTACGACTGTATCCGAGGGGCCGACAGCGGGAGCGGAAGCGCTTCTTTCTTGGACGGGTTCGAAGGCGTCTATATCACTCACCTAACCTCACTCCTGCCTGGGGAACCCGCGCATGGTAAGGTAGGGTGGGCAAGCGGACAACTTATCGATGCCTTTGCCGGCTAATCGGATTGTGCTACGGTCGAAGAAACAGAGAGGTTAACGAGCTTGTGCGCTTGTTCGAGAAAGCCGATATCTGGCGCCTAGCATCCCTGGAATCCAGTGAAAGAGGTGTGACAATGAGTAGAGTGAGATGTGTTTGGCATACCACGCTGCTGCTTGGCTTGTTCACGGGGCTAGATGTACCCGTTACGAACGCCTTGTCGGCTCAAATGCTAAGCGTTTCAGAGGCGACGATTGAGGACATTAATGCCGCCTTTGACTCAGGATATTTGACGTCTGAGGGCCTTGTCCAACTGTATCTCGCTCGGATCCAGGCCTACGATCAGGAAGGTCCCCGTCTGAATGCTGTACTCTGGTTGAATGACCAGGCTTTAGAGACTGCGAGAGCCCTTGATGCAGAGCGCAGGGTGAGTGGACCGCGTTCTCCGTTACATGGCATCCCCGTAGCACTTAAGGACAATATCGATACTGATGACATGCCTACCACTGCTGGCTCACTGCTTTTGGCTGGCTCACTGCCCCCGGATGACGCATTTATCGTTCAAAAGCTACGGGAAGCGGGGGCGATCATTCTAGCGAAGCTCAATATGAGCGAACTCGCCTCTGGGGTGACGATGAGTTCGGTCGGCGGCTTCATCAGGAATCCTCATGATACAGAGCGTTCTCCGGCAGGTTCTTCTGGAGGAACAGGTGCAGCAATAGCGGCCGCTTTTGCACAATTGGGTATCGGCACTGACACGGGCGGATCCGTTCGTGGACCAACTACAGCCAACGGCATAGCCGGACTCAAGCCAACACATGGTTTGTTGAGTCGTGATGGTATCGTGCCGCTTGCCCTTTCTTTTGACATGGCAGGCCCTATGGCGCGGCATGTATATGATGTGGCAGCGATGCTGGGTGTTATGACCGGAATCGACCCGGATGATGTTGCGACGAGCAAGAGTGCCGATCGTTTTGAAACCAATTACACCCAATTCTTGGATGTGAGTGCGCTCGGTAATGCGAGAATCGGGGTTGCCCGAGATTTCCTGGGGCAAGATACAGAGGTCGACTGGATCCTTGAGGCTTCGCTTGAGGCAATGCGAGCTGGGGGTGCCACTGTGGTGGACGTTTATTTTCCTCAGTGGCTTCTTGATGCCAAGGGTGACTGGTATACGACGATACGGTGGAGAGAATTTCGAGCTCAAATTCCTGAGTATCTGGCCACGATTGGGCCTGAATACCCAAAGACGCTCAGTGAGATGGTAGAGCGATCAATGGAGATTGCATCACTCACCCCAGAGGGTGGAACACCAAATCCTACACGTTGGTCACTGCTCATACAGGAGGAACAGAGCGGAGCGCTTGATGACCACGAGTACATAGCGATGAAGAATTATGGGCTCCCGATGGCACAGAGTATCGTAGCTGGGCTAATGGATGCCCAAGAGCTTGATGCGATCGTATACCCGACCTCACCTACTCGTCCTTCTCTGGTAAACGGCGGAGGTGGTGGAGGAGTATCTGCTACGAATATCGCAAATCTTACGGGGTTCCCAGATTTGATTGTACCCGGTGGTTTTACCAGTGATCGGCTTCCGGTCGGAATCTCATTTCTCGGTCGCCCGTTCAGTGAGCCTCGCTTATTTGGGCTGGGGTACGCCTTTGAGCAGGCTACGAAGGTGAGGCGTGACCCTAAGCTGACTCCACCACTTTTGGGTGAAGAGATTCGAAGGTGAGTCGCGCTACCTAACCCCTACTTGTCCCACTCGTTTAGGTCGAGCTTGGCTCAGCAGTATTCGGATTAGTCGCTCTTCTTAGCGCTGGCCTTGAAGAATGTATAGCAGAAGGTGCCCTTTGAGCTGAGTCCGGTTTCCCTCAGGTCTGCGATACCCTTCTCCCACTCGATAGGCGACATCAGCCCTTTGGCCAGCACTTCAGTTCGAACGCCCTCGACCATTGGCACAATCGTCTGAAGCACGAATTGATGTTGTACGAGCGGCCGGCTTTCGTCTGCATAGACCATACGAGGGGAGACTCGTACATCTTCGAAGCCCGCAGACTGAAGTAGCGGATGTAGCCTTCGTCCGATTTCGGAGTCACATCCGAGCCCAGCCTGGACGTCGATGAGGCATTTCCACGCGCGAGTAGCCTCGGGGGTGTCTGGATGGAAGTAGCAGGACCCATGATCTCCTTCCACAACAAGCAAGTCACCGCCAGGACGAAGAAGTGCTTTGAGATTGGTTAGTGCACCAAGAGGGTCCGCTAAGTGCTCGAGCAGATAGCTCACGAATAAAACGTCAAAGCTTTCTGGTTTGAACGGAGTTTCAAATAAATCAGCAGCGAGTAGATCTACCCGTTGTAGTCCGGCTGCATGGACGCGTTCTGCCGCCAACCCAACCGATTGTGGGATTTTGTCGAACGACACGAAACGACACGCTGATAGTTGCTGGGCCATAGCTACCGTCTGCGCACCGACTCCACAGGCGACCTCGAGGATCCTACTGTCTGGTGGGAATTCAGTGTCGTGGTGGATCAGAGTCCGGACAGATTCGGCTTGGTCCATGAGTCGCTGAGCCTCCCGCTCACCATACCCATGCACATAGGCACTGACCTCACCTAAGTCCCCGCTAGACACCTATCCGTTCGGTTCCAGGATAGCTTGGATCCGAGCGATCGAGTCACCGTAGTGGAGCGTAGTGGCATTGAGGCTAGCTCCATTTCGTTCCTCATGTTCCTGGAGCAACCTTTCTAGGAGTGAATTGAGTTGTGCCCGCACATAAGGAGCAATGTCGGTCTGCAGAGCGTCTTCATCGCGCATCAGTTCGTCCATGCGCCCTAGGTAGGCCCGCTGGAGGTTTCTGCGGTATACATCCGTGTCGTCTCCGCTAGCCAATTCAGACCATACACCATTAAGGAGATCACTCAGCATCTCACCCAATGAGTATGCCTCTGAAGCATAGAAGGCTTCTTGCTCTATAAGGCGTTTCATACGGTCAGTATTGAGGACTTGGTTCAGGGTGCCGACCTGCCTTTGTCGTACGATATCGGGTGCTCCAGAGTCTTGGAACTGGTCGAGTATATCTGAGCGAAGCATCCAAGTAGGCGTAGCAAACACCTGATTGTTTAGATAATTCATTGCTCTTTTCTGCTTTTCCTCAGGTACGCGCTCGTATTGAACCCCTTCTTGGCCTTGGTGTTTTCGGGTGAGAACGACGCCTCCAATATTGGTCAGTACGTGACCGGAGTAACGATTCCATTGCCCTATGACGTTGGTGTAGAGCTCTTCAAGATCTGAAAAGTCTTCACCAGCTTGATATGTCCAGACCTTCAGGTTGTCTACGATTCGTTTGAGGTTAGCAATACCAAGGCCAGACGCTCTCATGGCGTCATCCCCGATAGCTTCTGTGAGTGCGGTTGGATCTGCCCCTGTCGGACTTGAGAATCGATATACCGGATCAGCGGTTTGTGTGACCACCATTTCCCGTAACCCCTCTCGTTCAGTCAGTTCGTTGTATCCGAGCATCGTCCGGTATCCCCATTCGATCGCAAATTGATCATAGGGGCCAATCGCGGGCATGAAGCACGTATCGTCACCTGGCTGGGCCACATAATTGAAACGCGCATAATCCATGATTGATGGAGCAACACCCATCCGACACGGAAAGCGGGTTCTAAGCGAGTCAACCGGATATGCAGCAGAGGACTGCATGTTGTGTTGTAAGCCGATTGTGTGCCCTACCTCATGTGCGGAAACGAAACGGATCAATTCGCCCATGACCTCATCACTAAATTCGACTCCTCGTGCATCAGGATTTGCAGCTGCGGTTTGAATAAAGAACCAATTCCTGAGCAGGTTCATCACGTTATGGTACCACTGAATATCGCTTTCGAGGATCTCTCCTGTGCGAGGGTCGTGAACGTGTGGGCCTGAGGCATTTTGAACTGTTGATGCCAAGTAACGGATCACCGAGTAACGGGAGTCCTCGGCATTCCAATCTGGGTCCTCTTCGGGTGTCGGTGCATCCCTCGCGATGATGGCGTTACTGAAGCCCGCTGCTTCAAAAGCAATTTGCCAATCTTCTACGCCTTGCTTCAGGTAATCTCGCCACTTCATGGGTGTTGCCGGGTCGATATAGTAGACAATGGGATCTATAGGATCGACGAGTTCTCCCCGAGCAAATGCGGCTGGGTCGCTGGGTTCTAGGCGCCAGCGAGTTATAAAACACCGTTCCGTAGCACGCTGCTCATCGAGGCCGTAATCAATCTGGCTTGTGCTGAAGAAGCCCACGCGCTCATCACAGAGTCTGGGCTGCATAGGGTTATCCGGTAGAGCGAGCATCGAATGATGCATCTCCATAGACAGCGTGTTCGTCGGATCATTGGAGGGAGGTTCAGAGGCTTCGTAGGTGAGTAGCCGGCGTACCTCAACATTTCGAGGATAGGCACTTGCCCGGAGAACTAAAGTGCGCTCTGGGTCCACTCTTCTTACACCATAGGTTTCACGCCTGTTTTTCTGTAGCCCCAGCATGGGGACGTCATCAGTAAAGAGACCAGTGACATCGATCACCAGGGCCGAAGAGTCATTTGAGAATGTTTCAATTTCAAAGGTGTGAATGACTGGCTCAAAGTTGGAATTGGCAACCGCGCGTGCGATGGGCTCACCATCATCAGCGTAGTTCTGGTGACTCACGAGCCGAAGAAATACGCGATTGTTTCTGCGGTCCCAGCGTACGACGGATGTATTGACCTTAGATCCACCATAGCCTGAGCCGTCCGGAGACTTAGCGATCCGCGTCAATAAAAGCATCTCTCGACCCAACTCATTGAGCGGGATTTCGTAGTATAGGTCGTCACCGATCATATGCGTGGCGAAGAGCCCTGTGCTTGTTACGGCTTCACTAGTTATGACATCTGAGTAGGACTTGTCGTCCCTTGGGCTTTCTTCCTGCTCTTCTTCCTGTTGGGTCAAGGACGCCTGGAGATCCGTATGGGTTATGGCGGACGCGATGGCAAAGAGAATCAGTGGAGTTAGGAGTCGCTGTCTCATGATGTAATCTCACGCTCAGGGAAGACGTAATGGGGATGATCAACATCCAATGCGCATACTGAAATGGTCAAGCCGCCAGGTAGGGGATTCGCGAGTTGAGACAAGCTCGACCTATCATGACGTCATGGATGACATTCTTGCACAACCTCTATCACGGCTAGCAGAAGCCATGAGGAACAAACTGATTTCTGCTACGGAGTTGACCGAGATTGCGGTGAGTCGGCACAAGAAGCATGGAGATTACCTAAATGCGTACAAATCTCTCGATCTTGAAGGAGCCATACGATTGGCTCGAGAGGCCGACGAGCTTCTGGCTCGTGGAGTTGCCCCAGAACCCTTTCATGGGATTCCCATTTCGGCCAAGGACCTCTATGGAGTAAAAGGATTTCCTACGTTTGCAGGCACGGCAAGGCAATTGCCGGATGCGTGGTCAAGTGATGCCTGGTTGGTAGCCCAACTCCGTGCCCAAGGGGCGATCACCATTGGCAAAACACACACAGTCGAATTTGCCTTTGGAGCAGTCGGTATCAATCCACACTGGGGGACACCAAGGAATCCCTGGGATGAGAAAGTGCACCGAATACCAGGAGGTTCGTCATGCGGTGCAGGGGTGAGCCTATGGGAGGGGTCCGCTTTTTTGGCCCTTGGGTCTGATACGGGAGGCTCTATACGGATACCTGCAGCAATGACTGGGACCGTTGGTCACAAGCTGACCTGTGGTCGCTGGCCAGTTGATGGAGTTGTACCACTAAGCAGTACAATGGATAGTGTTGGTGGGTTGACTCGATCTGTCGAAGACGCGGCATATTTTTTTGGTGCTATAGACCCGGCTTGGGGGGATCCAGAAGCCTTTCTGCAGCATATAACCGCGACCAAGCCCTCATCTCTACGGATCGCCCTACCTAGTTGCTTGATTTGGGACGATTGCCCGAACGATATCAGTGCCCAGATCCATGCGGCGCTGGACGAGTTGGAAGCAGTCGGTGTGCAACGCACGAATGTAGACGGATCCCTATTGGATGAAGCCTTCGATCATTACAGGCGGAGCGGTATCGCAGGCACAGAGTGTAAGGCCTTTCTCGAACAGGAGCTTCCGGAGTGGTTGGATATTGTTCATCCGACTATAGGACATAGACTTGAAGCTGCAGACCCTCTTTCTGATCCAGATTATGCTGTGGCCGTGGATGAGCACCATCGACTCATGTCTGTGGCTGACCAGCTCTTCGAGGAAGAATCTTTGTTGGTACTTCCAACCACAATTATTACACCTCCGCCAGTAGCTGAATTAGAGGATATGAGCGCGTACCTACAGACCAACATTACCGGGCTCCGTCCGACCTGCTGTGTGAATATGCTTGGCCTTTGCGCAGTGACTATCCCAGTGGGACTCGACGACGAGGGTATGCCAGTCGGCCTCCAACTAGTAGGGCCTATTGGGGCAGATGAGGCCCTGCTTGCTGCAGCACTAACTATTGAACGAGCCCTGGGGACTGCTCGAGAGAGGTTAGGGACACCGGCTTGTGCCTAGCGTCTTGGCCAGCATCCGCGAAGATTGTTCCCCCGCCTAAGCCTAAGAGGAGATCACCGGCTCAATGACGATGACCAAGCGTAAAGATTTCCAGATACTCTGCGAGGATCTTGATTCACTACATTCGCAACAGATCGAGGGAGTCCGATATCATGCAGACCAGATTGGGTGTCACGAAGCCGCACAAAACGTGAGGGCCTAGTGGAGAGCGCGGCTGCAAGGCAAGAAAACGATCTATTAACTAAGGTCTCGGAAGCAGTTCATGAGCGGGTTGTTGGGCAAGATCATGCTGTGGAGGGGCTTCTTGTCGGGTTACTGACCGGTGGGCATGTATTGCTCGAAGGTCTGCCAGGCCTCGCTAAGACGCTTATGGTTCGCACGCTGGCTGAGGCGATACAAACTGGATTTTGCAGAATCCAGTTTACACCTGACCTGTTGCCAACCGATATCGTTGGTACTCCAGTTTTTGATCAGGGAACTGGAGACTTCAGGGTCCACAAGGGGCCGATATTCTCAAATATCATTCTGGCTGACGAGATCAACCGGGCACCTCCCAAGGTGCAAGCTGCTTTGCTAGAAGCGATGGAAGAGCGGCAGGTCACAATCGCGGGAGAGACGCACTCGCTGGACTCCCCGTTCATGGTGCTAGCGACTCAGAACCCGGTCGAACTGCACGGAACATATCCGCTAGCTGAGGCACAGCTTGATCGCTTTGCTTTGAAGATTGATATCAGCCATCCGTCCCGAGATGAAGAAAAGATGATTGTTCGCCGTGTTGCGAGCACAGATCCTCAGCCGATCGAAGCTGTTGCGACAGTCGAACAGATTTCAGTTGCTCGTGCTGAGGTTGCCGCAATCCATCTAGATGAAAAAGTCCTCGACTATGTGGTCGAACTTGCTTTCGCTACCAGGGAACCAGGAGCGTATGGATTAGAAGATCTTGAGGACCTGATTGATTTTGGTACGTCTCCACGTGCGACGATCTTTCTGACACGGACAGCCCGTGCCCGCGCGTACTTGAGAGGTCGAGATTTTGTGCTCCCAGATGATGTTAAAGCAATGGCGCCGCTTGTTCTGAGGCACCGGCTGCGGACTACGTATGAAGCAGACGCCCGAGGCATCGACACTGAGGAGATTATGCAACGGGTGCTCGGGGCTGTTCCGACCCCCTGAAGGCTGTGGACGGCGAACGAGTATTCTCCAAAGAGGTAACTGCCTGGTTGCGGCGTATCGAGTTGCGTACCCGCGGACTGGTCGAGTCGCTGTTCAGCGGAGAGTATCGATCGGTTTTTAAGGGACGTGGGATGGAGTTCTCAGATGTTCGGGAATACCAGCCGGGTGATGATGTGCGGGCGATCGACTGGAATGTTACCGCTCGGCGTGGTCGTGTTTTTATCAAAGAGCACGTTGAAGAGCGGGAACTCAGTGTTCTTTTGATTGTTGATTGCTCAGCATCCAAGGATTTTGGGACAGGGCTTAAGCCAAATGTGGTGATTGCCTCCGAAATTGCAGGGATCCTTGCGCTAGCGGCCACGGACAATAACGATCGCGTTGGCCTGCTCATTGTGACTGATAGCGTGGAACTCTACATACCCCCGGATAGTGGCCGCAGCCACGCTATGCGCTTGGTATTAGACCTCCTCTCGTTTCGTCCTTCTGGGAGGGGTACCAAGCTTTCACGTGCGCTTGAGTACGCATCTAAGGTTCTTCACCAAAGGACTGCAGTTTTCCTAATCAGTGATTTTCTAGTAGGTGAAAAATCGGATTCCTCGTTCATGGCAGATGCGAGGCGATTCAGTCGTGAGCATGACCTGATTCCGATTCGAGTCACAGATCCAGGAGGAGCGACGTTGCCCGATGTTGGTCTGCTGGCACTCGCTGATCCGGAGACCGGTATTAGGAGGGTTCTGAATACAAGCGACGAGTTCGTACGTCAGGATTATGCAGAGAGTCGATTAAGCCAGAAGACTGAGATCGACGGGCTATTCCGCCAGCTCCAGACAGATGTAGTTGAAGTTACGTCGACGGAAGACTATGTCCTGCCATTGATCAGATTCTTTCGTCGCAGAGAGCGAGTCACATGATCAGGAGAATGCATCTTGCCTTGGCTGCTTCCTGGCTTCTGATCGCTGGGACAACCTCGCTATCACTCACAGCCCAAATATCGCTGGAAGCAACAGGTTCTCTTTCAGCAGATACTGTAGGCCAGGGTGATGTTTTTGAGTTATACGTTGAAATACGGGTACCCTCGGGTAGCGCGGTCTATTTTCCAGACACAGTGGCTAGTGCGTTCGGCTTGGAGAGCTTTAGGGCCGTTGACTGGGAGTCAGAAGCGTTTGGTGGTGGAGGAATACTGAGACTGGTTTATCCACTGATTGCGTTTCAAGTCGGGTTGGTGCCTGTACCTGGATTGGATGTGTTCGTAGGTCCAGCGACAGGAATAGAGGGTCCATCCTTCGATACTGGGTCAGTGATCGGGGAATGGAGTAGCGTGGCTTCTGATTCTGGACTAGAGGCACTAGAACGGGTTCCTGTTGCTAGACAAGCTATTTGGATTGCATCACCAATTCATCCAGACGACATCAGTGCTGGTTTAGAACCAAGGTTGCCTTCTGATGTATTGGGAGCGAACTGGGACTGGCCCTCCCTTATTGTGATTGTGTCGTTGTCGATCGTGTTTCTTGTAGCCATTACCCCAATGGTGAGGAAAATGCTCACGGATCAGGGTGGCCAGGAGGAACTACTCGATGCTTCCCTAGGTCTAGATCCTGCTTTAGCCCGGTGGCAGGCTGCCCTAGATGAGCTTGATCGAATTCTAAGTCTGGGTTTACACCTGACCGAGGACATGGAGGAATTCTACGGTTGTAGTAGCCGAGTGGTGCGCACTTATGTCGAAGGTTTGGACTCGGCTTGGGGGCCGAGTTTCACCAGTTCGGAGTTAATGGTGCAGCTCCGAAGGGGAGTCAACGGATCTTCAGTCAATCTTTATGGGTCGATGGATATGGCGGAAGTTGTGAAGTTTGGTCGTCTTCGGCCGGATGCAGACTCCGCGGAAAGAGACTGGAGAGTACTAAGGAATTGGGTTAAAGAATCTAGGACTATGAAACCATGAGTTTCGAGTTCGGACAACCGAGCTTCCTAGCTCTCCTCGCCCTATTGCCCGCGTGGTGGTGGTGGGTGCGACCTAAGGGTCTTGCTGGACTACTCATAGCTCGCGGGGAGCCAGCTGAAGCGCTTGCACTTCGGGGCTGGAAAGCCCGCATGTTAGAGACCTTGCCAAATGCGATGCGCTTAGCCGCACTCGGATTCCTCGTCCTAGCGCTTTGTCAGCCACGAATTGTCCGGACTCTGGAGGAACCACTCACTGAGGGAGTAGGAATCGCGTTCGCGATCGATCTGTCGACTTCGATGTGGGCGGCAGACATGGCGGAGCGAACAACTAGACTGCAAGCCGCAAAGGCTACCGTTCTTCGTTTTCTTGAAAATCGTGAAGATGATGTCGGCCTGGTTTCTTTTGCGGGCGAATCTCTGATCAGGTTGCCCGTGACTCACGACGTGTATGTAGTCGAGATGGCTGTGGATGAGATGGAGGTTGGTCTGCTAACTGACGGTACTGATATAGCTGGGGCGATTGCTGCCGGGGCTGGGCTCCTGAGGGATACCCCTCATACATCTAAGGTTCTCATCCTTGTAACGGATGGTGCTCATAACAAAGCTGGGATCGTCCCGGCAGTCGCAGCTCGAGCAGCAGCAGCATTTGATGTGAAGGTTTATCCGATCGCGATCGGTGATGAACCGGGACCGCGAGCGGCTGTGAATGAGATGGAGACTGTCCTAACACAAACCGCTCGAATTACGGGCGGGCGTTATTTCCGAGCTCCAGATGTGGAGGCGCTGGAAGCTATCTATGATGAAATTGACAGGCTTGAGGTAGCATCAGAAGTCATTACAGAACGCGAGGAATCGGTTCCGCTTGGGCTGTGGCTTGTGATAGGGTCGATGGTGTTCTTGGCAGGAGCAAACACGCTTCGTGGCTCACGTTGGGGTGTGTTACCGTGACCTTCTCTCATCCTGCACTGTTGGCGTTGGCTCCGATCATCGTATTGGTAGTGGGGATAGCTCTGGCTGCCCAATGGCGCAGATACCGGAGGCTTGAAGAGGCCTTCGGCGGGAGAAAGGCGGCGAGTAGGCTGACGTCGATCGACTTGCACAGCTTTCCCAAGAGTCGGCTGTCATGCCTCATTGTAGTAAGCCTGGCATTGACCATAGCGGCTGCGGGCCCGCACATCGACTTTGGCTCGACGCTGGATCCTGAACAACCGGTAGATCTTGTGGTTGCAGTAGATGTTTCGCTTTCAATGACTGGAGATGACGTTACTCCGAGCCGGTTAGACCGTGCCAAGGAAGTTGTGGATGCAATAACTGAGTCTTTGACGCAAGAGCGGATCGGACTCGCTATTTTCGCAGACTGGCCGTATACCGTGCTTCCGATGACGGATGACCCCGAACTGGTGCGATTTTTTACGGCATCGCTTGCCCCGGATCTGATCGAAGATCGTGACCAGGGCACTTCACTCTCCCTGGTGATCAAGCACTCGATAGAGATGCTTAATGCACGCAATAGGCCGGAAGCTCAACAAGCAATTCTTTTGATCACTGACGGCGAGGGCCATGAAGACCCGGCCTTGATTCTAGATTCGGTTGCCGTTGCAACCGACATGGGTATTCGTGTTTGGACGGCGGGTGTAGGTACCAGTGCAGGCTCGAGCCTTATGACCGAAGGAGACGATCCGGTTCTGGTGCTTGGGGA
The DNA here is from genome assembly GCA_913045345.1 of uncultured Gemmatimonadales bacterium. Taxonomy (GTDB): domain Bacteria; phylum Gemmatimonadota; class Gemmatimonadetes; order Longimicrobiales; family Gaopeijiaceae; genus UBA1142. The sequence continues at coordinate 15,642 of CAJWPN010000038.1, forward strand.
TGACGGTGAGCCTGTCGTATCACGGTTGAATGAAGATTTGCTCCGAAGTATCGCGACCGCAGGAGGTGGTAGCTATCACGATGTTCGTGGGGCGGCAGGGCTACGTAACCTGCAGGCTCGCTTTCGGAGAGCGGAGACTACCTCGGCTCTAGGTGGAGAGCCTGTGGGACTAGCACTCTGGATTCTCTTACTTGCAGTGCCGCTTCTCTTCCTGGAAGGAAAGATGGATTCAGGTGGAGTCATAGAATCTCCTCGCCTCAATAAACCAAGAACGTGAATAGCTCCAAGATGGATTTTGTGTTCGGAGACTCATGGCTGCGCGTGACAGTGATATCCGTGACGCTCGCCGGTCTCGTCTTTACATGGACGAATGAGCGCAAGAGTGTGGAGCGCGCCAATCGGCTCCATCGGACTGGAAATCTGCCAAAAGCCGTAGCGGTTTATCAGAACAGAATAGACTCGGATTCACTACGCCTAGGCCTCCGATACAATCTCGGTACAAGCTTGCTTGAACTTGGAAGTGCCAGAGCTGAAGAGGAATTAGCTTTCGGCGTGGAGAGCAATGACGATCAAGTCACGAAGCTCGCGCTCTATAACCTGGGTGTGTCGCGCCTTATCCGAGCTGTATCAGCTGAGAATGTTGACTCGATGAGAATCCATGCTCGTGCATCGGTCCAAGCTAACCGCAACACACTTCGCTTAAGTCCTGATCAGGATGATGCCAAATGGAATCTCTCGATGGCTCAGCGACTACTGGATTCCATTGACGCTGCGAATAGACGAGCGGGCAGGGTGACAGCTGAAGGCCCGGCTGATCCAGATGAACTCGTTCCCGCAGAAAATATGCTTGAAGGAGAAGAGGAAGATCCAAGGCAGGGGTTTGCACCACTAGAAGGAGATGATGAAAGCCTAGCCGAATTGGGCGAGGAAGAACCTCTGTCGTTTGCTGAAGCTGCTGAGATTCTTGGGGTGACGAGGCTTGATGGGGCTGCGATTATAAGGAAACTGCTTGCTCTTGAGAGTAGAGCTAGGTGGGGCAGGCAACTCGGTAGAGTGGGACCAAAGCGTTAAGCCAGGTGACTTTAGTGAATTCGCAACCTTGCTCCTATGAGCATCCGCCGAGGCAGCCCAGGCGTGAAGAATCTTTCGATCTCTTCTGATGGGCCACGGACATTTGGAGAGATGAGACCAAAGGGATTATACGATTGGTTAAGTAGGTTCTTTACCTCTGCATAGAGCGTAGCAGACCCCACTACTCTGCTGATATTCAGGTTCAGCAGGGCGTAGCCAGCAAGTTTTCCGAAATCTTCGTTGTTGCCCTCATCACCCACGAGGAATCGTTCACCCACATAGTGGAGCGAAAGGTCTGATTGGTATTCACCCCTTTCGTAGCTGATAGCTAGGCCAGCGGTGAAAGCCGGGATCAATGGGAAGCGATCTCCTGGCTCCACGACTGGGGCGGGAAGGATTTGATCTGGATCTTCCTCTTCCTCTTCCTCTTCATCCCCCTCCAGGAAGGGGGCTGCCAATGTGGCATGGGTTTCAAACGTAGCACGCGTCCACGCGATTGATCCTTGGATGCTTGCTCCTGGAAGCATTGGGATTGACTTGATCGTCATTGAACCCTCGAGGCCAATACGCCGTGTGCCTTCAAGGTTAGTGAAGAACCCACGCGTTGGTTGTTCTGGATCGACCACGCTGAAAAGATCGTTGTGAACCTCAGACCAGTACGCCGTAACGCTTGTGCTCACCTGGCCACGCTCAGTTCGGAAACCTGCTTGCCAAGAGTCAGTAGTGACGGGATCCAATGGAGGGTCGGCACCAAGTTCGAAAGGAAGCGGGCAGGGGTCTTCTGGGTCAGCGCATGTTATTTCGAGGATCACAGGTGCCCGAAACCCTCGGGCGTAGCCCGCAAATAATCTTATGCCAGGTAAGGTTTCCCGGCTCAAGCCGAGGGCGCCTGTGATTTGATTGAATAGGTTGTCGCCGTTGTGTTCCGGGTCTAGAAAGTCTCTAAAGGGTACGCTTACATGATCAAAGCGGAGAGAGCTGTGAAGAGCAGTTCGTTGGCCTGCTCGCCAAAAGAGATCTGTATAAAGTCCCAGGTTATTCTCATTGGTACCGGCGAGTTCTGTTGTGTTTTTCTCAAGGTCAGGAAAAGCGCGATTAGGTAACTCCAAGATCTCTATATCAACATCGTTCCTAGCTATATCGATGCCACTTGAGATTCTTACATCAGGGTTGGGTTCGTATCTGACTTGTAGCGCACTGCCTCCTGAAGCGATTCCGGTTAGTCCCATCGCATCTGCCTCAGTGACATTGTCATTGAATTGATCAAAGTCAGTGAAGCGAGCGAAACCAGAAAGACTAATCTCCAATTCTGAGTTCAGGGTTCGTTCAAGGTGTGCGTTAAAGAAGTGCATCCGCGGTCGAAAGTAATCCCCCTTGCCTCCTGTATACTGAAGTTCTCTGCGGTCTATAGGTGGTGACGAGATATCTGGCGGCAGTGCCCCACCCTCAAGCCAGGACTCTGGAAGTGCCTGGGGACCTTCAATTGAATCCGATGATAGCGTATATGAGATCCAGGCGTCTGATTGAACGCCCCTTTTACCCACTTTTATGAAAGCCTGGAGCTGTCGGGCATGGTTCTTCATTCGCCAGCCATCGGTTTGACGGTACGACAGGCGACTGTAGAGGTCGAAGCCAGCAGCTTCCCCAGATGCTAGAAGTGAGCCTCCAAGATCCCCGAAATCGCCGCCGAACACTTCTAGCTCTACTTGACTGTCTCCAAGCCCTCGGCGGGTGACCAAGTTAAGGGCCCCCGCCAAAGAGTTTTTCCCGAAGTTGCCAGCTGGTCCTCGTACAAGTTCCACCCGCTCTAAATCACGCATGGGCAGTAAATTGAAATGCACTTGAGCCGCGTCGGCTTCGTTTACTCGCACGCCGTCTACGAAGACACTGATGCTCTGAGGAAGGCCTACAACCGGAGAAACACTAAACCCTCGAAGGCGAAGATCAGGTTGGAACGGGCTTCCTACTTGGTCGCCTAAACTTACACCCGGAAGGTTTTCGAGGACTTCAGCCACTGAGTGATGGACCCGCTCGATACGGTCTCGGCTAATCATATCCACCGGAAACGGTGCTTCCACGATAGGGATGACGCCCGCTCGCATTCTGGCTACCTCAACCCGGACACCCGAAAGTGCAATAACACTGTCCGAGGGAATGGTGTCTGGGGGTTCCTGTGCGTTTGCAGGGAGATGCACAGCAGCAAGGCTGCCTATGAATAAGATTGTCTGGAGAACACGCATCCTATCTACTTGTGGCTGTCTTAGTCTTATCACCAGATAGCGACATTGAAGAGATTTCTGTACTCAATCATTAGCGCTTATTTCAGAGAACGGACCCTCGCCAGAAGTTCCTTTAAGGGCAAGGGGTTATGCATGAATCCACAGCCCTGTCTTGATAAGTAATTGTCTCCCCTAGATAGCTGGTTGGGGTTATTTAGGTGTTACTTCATATGGTCATTCCCCGCCCCGCCCGTCACGCGGAATCCCGGGATGTCCTCGAATGACCGGTTGCCTCGAGAGGAGGACTGTCGCTTGCACAACACCGCTCCTTACCGTCACTTGAGGAAAGGGTGCCCACTACCTTGGGAGGACGTTAATGAATGCCATGCGGATGACCCGTTTCTTCTTGATGTTTTTGGGAGCGTCACTCCTCGGAACACCGCTTTCGGCTCAGAAGGTCCCAAGGCTCGACTCCTACGACGGGGTCGTTGTCCGGATCCTACAGAGCAACAATGCTGGCAACGTCCAACACATCATCGATCCGTTGACGAACGAGGTCGTAGGCGTCATCGAGGGCTGTCCTAGGCCGCACAATCTCTTCGCTCACCCGGAGGGGCTCTACTACTATTGCACGAGCGAGGTGGAGAATACGCTCGACGTTTATGACACCCGCTCGTTACAGCTAGTCGAGCAGCTCCCGCTCACAGCTCGGCCTAACAAGGCAGCGATCAACAAGAAGCATCGCAAGATCTACGTCGGGATAGCCGCTGCGCCCTTCGTAGACGTGTTCAGCCTGGACACGCACGAAAAACTCGGGAGTGTTCCTGTCACGACGGGAATCCACAACGTTTACGTGACCCCCGATGGCAATTGGGTCCTCGCGGGACTGAATGCACGTAGCGAGAACTCGATCGAGGTCATCGACCCGAACATCGACGAGGTCGTCCGGACAATCTCACTCGTTGACGACCAAGGCGTACATCATACCGTGCGGCCGATGGCGTTGCTGAAGGCGGATGACGGCTCAACTGACAAGTTGTTCGCGCACGGCTCTGGCGTGAACGGCATCTGGGTGCTCGACTGGGAGACGGGTGAAAAAGAGCGAATGCTCTTCCCGCCACCGCTCCCGGCGTGGCAGCGCAACGCAGACGGAAACCAAGGAGCGCCGATGCATGGCCTCGAGGTGCTCCCCGACCGCTCTGCCGTGTGGGCCTCAAGCCGGCTCGACAGCCGCATATACGGCTGGTCACTCCCGGACTATGAATTCCTTGGAGGGATTGAGGTCGGGCCAACCGCGAACTGGATGACATCGACGCCGGATAGCAAGTACATGTATGTTGCGGTGTCCGGGTCCGACTACACGATCGCGATCGACCTCCAGACCCATGAGATCGTCGCCAAGATGCAGACTGGCGCACGGCCCGCCCGGATCGACGTCGCGATCCTCCCTCCCGACCGAGTGAACGACGGTGGGAGCGGCAGCCGATGAGCAGAGACAACGACTGGATCAACCGCACAATGCGCCTCGCCGCCCTCGTGCTCGTAGCGGGGGCGGGTGTCTTCGCCACTGTTGGCCTCACCCGCGCACCCGACGACGTGCCCGTGCTGGCAGTGACGAAAGATCGCTTGGCCACGGTTGCCGCGGACTTCGACTACTACCGCCAAAACATAGAGCCGATGTTCGTTCGACCTCGTGGTTACCCGAACGCGGGTGGAAGCCCCGCGTGCGTCATGTGTCACAGTTGGCAGACGGGGCTACGATTCGCGCTTGCAGATATGACGGAGACGCCTGATGGCTGGACGTGGACCGCCGGCCAATCCCAAGCCAACTATGACGTCGTGACCAAACTTGTGAATGCTTCGAGCCCCGCGATCAGCAAGCTCTTAACGAAACCGCTGGCACAGCAGGCCGGTGGCGAGGGCCACTCGGGCGGTAGCTACTGGGAGTCGACGAGCGACCCCGAGTATCAGGTGGTGCTCCAGTGGATCGAGATGCTCCCGACCGAGTATTTTACACCGCCCCCGGAGCCGGAGCTTGACTTCGAGTTCTACCGCACGTGCGTCCAGGACATGATCCAGAACCCGAGGTACGGCCAACTCTCCTGCTCAGTCTGCCACGCCGGCGGCTCGATCGGATTCGCACCGCGTCCCGCGAATGGCACCTCCTGGACGGAGCAGGAGGCGCGCCGGGGCTTCGAGGTTGCGAAGCGCCTGATCGTGCCCGGGAATCCAATTCAGAGCCGGTGGTTGCTCAAGCCACTCCACCTGGACGGAGGTGGGTCGTATACGCATAACGGGCCCCGCAGATGGCTGTCGAAGGACGATCCCGAGTGGCAGATGCTCGCGGCATGGGTGAGGGGAGAGCGTACAGGTAGTGACTGCTCGATGTAGGGTGTGGTCCAACTAGTAGGGGGGACGTCGCAACTGCCCTGAGGCGTAGACAGTTCCTTTGCCGCAACAGAGCGGCTGGGCGTGGGATCATAGTCAGCGAGTAGCTTGTTCACGTCCTGGAGTTCCGAAAGTTCGATGGTGTAGTTGCCAGTAGCCGGGCCAGAATCACCGGCTAAAGTCGAGACCCGGATCACGATGAGAGTCGGTGCATCGACGTCCGGGACTGTGAACTCAAGCGAGTCCTCAAGGGCAGAGCCTGCACCGACCAGTGGGAGCATGTCGAAGTAGTCGTCGTAGAAGTAGATGTTCAGATCTACAGCCAACTGACGCGATCGAACGACGACACGCGCCTGTACCCCCGGGACCGCTGAGTACCGGTAGTCGTCAAAGGCCCGACCGTTCTGGGTCCGATCCCCCGGACCCAGAGCACCCGAAAGGGCCTGCCCCGGCATGATGGGCTCCTGGGCTATGCCCACAGCAGGCGTCATGAGCATGAGGATAGCTAAGGTCCGTACCATTCAGCCTCCAGCGAAGGTCATGAGATCAAAAGCGCTTTAACCCAACGGCACAATTGATTCAAAACCCGGGGCCGGGCGCAAGCGGAGTGCCAGAGTCAGTTCCACCGATTCTGCACTCGTGGGCGCCCAGCCAGGGAACGATATGGAGATCGTATTCTGCTGCATTTGCCTTAATGATCCGAACTGTCTGAGTTGCCACCGGGGCAGTTACAAAAATTGCCAATAGCAATAATGGGAGCATCCCGTAAGATGCGATGGGTATAAGATAACCTGTGCTTCAGAATACTCGACTAGGGGAAGTTCCTAGGCACCGAGAACACCAAGAATCACTAGACGTATGCACCCATTGCCCGTGGTGTTGTGATGATGCACCCTCTTGGATCTGAAGTCTTTCAGGAACAAAGGGGACTCATGTATCGCACTGTACACAGCATGGCCGTTGCCCTAGTGACCGCGGCTGCACTTGTCACCTTGTTTGGATGTGCAGTATCGGGAAGGGACACATCAGGATCTGACAGAGAGTTACCGTTTGACATACTGATCTCAGGTGCACGTGTTGTAGATGGAACCGGCAACCCTTGGTTTCGAGCTGACGTAGGTATTCGCGGTGATTTGATTGCAGAAATCGGCTCACTAAGCGATCGGGACGCTACGCGTACGATCGAAGCCAGGGATCGAATAGTAAGCCCTGGATTCATCGACATGATGGGTCAGTCCAGCCTTGTACTGATCACGGATCCAACAAGTGCGGAGAGTAAACTACGCCAAGGAATCACGACGTACTTATCCGGCGAAGGAGGGTCTCCTGCACCACAGAGTGCTGAGACACAGAGTTCACCACCGATCATCCAAGGTGATACGGTCCGCTGGAGCACGTATGCAGAGTATTTCACAATCATGGAAGGGTTCGGGATTCCTATCAATGTGGTCCATGATGTTGGTCTAACACAGGTCAGGCGTGTGGTACTTGGGGAGGGAGACGTTCAGCCGACAGCTGCCCAGCTTGAGGAGATGAAAGCGCTGGTCCGTCAGGCAATGGAAGATGGTGCCGTCGGAACCTCTACGTCATTGATATATCCCCCCGCCGTATACGCTCAGACGGAAGAACTCATTGAACTCACCAGAGTCGCTGGAGAGTACGGTGGCGTGTACTTCACGCATATGAGAAACGAAAGCCATGCGGTTCTGGAAGCGATCCGAGAGGCGCTCACGATCGGTGAAGGTGCTGGGGTTCCCGTACATATTTACCATTTAAAGGCTGCCGGTCAGGACAATTGGCCTCTTATGAGTGATGCCCTGGCTTTGATCGACTCTGCGCGTGCAGAAGGTATGGACGTGACGGCCGATATATACCCGTACATCCGGAATGGCATTGGTCTCAGCTCATTCCTGCACCCTCGGCACTATGCAGAGGGTGCTGATGTATTCCTGGCCACTCTCACTGATACTGAGGTACGCAGCCGATTGAGGGAGGAGGTTGAGGACACTTCAGATTGGGAGAACTGGTATCGCCACGTTGGTATGGACTGGAATAACGTTTTGATTGTTTCAGCCCCGGATCCGAGCGTGATCAACCTTTCGATCACTGGTGCAGCAGAGGCATTAGGTGTTGATGCTTGGACCGCTTTTTTCAACCTCGTACAGAATGGAGGTGTTAGTGTAAATCCAAAGAGCATGAACGAAGAGCAGAAGTGGCAAGCACTTCGGGCAGACTTTGTCATGATCGACACTGATGCTTCGCCAGTGAATCCGGCCACAACCGCGAGTTCCCATCCGAGGGCCTTTGGAGCCTTTCCTCGAGTGATCGCTAAATATG
>CAJWPN010000039.1:0-23503 GCA_913045345.1 uncultured Gemmatimonadales bacterium
CATGATGTGTTGGTAGGCCATAGCATAGGTGGCTCAATCCAGGATAACCCGATCACCGTCGACCTTGATTTCCCCACAGTGGAAACGTCTAACGGCTATATCAGAGACCTGATTTCAACAGGCTTGGCATGGAAGGTCCCGAGTTTCAACGGTGGTGGTATCGGGATTGATTTGGGCCTCATGGTTCAGCGAGATCGAGTCTCTTTTGGAGCATCAGTTCTGAACGTTCTCAACACTTTCTCATGGGATGAGTCCAAGCTGAGATATCGTCCCGGCACTGCTTCGTTCGAGTTGGGGGAAAACGATAGCAACTTTGACCAGATGCCTTACGGTTCGGCTCCGGATAGCCTTAGGACTCTGATTAGTGAGATGGCTTTCAACCCATCCATCAGGGCGGGTGTCGCTCTTGATCTCACCAGGGAGCTTACCATCTCGGGCGATCTTCATAACCGGTTCTCAGGCCAAGGGATTGGGCTTTCCCCTAAATTCCACTTGGGATTAGGTGCTGAGTTCAGAGGCATCAGTATTCTCCACCTGCGTAGCGGAGCGGCACTGATCACGGATGGGATCCAGTACGGAGGAGGGGCGAGCCTTATCCTTGGTCCTGTGAATATTTCGGTAGCAGGAGCGCTGCAGACAGGAGCCCTGCGTAAGAAAGCGCTGGGTCAGTTCACATTATCATTCTGGAATCGCTAGATCACATCAGCGGTGTCCGTGGTATCTCATCCGTACGCCACCGCGAGGCATAAGGGTGATGTGCCGGCGTTCCACGCTAAGTGGTCGGTTATCAAGCAACTCAAAGTGATAGGCAGACAGTAGGGTCCCGAGAACAACTTTGGCTTCAAAGCTTGCGAAAGCTGCACCGATACAGCGGCGGTTCCCCCCTCCGAATGGGTAGAATTCGAAAGGGCTGAACTTGTGATCTAGAAAACGTTCTGGAATCCATTCGTCAGGATTTTCGTAAATCTCCGGATCCCTGTGGGTCAAGAATGCCACCGCGCCTACGGCAGTACCTGCCTTGAGTTTGCAACCCATCAGTTCTGCATCCTGGCTGAGCTTTCGGGCTAGATCAGGAAGTACGGGATGAATCCGGAGGCTCTCATTTACGACCGCGTCCAGGTAGGGTATCTGGGTCAGTGCCTCTGGATCACCGGTTGGAGCCTGCTCTGAAATGTCTTCAAGCAGCCGATTTAGTTTTTCGGGATGGCGATGTAGCCAGTAGAGTGTCCAAGCCATGGCGATGGCTGTTGTTTCGTGTCCAGCTGAGAGGATACTGAGCAACTGATCTCGTACCTCTAATTCATCCATCCGAGATCCATCGTCATACTCAGCTTCGAGTAACATGGAGAGGATGTCATCTCCTCGATCATCAGAGGACGCACGATCTCGGATCAGTTGCCCGATGAGCTCATCAGTTTGCTTTCTTACAGCCGTGAACCGTCTCCAACTAGGAACCACCGGCAGACGAAGGAATTTGAAGAACATCGGCAGTCCGTTCCCGAGATTTAATAGTTCCGGGAGAAGCGCCTTGAGCCCGCTGCGCACTACGGGATCTGTAACCCCAAATACTGTATCAAGAATTACCTCTAACGAAACTGATTGAGTGAAATTGTAAGCCCTAAAGTCCTCTCCTTCATGCCACTTACTTGCGCAGTCGTGAGCTGCTGAAGCCATACTTTGTGCGTATGAGCGCATTCGTTGGCCATGAAACGGAGGGACCAGGAGTTTCCTGTATTCCCGGTGTTTGGTTCCGCTGGTGAGAATGACTGAATTGCTCCCCAGAACTGGCTTGAGGACGTCAGTGTTCCAGGGCTCGAAGATCATCGGGTCAGCCCGAAAAATATCCCTGACATCTTCAGGGCGTCCCGAAAGAACCAAGGGCCCACCCATCGTATGACAGCCGAAGGGCTGACCGTATCTGCGAACTGATCTTTCGAAGAATCCATAAGGATTCCGGATATACGAAAGGGTAGTTCCTAATCCGAATCGTGGACCCTTAGGAATCGGCATCTATCTAGAGATCTCTTGGAGTTCCGCTCTGAGTTTGATTGGGATTACATGGCACTCATCAGCGTCCACCTGGACCTCGGTGCGGACCCAGTTATGGTAACGAGGACGAGCTACAACCACGGTGTAGTTGCCTGCGCGCTCTCCGGCACCGTTCATGGTTAGACCATCCGGGCTCAGCGTGGCGCTCTCCACGTAGTTGCCGTCACGCAGTGTCATCGTTGCACTGTCAGCTAGTGGGGCTCCTGACCCTGAATCCACCACGTCCACGCTGATACCGTAAACGAATTGTGCCGTGCATATAGGTGGTGTGAAGGAATGGGAATCGTCACAACCCAGTAAGGACGTGAGTGCCAGAAGTGTTAGCTGACGAAATCTCATAGGTCTCCAGGGCTCTCGGATGCTCTGGTGAGGGTCACAATCCCCTCAGATATCGCTAGAATACCTGGATGATCGTAACTCGAATTAAGATGGCCGGATGAGTCTTTTAACCAAATTCGATTTTTTGGGTTCCCCTGGGCCAGCACGTGATGCGACCTATCGGGTCATTTTTGAGGCGGAAACTCGGAAAGGTAGGCTTTTTGACCTGGCCTTGATCTTAGCGATTCTGGCCAGTGTTACAGTGGTGATGCTCGATTCTGTTCCGGAGATAGCAGAGGAGTATCACGGACTGCTGCGTATTTCAGAATGGATTTTCACGATCCTTTTCACGATCGAATACGTCGCTCGCCTTTGGTGCGTAGCGTCTAGAAAGAAATACGCCAAGAGCTTTTTCGGACTGATCGATCTTTTTGCGGTGATCCCGACCTATCTGAGCGTTCTTCTTCCCGGAGGAGAAGTTCTTGCGGTGGTCCGAATTCTTAGGGTTTTGCGTGTTTTCAGGATCCTTAAGCTGGTGCAGTACATAGGTGAGGCCGAGGTCCTTGTAGCGACCTTGAAGGCAAGCAGATTCAAGATTGTGGTGTTCCTCATTACTGTGATGAGCATTGTGGTCGTCATTGGGTCCATAATCTACCTCATCGAAGGACCGGAAAACGGTTTTACGAGCATACCTCGTGGCTTGTACTGGAGTGTTGTGACCCTGACAACCGTGGGCTACGGAGATGTGACACCCCAAACCCCTATTGGTCAGGGGCTGGCAGCGATGCTGATGGTCCTGGGTTATGCGCTGATTGCTGTACCTACCGGTTTGTTCTCAGCTGAGTTCGTCCAACAGAATGAGTCTCACAAAAAAGCGTCAAATACGCCGGTCCGGAGTTGTCCTGGATGCGGAAGTCTAGAAAAAGACCATCAAGCAGGTTACTGCCGGTACTGTGGCCAGAAACTCACCTGACCATAATCTGAGTTCCGAGACTGAACTCTTTAGCAGGAGAATGGAGTCATGAAGAGGACTTTAGCGCTTGCGGTGTGTCTATTTGGTTGTGTCTCCAGTCCTGAGTCTCAATCTGCTGGTTCGGAAGGTCCCAGGAACTCGGGCGTTGATGCTGTTTTTGAAGATCTAGTTGGGATGCGCCCAGGAGCAGCCGTAGGGGTTGTACTGGACGGGGAGGTTGTGCACCGGGCTGGGTATGGGATCGCAGATATGGATCACGGCATCCCAATAACTCCTGAAACTGTATTCGATATCGCATCTATTTCGAAGCAGTTCGGTGCAATGGCTGCGCTTCTTCTCGAGGCTCAAGGTCGCCTAGATCTGGAAGAGGATGTCCGTACCTACGTCCCGGAACTACCGAATTTTGGCCCTACGATTGTGCCGCGTCATCTTATTCATCATACAAGCGGGATCAGGGACTGGCCTCATACCATGTCGTTGGGTGGTGTCGAGTACAGTGATGTCATCTCATTCGAGAAGATCCTACGTATGCTCTATCAACAGAGAGCGATCAACTTCCCGCCAGGTTCGGAGTACGCCTACTCGAATACAGGCTACAACCTTTTGGCTAGGACGATCGAAGTCCAATCAGGCATGACGTTCAGGACCTACACTCAAGAACAGATCTTTGCCCCCCTGGGAATGACGCGCACGCACTTCTCTGACGACTACCTGGAGATTGTCCCTGGTCGTGCTGAATCGTATGCACCAGTTGGTGATGAAACTGATGGGGTCTTCCGCCGACAGATTAACCAACTCACGGCTCTAGCTTCGAGTTCACTCAACACCACGGTGGATGACTTCATTTTGTGGATGAAGAACTATGAGACGGGCGTGGTTGGGGGTGAAGAGATCCTCGGTAAGATGTTGCGGAGGGGCGTGCTCACCGGTGGTGACACAATCGACTATGCCCACGGTTTAAGCGTGGGGGCATACAGAGGGCTCGTAAACTTTGGACACGGAGGTTCGTGGGCGGGATTCCGTACGAACTTCGTCCGATTCCCTGAAGAAAATCTGTCGATCATTGTCTTCTGTAACTTCTCAACCTGTAATCCAGCAGGACGGGCTCTTGAGGTTGCAGAAGTTTTTCTTGAAGACCAGATGGGTCCCACTCCCGAAGAGCCTGATGGCTTAGATGACGTTACTGAATCTCTGAGCCTTTCAGATTCTGAGCTACGAGAATACTCCGGTCACTATAGGAGCCCTGAGTTGGACTCAACTTATGAGGTCTTTGTGGAGTCGGGGCGGCTTGTTGCAGAGCATTGGCGCAACCCGAGATCGATCCTATCTCCAGCTGGTGATGATTTGTTCAGAGGGGACCAGCGCTGGTTTCCGGAAGTGCGTTTTGTCAGAAACCAAGCAGGTCAGGTGACGGGCTTCACCGTGACTGGAACTCGCGTGCGGGATCTGATATTCGAAAGGGTTCAATAGCCGGATTCTAGTTCGTCTCGGGACGTGTCAGGACTGTACCGGGTCTTTCTCCAGTAAGGGCCATTCCGTCGATGACCAATGTTCCATTAATGATCATCGTCTCTATACCTGTTGAGAACTGATGAGGTTGGACGTAGTCGGCGTTGTCCTGAATAGTTTCTGGATCAAAAACCACTAGATCTGCGATCATGCCTTCGGCGATGGATCCTCGCTCCGTTTGACCGAGTCGATCCATCGACAACCGGGTCATTTTGTGGATGGCCTCTTCTAGTGTAAGTACACCTAATTCACGGACATAACGGGCTAGTATTCTTGGGAATGCTCCATAGCTCCTGGGGTGTGGGAATCCCTCACCGTACCCAACTGGATCACCATCCGTCTGAAACGTGGCTAGAGGGTGGCGCATGATGCGTTGCACATCGCCTTCATCCATAACGTGGTAGATGGCACTAAACCCACCAGCCAACTGGAGCTCAATCCCCATCTGTATTCCGCTTGCTACCGTATTAGGTAGACCCTGAGCTGCGGCATAATCAGCCAATGTCTTGCCATCAAATTCAGGTGCTGAGGGAACGGTCCTGAATTGAATACGGTTGAGGTCGTCTCCAACCCATTCGTTCACCAGCCGGTCCCTCATCCCTTCTTCAACTTGGGGCCGGACTGCCGGGTCACTCACTCTAGCGACGAGAGAGTCCTGTCCTCCTGCAAGTGCCCACGGTGGAAAAATGACAGAGGAGCCGGTGCTTCCTGCAGTATAGGGATATAAGTCATGGCGAACGTCTAGGCCGGAAGCATTCGCTGAATCGATCATCGCGAGCGTATTTGCACTCCATCCGAACTGGGCAACGCCCATCGCCTTATGGTGTTGGATCTGTACCGGGATCTCTGCTTCCCGGCCAATCCGGATGGCTTCAGCAACCGACGCAAGTAGACCTCTACCTTCGTCGCGCATATGCGTGTAGTAGATACCACCATAGCGGGATGCAACCTTGGCTAGCTCTATGACTTCTTCAGTTTTTGCGTAGTTAGCGGGGACATAGAGCAGACCTGTAGAGAGACCAATCGCTCCTTGCTGCATCGCTTGATCGATGAGATCTCGCATCTGTTGGAGTTCCTCACCCGATGGATCTCGGTTGTCCATCCCGAGTACCTGACGTCGTGCCCAGGTATGTCCTGCGAAGAAGGCCACATTGGGCGCCACATCCAAGGCAGCGATGTATTCGTCCAAAGGCCAGGGCACATCACCACTATGTAAGCTGGCTACGATCGTTGTGATACCTTGGCGGGTGAAGTTTTCTGCCAGCGGATATTGGTGGATCGTTGTCTGGATATGAGCGTGGTTGTCGACAAAGCCAGGCGTTACAGCTTTTCCGGATACATCGATCACTTTGTCCGCGAGGGTTGGATCCAGTCCCGACCTACCCACAGCTGCGATCCGCTCTCCTCTAATCGCGACATCCGCCGTGAAGCGCGGTGCTCCTGAACCGTCCACAACGGTGCCACCTCTGAGTAGTATATCGTAGCGTTCACTTGAGGGAGTTCCCGAATTTGCGGCCGTGCAATTAATTGTGACGAGCGTGAGCGCGGCAAAGGTAAGAGAGCGGTGTACAGTAGTGCTGGTACGCATAGCTTTTTCTGGTTCTAGAGTTGGACTGGCGTCAGGAAGATCAACCTGGGCCGACATTCTTATTTCTTTAGTCACAGTGTCAGATGCAAGATGTCCGATATATTGAAACCATGCCACCGAAGGATGTAGACGGATGAAAGCTTGGTTAGCTCTGGTCGTATCCTACGTGCTCCTGACGGCTCTTATCATCGTTCCACGACTCCTAGGGTCTGAGCCTTTGCCCTTAAGGTTCGTATTCCTGCTCATCCCGATCGGAACAGCTTTGTTCCTTTATTTGTTGCTACGTGGAGTTTCGAAGAAAGATCATATGCAGAGGAAAGACGACTAGACCTAGTAGATCTCCTATCTACAGCAGTGGATCACTGAGGCAGAGGACTCATGAACAGGATTTGGGAATGAGAAAAACTCTGCTTCTCGTGCTCTGTATGTTTCCACTTGGATGTGGGCTCATAGAGCCGGACTCAGAGGTGCTGACATTATTCGTAGGCCCGGAACGAGTTGAATGTATGGGCTTTATGTTTCCCACTACCTGCCTACAGGTTCGCTTTCAGCCGGAAGGGGATTGGGAGGCTTTCGGTGATCCCATAGAGGGATTTGATTTTGAACCAGGCTTCTTTTATGAACTTAGGGTGAAGCGAGTCTCTATTACTGATCCTCCGGCTGACGCTTCAAGTTATCGCTGGATTTTGTTGGAGCTCATCAACAAGATTGTTGCCCAAGCCTATGCCCTAGATAGCCGAATCGTGATATGACTCTAGTCTTATGCCACAAATGCCCTCGAGAGGCCAGTGAAGGTGACCCGGCTTGTCCGGAATGTGGTGTGCTAGATAGGGAAGGGCCGTTTGAACAGCACTATGAGAGCGGTCAGCTAATGGCCAGAGGCACGTATCTAAACGGTGTATTGCATGGATCCTATGAAGAGTACTACGAGAGTGGACAGTTAGAGGGAAAATATAATTTCGAAAAAGGTGACCCTCGTGGAGACGGTCTTTTCGAATACTACAATGAGAGGGGTGAGTTAATGGCCAGGGGCTTTTTCCACATGTCCAAGAAGTGTGGTGAGTGGTTTGCGAAAGGTGCTGGGTGGTCTGGACGAGACAAGGTCGAGCACTATCCACCGTGTCCAGAATCCCGGGACTAGGCCATGAACATGAAAAGAGCCCCGCTAATCCTTTGGATCCTTGCTTCATGCACTGTCGCGGATACTTCAAGCGATTTGTTAGACCGAATGCCACCAGATGTGCCAGAATCTTGGCTTCCAATTATCGGCGAGTATGCCTCGGGCTCAGATACTGTTTCAGTGCTGGAAGAAGACGAAAGTCTGGTGTTGCTATTTTGGGGTGGTGCACGGTTCCCACTCTCAGCTTCAAGTGATGGAGATTTCGAAACCGATTCCAATGCAGTGGTGGAGATGGTAGCGGATGCTAGTGGTCGTGCAGAAATATTGTTGGTAGACGGCCAGGCCTTTAGTCGACTCTCGCTTGGTGCCGAGGATGGTGGCACGTTCCGTATCACACCCATTCGGGCACCGGAAGAGTTACTCATAGAAGCCCTCGCTGCTTCTCCGCCCGAAGAAGAGGGTGACTTCCGGCCTGCAGATCTCGCAGAGCTAGTGGCTCTGGATTCTACGATTCTCTTAGACATTCGTTATGCGACTAGAAACAACTTTATGGGTGAGATTTTTTATTCTGAACCCAGAGCATTTCTGCAAAGACCAGCAGCTGAAGCCCTTGTACGAGCTCATCATTGGCTCGGTGAGCGAGGCTATGGCCTCCTGATACATGATGGATACCGGCCATGGTACGTGACCAAGATGTTTTGGGATGCAACCCCCGAGGAGCTGCGGGTTTTTGTCGCGAATCCTGCTAACGGCTCCAGACATAACCGCGGTTGTGCTGTGGATCTGACGTTATACGATCTTGAAACAGGCACACCGGTTACGATGACCGGCGGATATGATGAGATGTCGCCGCGTTCTTATCCTGACTATGCAGGAGGGACGGCTAGGCAACGATGGCACCGGGAACTCCTTCGCGAAGCTATGGAGGCCCAGGGGTTCACCGTATATGAAGCAGAATGGTGGCATTTTGATTACAACGATTGGCCCAACTACCGCATAGGTAACGAGAGGTTTGAAGAGTTGGGCGTGGGATAAAAATCTAGAGTCCAGCTTATGTCAAAACTTTCTCAGATCCTATTAAAGATGTTCTGTACGACATCCCCAGTGCCTCTTTAGACGGCTGCCAGAGTCGACGACCCGATCAAAAAATAAAGCCGATGTTTATAATTCGGATTGTTGGGTAAAGGTCACCACCACCAAATGGCAGTTTGCCATCCAAGGCGGAATGTTTCTCGCCCCCGTACCCGGCGTAGTCACTGTCAGTGACCTGAGGGACTCCCATGAGTCGCTTTAGGCCAAATCCGAGGCCAACATAAAAATTGTCGTCTGGTCCTAAGACCCAACTATGATTCATATCGAATCCGAACCCGAAATAGGCCCCATCGCCTCTTCCCGCACCGTTTACCGCGGTG
The DNA here is from genome assembly GCA_913045345.1 of uncultured Gemmatimonadales bacterium. Lineage (GTDB taxonomy): Bacteria > Gemmatimonadota > Gemmatimonadetes > Longimicrobiales > Gaopeijiaceae > UBA1142. The sequence continues at coordinate 8,970 of CAJWPN010000039.1, forward strand.
AGCCCCATCTTCATACCAAACGCCCATCCAATAGGAGCCTTATACGTCCGGGTGCGCCTACTGCCTGGATAGAACCGGTAGAATACATCGAAGTTGACGTATCGGGCTTCTTCCAAGGTGTTTGAAAGCATCTCCCAGTCGTTCATGGCCTGCAGCCAGGCCGGATCATTAGGATCGTAGATGGGACCGCCGAATTGGTCTGTCCCTATGATCGGCGGCTCCGGAGGAGGATCATCCATAGCCGGATACCACGTAGTTGAGGCGGTCGATCCCCCGAAACCAATTGTGGAGGTCAGGGAGATGACACGCTCGAATTCTGCATTGAACGTATTCGTGAGAAGACCGATCACATTGGCCGAAATGACGTTCTTCGGCTGAAAGTCTTCACTTTGTTGAGCGTTGAGCGGCAGGCCCGATAATCCCGCGACCAGGATCGTGAGGGCGAGTATAAAGTTCGAAGAGCCTGTCTTGATCATTGCTTTTCCCGTTCCGGTACTTGTAAGAAACTTCATTCTCCAGAAATAGTCTGTAATACCGTAATAAATATCGCTAATAACGATAAATATTGTGATTCATACAGTAAAATGTGAAGCTGGAGCGTATCGCTCTAGAATGGTGTGTAGAGGAGGTACCCTATCATCCCCTAATTCTGCTCCCTCAGCTTTAGGACCGCAACTGATTTCCTTCCTGGTGACTGCACTCATCCGAGTTGCCCATTCTTGCCCGTTCAGAGTACTAACCCTCATCTTCGGATGATCGCTAGAGGAATGGTCGTATAGTCTACGAGGTGACGAGATGAAGATCTCACGAAGAGATATGCTCAAGATTAGTGCTGGCACCGGGGCCGCAGCCTTATTGCTCAATGAGTTTCCAGCAGTGGCTCAAGAACGGCCCTTGCTCATGCGAGCTATTCCATCCTCGGGTGAGGAGGTTCCTGCGGTGGGCTTAGGTAGCGCACGCACGTTTAGTGTGGGCGCTACTGTTGAAGAGCAAGCTCCTTTAAAGGAAGTGTTGCGACTGTTCCACGAGATGGGGGGACGGTTCTTCGATACCGCTCCCACCTATGGGAGCTCTGAGGGTGTCGCCGGTCAGCTTGTCCAGGAACTTGGCATTCAAGATGATCTGTTCTTTGCCACAAAGATTTCAACAGGTGGCGGCAGACAAGCAGGTGTCGATCAGCAGGAAACGTCCCTTCAAGACTGGGGACGTGACATCATCGACTTGAATCAGGTACATAACCTTCGGGATACCGAGATTCATCTAAGGACTATCCGGCAAGCGAAAGAAGAAGGTCTCACACGCTACGTCGGTGTGACGACCTCATTCGGGAGACAGTACGAGCAGATGGAACAGGTGCTTCGTGCTGAAGAGTTGGATTTTTTGCAGGTCAATTACTCACTCGGGGAACGTGAGGCAGCAGAGCGACTGATACCGCTGGCACAGGACCGAGGCATGGGGGTGATTGTGAATGAGCCCTACAATGTCGGACGACTCTTTGGTGCCGTAAGCGGACGGGATCTACCTGATTGGGCTACTGAGTTCGATTGTGAAAGCTGGGGACAGTTTTTTCTTAAGTACATCCTGTCTCACCCTGCTGTGACGGTGATTATTCCGGCTACTTCGGATCCGGAGCACCTGATAGACAACATGGGTGCTGGTATGGGGAGATTACCCGATGAGCAGACCCGGACTCGGATGGAAGAGTTCTTCGACGGGTTAAGCTGACTGCGAAGCCAGATGACTCTTTGAGAATACTAGCAACGAGATTGATCCAAAGTGATGGCTACAGAACAAGCGATTGATGGGAATGCTTTTCAACAGCACGAATAGCCCCTAGTATCGCGAATGATTGGTATCGGTGAAGATGCTCACTTCAGTAGCGTCAATGATGGCCGAATAAGGGTTTGCGGAGCAGATCGATGAAGCGCTCATACTCTCCAGTACTGCTTTTGTCCGCTTTCGCGGTCAGTCTTGCATCATGTGGTGGAGCTGCTCGATCGGCAGCTGATCTAGAGGCACTAGCTGCTCGCAATCGGCAAGGCCATAGCCCTGCTGATGTGCATTTTATGGCCAACATGATCCCTCATCATGCTCAGGCTGTTTTGTTTGCTGGGTGGGCGGAATCACATGAAGCGAGTTCTTCTATACAGATTTTTTGTGCTCGCATGGTTGTTGCTCAACGTGATGAAATAGTGACGATGCGTTCTTGGTTACTTGAACGTGATGAGCCTGCTCCTCCCGCTGAATACAGCCGTATGCGAATGCCAGCTGATACGGATCACCATGCTATGTCTGGTATGCTGACCGAGGCACAACTAAATGAACTTGATAATGCACGTGGTGCCGATTTTGATCGACTTTTCTTGAAATACATGATCACGCACCATGAGGGTGCCTTAGCTATGGTTGACGAGCTGTTCAGTTCGTACGGGGGCGCACAAAACGACTTCATCTTCAAGCTGGCCTCGGATATGTATGCAGATCAGACGACTGAGATTGAGCATATGCAAGTGATACTAGATACGTACGAGCCAGGTCGGTAAGGCTCATGGCTTCTTCTGACTTATTTTATTTCTCTCCTAAACTCCAGGGGATCTGATATGAACAACCAATCCTTCGAACGTCTTCCTGGCATGCGTTGGGCTGCACTCGGTTCCGTACTATGTGCAGTCCTGGTATTCGTTACCGCGTGTGCCACAGGGATGTCGACGCCCTCTCCTGCCGCGATGATGTCGGCGTTATCCGATCTCCCGCTTACCCCACCAGACCCGGATCCGCGCATCGGGCTTGCTGCCGGTTCGGGTCCGCTCGGATCGGGTGCAGGGGAAGCATCCTGGAACCTCAATCTGGTATCCAATACGCCGCCCCCCGATGAATTTGTTGGAGTCACGAACTCTGATTTGGGGTTCACCGGCGACTACGCGATCCAGGGCAACTACAACGGTTACGTGATCTGGGATATCTCGGATCCGACAGATCCGACGTTGGAAACTTCTTATATATGTCCGGCATCACAGAGTGATGTATCCATCTACAAGAATCTTCTCTTTGTATCCGGTGAAGGGTTGGGTGGTCGTGTTGACTGTGGTACCGGCGGAGTTCCGGACACGGTCAGCCTCGATCGACTTCGTGGCATCCGTATTTTTGATGCGACGGATATTAGGAACCCAGAGTACGTGGCCAACGTTCAGACATGTCGGGGCTCACATACGCACACTGTTGTAACGGACCCGAACGACACAGAAAACGTCTATATCTACGTTTCAGGCTCATCCCGGGTTCGGTCCCCGAACGAACTTCCGGGTTGCTCAGGAGGTCCGTTGGAGGACGATCCGAATACGGCTTTATTCCGCATCGAGGTTATCCAGGTTCCTCTTGCGGCTCCCCAGAACGCACGGATCGTGAGTTCTCCTCGGATATTCAACGACTTAACTGCACCGCCAAGGCATGCGGAGCCAGACCAGGAAGCACGCAGAGCAGCAGCCGGAAGAGGTGGACGTGGTGGACGTGGTGGTGGCCCTCCACGTCAGCGTACTGGGCCGACTCAGTGCCATGATATCACCGTATATCCCGGTATCGGATTCGCAGGTGGTGCCTGTGGAGGCTACGGACTTTTGCTTGATATAAGTGACGTGGCGAACCCTCGCCGGTTGTATGCTGCTGCTGACTCGAATTTCTCATTCTGGCACTCCGCGACGTTCAATAATGATGGAACAAAGGTTCTGTTCACGGACGAGTGGGGTGGTGGAGGACAGCCACGCTGTCGAGTAACGGACAAGTACGAATGGGGTGCGGATGCTATCTTCAGCATCAATGATGGGGAGCTGGATTTTCACTCCTACTTCAAGATGCCTGCGGCACAGACGGAACTTGAAAACTGTGTTGCCCACAATGGATCACTGATCCCCATACCCGGTCGAGATGTGATGGTACAAGGCTGGTATCAGGGCGGGATCAATGTTTTCGACTGGACCGATCCTGATAATCCATATGAGATCGCTTTCTTTGATCGCGGACCTACAGACGGTACGCGCAGAGGTAGTGGTGGTTCATGGTCTGTATACTGGTACAACGGATACATGGTCAGTTCTGAGATTGCGCGAGGGCTCGACATTTTTGAGCTAACACCCAGCGCTCATATTTCCCAGAACGAGATTGATGCGGCTAAGACTGTGCGCTTCGAATACTTCAACGCACAGGAGCAACCTAAGATGGTCTGGCCGCCCAGCTTCGCACTCGCTCGCTCATACCTCGATCAACTTGAACGGTCCAGCGGTCTTGATGCTGATAGGATCATGAGTGTACGAAGAGGTTTGGCTGAGGCTGAAGGACTCTCGGGGCAACAACGGAGTGACGCACTGGGCGAGTTGGTATCAGATCTTCGTGGCGGAGTGAGAGGTTCGACTGATCCTCGTAAGGTCAGGATGTTTTTGGGAGCGGTTATGGATTTGGGTGCCACCAGATAGTTATAGCAGCAGAGAACATTGTTTCGGTTATGAGTTAAGGCTTCAGGAGATTACAGAATGCCAAGAACTTTTCATCTACTACTTGTTTCTAGTGCGGTGGCTTTTGCCGCGTGTGGAGATCAAGCTATGGCACCCCAAGCACAACTCAGTGACCAAGATGTTCAGGCTTTGGTGGTTAGGCTTGATGGCACAATGATGGGTTTCCTAGATGATGTTTGGGGTGCAAGCAATGTTAGCCCCTCATCTACTGGGGGCGCTCTGGGTGATGATCCTCGAGTCTGGAACTACTCTTGGTGGAAGACACGTGATTGCCATACTGCAGGCTCATTCACTGCGGAAGGGACTGGTCAGCGTACTTGGGATGCTGACGCTTTGACGTTTGACGTTGCAAGCAGTGGCACGAAAACGCGTGCTGAATGTGCTCGCCCGGGCGATGAGGTGACGATTACCGTGGACGGGATTGGTGATTGGACACATCAGCGTCACTATCTGGGTGGAGAGGAAGGCCTCTCTACTAAGGGTCGTGAGCCGACTGGAAGTTGGATCACGACGTACGATGGGGCTTTTGATTGGGCGAAGAGTTCCGGTGAGAATGGGAGTTGCACCTATGAGCTGACTTCCACAATCGATACGGAAGCAAATACGAAGACGCTTGTGGGCACGTATTGTGACCGGGTGGTTGACCGTTCAAAAACGTGGCGAAAGGTCGACGACGGTTAGAGGCCAGATTCGCTTTAATCGGCAAGCTCTGGCTACGGTAGGGCGGGGGAGATTGTTGCGCTCTCCTGTCCTCTGACCAGGTGCCCTGTTCTGTGAAGCCGGTTATCAAAGAGAGGTCCGTTCTCCTATATGATGATCTCTGCGGGTTCTGTGACCGGTTTATCGGTTTCTTGTTACGAAGAGATCGTCAGCGAATCTTTCATTTTGCACCGCTTGGTGGGGTGTTTGCTACCGATCTCTTGAATCGCCATCCACATCTAAAGGCGGTCGATTCTCTTGTTTTGGTCGAGAATAGCGGGCTTGAGGATGAGGTTGTCTGGGTGCAGAGTGAGGCTGTGAGGAGGGTCACGCGACAACTGGGTGGTATGTGGAGAATTGCTGATTTACTGTTAGCCGTTATTCCGAAATCATTACAGGACCTAGGCTACGACATCTTTGCCCGAAACCGTTACCGTTGGTTCGGACGCTATGAAGCGTGCCGGGTTCGGGATCCTTCTATTCTTGATCGATTTTTAGAGTAGAGCGACGCTCTATTTAGGATAGGACATAAGAAAAGCCTAAACCCAGTAGTTTTCGCGGCTCCATATAAGTTGCGATTCTTGGGTGCTTGAAGGCAGAATCAAAGAATGACCCTGAACATTTACAATGTGTACCTGCAGAGGAAGCAGCTGGCTATGTCTATAAACCGAGTATTGCTGGTAACGCTGTTGAGCGCTTCATCGGCTTTAGCCCAGGAGACGAACGATCCGTTTCCAGAGCCGATTTCATCTACAGACGGCGTGATCCAGGTGAATTTTTCTGAATTCGCTTCGGTGCCAGATATAGACGGACAACCTGCCCGCATGATGCTCCTCTCTGATGAACCAGGGACAGGTCGCTTATTCGTCAACGATATGCGTGGCCAGCTTTATAGCATCGATTACGATGGTCAGAGGGTCACACAGTACCTAGATATCGATGATGCGGATTGGGGTGTGGGTGTTCAATCTTCTCGAAATGAGTTGGGCTTCCAAAGCTTTGCATTCCATCCGGAATTCAATCGTTCTGGATCCGATGGCTTCGGTAAATTTTACACGTGGACAGATAGCAGGAATACGGCACCCGATGCTGATTTTGTCCCTGGTGGTGGAGGTGACACACACGACACTGTTCTTCTTGAATGGACTGCTAGAAATCCTTCGGCGGGAACTTATGATGGAGACGCCCCTCGGGAGTTACTGAGGGTTGAACAGCCCTACGGTAATCACAATGGTGGCCAAATCGGTTTCAATCCGACGGCTTCTTCCGGTGACTCTGACTTTGGTTTGCTTTATGTAGGTATAGCTGACGGTGGTAGTGGTGGTGATCCGCTCAATCTATCTCAGAACCTAAATTCGGCGTTTGGTAAGATTTTTCGCATAGATCCACTGGGCTCTAACAGCATGAATAGGTCCTATGGCATACCTGCTGATAATCCATTCGCTAACGATGGTGATAACAATACGCTTAGTGAGATTTATGCTTCCGGTGTTAGAAATCCACAGCGTTTTGCCTGGGATCCTGATAACGGAAATATGTTTCTTGCAGATATCGGCCAGAATATTGTTGAGGAGATAAGCCTTGTAACTTCTGGTGCCGACCTCGGCTGGAACACGTGGGAGGGTAGTTTCCGATTTATAAGTCGCTCAGCGGTCAGTCTCAGCAACCCGCGTGGTGATGAGGCACTCACCTATCCTGTGGCTGAGTACGGACAAGAGGATCCATTGCTTCAGAGGAGTTCCGCTGCGACCGGTCTTCATGTCTACCGCAGTGACGCAATCCCTGAACTAGCAAACCTCGTATTATTCGGTGATAACCCGAGTGGCGAAGTTTTCTATGTTTCAGCTGATTTGCTTCCAAGTGGTGGACAGCAAGCGATCCGTCGCATCCTGCTCAATGACAGCGGTGATTCAAAGACTCTCTTGCAGGTGATTCAAGAGAAGAACAGAGAGCAGGGAAGGTCTCCTGCTGGTCGGGCGGATTTACGCTTTGGTTCAGGACCTGATGGTCAGGTTTTCCTGCTGAACAAACGCGATGGTGTCATCCGGTTGCTTGTGCCCAGCGCGGGTTCGCAATAGTGGCGGAGCCTCAACCGGTATTGGGGATTGCTTATTGAGTCTTCCTCTGGAAGACATCTTCTCCACAGTGGGTGCGAGTAACTCGGAGTCAGGTCACCCAAATTTCTTCGAATAAACGGACCCAGTTACCACCTATGATCTTTTCTATCCTGGTTCCTGGGTGGCCACGATCAGCTAATCCGTCAGCAATCAATTCCATTCTCTTAGCTGAGTTCAGGTCTTCAACTGTGAATAAGATGTCAGGATCCTCATTCGGCGCAGCGACACCTTCATTAATGCGGCGCGAGACGAACTCGCGATGCCTGGACCAATATTCATCAGACCCATCGATCGGGGTCGTAGAAAGATCGCTGCCGATACCGACGTGGTCTTCGCCGCACACATTTATGGCGTGCTCGATATGGTCGAGCACATCGGATAGCATTGGGACTTTTCCGGGGGTAAGAAATGGCATGAGATAGATACCAATAACCCCTCCGGATTCGGCTAGTGCATGCAGTTCAGCATCATCCTTGGAACGGGGATGACGGGCTACGGAGTTACAGCCACTGTGAGTAATCGCAACCGGGACATTAGATGCTGAGATACCCTGTGCGGTCGTTCTCTGGCCACAGTGACTTAGGTCTACGATCATCCCGAGTTCGTTCATGCGCTCGACAATCGCATGTCCATAGACCGTGAGCCCGCCGTTTGCCGGTTCCAGGCAACCATCACCAGCTAGATTGCGAATATTGTAGGTGAGCTGTGTGACCTTGACGCCCAAATTCAGGAAGGTCTCAATTTCTTCGAGCCCGCCCTCGAAGGGTGTCGTATCCTGAAAACCAAAAACGATACCAAGCTTTCTCTCTTGTTTTGTGGCCAACAACTGATCCACAGTCCGCACTTGAGTAAAGGCTTCCGGATATTGTTCAATGCGGTTCATCCAACCTGCGATTTTTTGGACCGTATCCGTGAAATTGCTTCCGCTGACAGTGAGGTTCACAGCAGTAATGCCAGAGCTGATCGCGTTTGCGATCATCGAATCATTGAGTGGTGGGTTCAGCGGATAGTTGAAATAACCAGGGCTCGCTAGGAAGTCGACGACGATTACTTGATCGTATTCGGGCCAATTCTTTCCACCCGGTTCCATATCGCTTGTTGAGTTCATCAGATCTTTATAGTCGATTGCTAACGCAGCCGAACTCGCAATGAAGGTTCGGCGATTGATTTCGGGGTTCAAACGAGAGCTAGACAATACTCCTCCCTACTTAAGACCAGATGAAGTAATCCTAAGATTTACCTCGTTTATTCTGGTGCGCCAGCAGACAATCTACTTCTTTGCGATTCACTTGATTCTAGATGCGACCACTTGAGGTCTCCTTGCCGACCCTAGCATTCGGCCACATTTATGCAGAGCAGATGTGAGATGACCCGCGTATAGGATGACCATGAGTCGTTATAGTTTTTTCTTCCTTATCCTTGTTGCCTCGACCCCAGCGGTCTTCGCTCAGGACGCAGAGCAGGTTGGAGATTGGACCGTACGTCAGACCCAGGGAGCTGATCGCTCTAGGGCCGTTAGCATGACCCTGGTGCCGGATAATATGGAGGTCCAAGGCATACATATGTTCGCATTTCGTTGCAGTGCAAATCTGTTGGCCTTGGTTGTAACACACTCATATATGGCTGGGGACGATAACAGAGTACAGATCAGATATCAGTTAGGGGAAGCTGCGGAACAGCGTGTCAGTGGTAGGCTTGAATCTGGAAATCAGGTATCAGTTTACCTCGGAATTAGCGAATCTGAACTCCAGACTCTTCGAAGTAACCCGCGGATCGCCCTACTCATTCGAGATTCATACGAAACGCACCGAGTGAACTGGACTGATCTTGAAGGCACTTCAGATGCCGTCGATCGGTTGCCGTGCATCATGTAAGTGTCTTGCCCGCACCAGAACTTATTTATCCAGTAATTCTGCTAGCTTCTGTAATACAGTCACTCTTTGGTGTAGGAGTCTTATTACTGGGGACTCCTTGGATGCTTCTGCTTGGGATGACTTTCCCGGCCACGCTTCAACTACTACTACCGATTTCCCTCACGATCAGCCTGCTCCAACTGAGAAGAGGTCATCAATATGTGGACCGCGTACTCCTCCGGGGAATCGCGACCTTAACACTCCCGGCGATCGTGGTGGCTCTATTAGCGTCTACTCGCTGGTCACCACCATTGGAAATATTCGTGGCGATTTTGGTACTCATATTCTCGCTGCAGGATAGGGTGAGGTTCATTAGACACGGACTCAATCAGTTGCTGAGATTTCAGCGCACTTACCTTGCTATGATGGGCTTCGTTCACGGGGCCTCTAACTTGGGCGGGTCCATGTTGACTGCCCTGGCTTTTGGGAAAGCGCTGCATCGTGACATATCCAGGGCCACAATCGCGGCTGGGTATACTTTGTTTGCGGTTGTCCAACTTACGACCCTTCGTTTAGCAGGTACCAACTGGCAGGTAGATGTAGGAACTGGAGTGAGACTCATAGTCGTGGGAGCGACGACATTTTGGCTGACGGAGCGCTACATGTTTAGCAGATTTGACTCTAGAAGATACCGGATAGGCCTGGAAGCACTCCTCATAATTACGGGGCTTTTGCTCTTGCTCAGTGCTTTTTAGTCCGAGTGGATACCTATCTGGCGGATACATATACCATGTGCGTTATTTGCACTGGATATGTTAATTAGCCCACCGTGCGGAAAATTAGGTTAGATTACCCATCATGGATTTGACTCCCAAAGAAAAACGCGTCGTTCGCCGGGCTGTGAAGGCCTATCGTGAAAAGAAGGAATGTAAGGGCCGTTACACTCGTGCTACCCCTGACCAGATTCTCGAAGAGCTCAATCCCTCACCGGCTCGTTGGACTCATCTCGCAGCTTTGGTGATCGCAACAGTGGAAGAGGGTCAAGATGCTGAGGTCTTGGCAACAGATCCACGGCTATTAGGATCGAGGTAGGGAATCAGCGGAAACTGACCCACGATTTCATTAATGGGAGGGATCACCCGAGTGGCAAACGAAGCGATTGAAATGGAAGGGACGGTGAGCGAAGTGCTCCCGAACACGAATTTTCGTGTCAAGCTAGAGAACGGACACGAGGTGCTAGCCTACCTATCTGGTAAGATGCGCCGGCATTACATCCGAGTGCTCGCAGGCGATAAGGTGAAATGCGAGCTCTCGCCCTATGACCTATCCCGAGGTCGTGTAACCTACCGCTATAAGTAACGGTAGGTCCCGCTCACCTTGATTTATAAAACTTTTGAGGTGACCCAGCGCCCCAAATCTGGAGTTATTGGGTGACAAAGCGTCGCACACCGAAGCTAAACTCCAAAACTCTTATACTTGCCTTATTGGGATTCGCTGTGGTATATGCTGTGATCGTCTTATTAGCACTCCAAACGACAACATTTCCGGCTCCACCGGACGTTCCGTTCTTGCCAACTGGGTAGTGAGACAACGGTACTTCAAGAACATACCTAGCAGCGCTCACAGAACTCTATAAGTACTTCCTGTTCTTACTCTCTTACTGCAAACGTGAATAGGACATTACCTGCCGCAATCGCAACATACTGCCTGCCGTCTACCATATAACTCATAGGTCCAGCGTGAACGCGTGACCCGAGATTGATGTGCCACCGCTCCTCTCCCGTATTCGCATCTAGCGCAAAGAAGAAGCCGTCGACCGTTCCGCTGAAGACGAGGTCCCCTGCGGTTGAAAGCACACCTGCGGTTGACCTTGGCTGAACGGGATACTCCCACTCCAGATCACCAGTCTGGGGGGAGATCGCTCGAACTGCACTTGCGTAGTTCGCCGCAGGCAAGGGGGTCACACCACCTCCGCCGGTGAATCGTTCGCCAGCAACGTATTCGTCTTCACGAATGTAGTAAGTGGTCTCACCGTCATATGCCATGACATAGAGAAGATCAGTCCTAGGACTGTAACTCGGTGAAAACCAGTTGGTTCCTCCACCAATCGAGGGAGAGACGGTCGTGCCTTCTACGCTCGGGGATGTTCCTGGAATACGTATCGGTCGGCCATTTTCATCCAGACCTTTGGCCCAAGTTTGTCTTGCATAGGGCTTGCCTAAAAGGAACTCCCCCGTCTCGCGGTCTAGAACGTAGAAAAACGCATTTCTATTAGGCCAGAGCATTAACTTCCTACTTTGGCCTCCGAACTCAGAATCAGCTAGGATCGGGATCTGTGTGGCATCCCAGTCATGGATATCATGGGGTGTGAACTGAAAATACCACTTCAGTTCACCGGTATCAGGGTCAATTGCCAGCACAGCATCGGAGTAAAGGTTATCACCCAGCCTAACATCTCCGTTCCAATCTGGACCCGGGTTACCCGTACCCCAGTAAACCAGGTTTAACTCTGGGTCATACGACCCGGTCATCCAGGTTGGCGAGCCTCCTGTGCGCCAAGAGTCTCCTGCCCACGATGCATTATCGGGGTGTTCTGGCCCAGGGATTGTGTAGAGTCTCCATAAGCGTTCTCCGGTTTCAGCATCATAGGCGTCGACAAAGCCTCGGATTCCAAATTCACCGCCTGCAACCCCTGTGATGATCTTGTCTCCGACCACGAGCGGTGCACCCGTCTTGCTGTATCCAGTTGCCTCGTCAGCTACTTCCACATCCCATAGCACGCTTCCGGTTTTCGCATCAAGAGAAACCAGGTGTGCATCTAGGGTGCTCATGTAGAGTTTGTCCCCAAGGACTGCAACACCTCGGTTATTACGGCCACAGCAGAAATTCAAGACTTCCGGTAGATTATGGTTATACCGCCAGTACTGACTGCCGGTTTTTGCATCAAGGGCGATCACATTACTAGGTGATTCCGTTACATACATCACGCCATCAACGACAACGGGTGTTGTTTCAGCTCGGTCAAGTGCACGCAGTTGGAACGCCCACTGCATCTCGAGTTCAGCTGCATTTTCATTATTAATCTGGTCTAGCCTAGTGTAGCGCTGACTGAAGTAATTGCCGGAGTACATAAGCCAGTTCTCAGGCTCTGCATCGGAATTCAACAGACGTTCGTTTGTTATCGGACTAAACGACGGAGCTACTTGGTTTGTATCAGTATTTCGCTGTCTAGAATCCTGAGATTCCAATGACGCCGGGAATAGCAAGACAAAAAGGGTAAAGACTCCATAGTGTTTCATCATCTTATTCCTCTACTCAAGCCGTACAGATAAGCGACAAGATCCTCAAGTTCTCCACTGGTAAAGCTTTCCCCATAAGCCGGCATCGATGATGTCTCAGTGCGCTCACTCTGGCGCAGATCTCGTTTAAGGAAAGACCACAGGTTGTCTTCCACATCGAGTATTCTGACTGAGTATGTGCCCTCATTCATTCTCAGCCCTTCAACCTCGGTGCCATCTTGATGCACAACACGCATTGTCCACCAGCGTTGTTGCACCCGTTCATTCGGAGTCAGTATATCTGACAGAAGCTGATCTGGTGATCTTCGATCACCTATGGTGGAAAGATCAGGGCCATGCCGGCCACCTTCTCCATCAATCATATGACAACTGCTGCAGTCACCCTTTCCACTATAGAGTTCCTCTCCAATCGATGGATTGCCAGCTACTTCCACACGTACTTGCCTATTTAGTGAACGCAGGTAAGCCACGAGTTGCCATACTGACTGCTCACTTCGGCTACGACCAATCCCCACCATCTCAGTATTAGGGATGCCATCTGCAATCACTGCAAACAGGCCGGCATCTGAGCTCGAGTGCTGGAATGTACCAGTTCTCAAATCAGGTCCGCGCTCTCCGCCACCAGCCTCTAGGCCATGGCAACGTGAACAATTCCTACCGAAGAGCTGTTCGCCTGATTGTATGTCTTGTCCAGTAGTATAGGGGTTGTCCTGTTCTTGCCCTGACAGAGCAGGAACACTCCCGATCATACCATTGATCAGCAGTCCTATGATTCCCGCATGAAGAGCCTTGCGAAGCATAAGCGATCCTTGGTTCACTCGTTAATGCGGCATTTCAGTTGGTGAATTGTGAGCAGGTATCAGTTTATGGCGCTATCCATGACTAGGCCATTGTCGACAGATGGCTTGAGCCAGGATCGCGTATTCCATATGGTTGGCACAATATGGTTCATATGCTGCTGACGTGCTTATTACTCGCCCTAGGTATCTTGATGCCCCTTTCGGTTAGCGGGCAGGGTGGGAATCCCTATGATGCTGATCCAGCTGCCAGGCGGGCAGGTGCTGCATTATTTGCGACGCGTTGTGCGGAGTGTCACGGTGCTGACGCGAGAGGGATTGGTGCTCCAGATCTGACTCTGCTTTGGGCAGCCGGGACAGAGGACGAGCGAGTGTTTCGGACGATCCAGCGTGGTGTACCAGGTAGCAATATGCCTTCTAGTTCTGCTCCTGATAACGAAATTTGGGCTATAGTGGCATATCTAAAGGGCATCAGCACAGTTTCACCATTTGAGGATAACGTTGGTGATCCCGAGCAAGGACGAGAGATCTTCTTATCTATGTGTGCTCGCTGTCATAGGGTAGCTACACAAGGTGGTAGTCTGGGGCCCGATCTATCTCGAATTGCACGAATACGCTCCCGAGATAGGCTTCTGAGATCGATCCGTGAACCGAGTGCATCCGTCGCAGTCAGATATCGTGCAGTGACACTTATAACACAGGACGATCGCAGTATCCGAGGTCTGATAAAGAGTGAGGATGCATTCTCAATACAGATTGCTGATACGAGCGAACGACTGCAGGGTTACACCAAGTCAGAACTTCAAGAAGTGATCTATGAGGAGAGGTCTCTCATGCCTGACTTTGGTACTGAACGTCTTAGTAACACTGATCTGGATAACTTGCTAAGGTATCTTGGCACGTTGAGGGGTTGATTCAATGACATTCAAAAGCTTCCTCAGAACTCTAGTGTTTGTCGTCCTGACGACCGGGATACAAGCTCCGGTACTCGCACAAAATACCGAGTCTGGTGTGACTTATGAGGATATTCTAAACGGTCTGTCTGAACCATCGAAATGGCTTACATATTCCGGAGATTACACGGGCCAACGCCATAGCCCATTGACGATGATCACGCCAGGAAATGTGCAAGATCTAGTTCCAATTTGGACATTTCAAACTGGTACCATGACTCGGGGACGTGGCTTTGAGACAACACCTCTGGTGTTAGATGGAGTTCTTTACGTTACGGGTTCCAACAATTTTGCTTGGGCGCTCGATGCCA
>CAJWPN010000040.1:0-23116 GCA_913045345.1 uncultured Gemmatimonadales bacterium
CCGCCAATAGATACGGCTGCAGACCTATGCCCCCTAGTCCAAGTACAGCGCTCAGAGTACCGTCTAACATGGTTGTATTCTCGGCCCCTGTCGGCTTAGAAAACTGATGGATCTCACCTTCTCCCCTTAAAGATACAGGGAATACTGGCACCCCAACCTGCAGCCCGGCTCGACCGTGTAACCCGGTGTTCACCTGGCTGGTAAAGTCACCATTAGGTTGACTGAGCCCACCTCCGATAATGAGACGGACCTGGCCCTCACTTGTCACCGGGGTTAGTAGGAGGACAAGAACTGCCAGAAGTATGAACTGTCGCATTCATCGTTCCTATTGCATGTGATAGGAGCATCTATAACCAGTCTCGCATCCCAGGCTTACAGCAAGCAAGAACTGGGGTCGGACCTGATGCTGATGACAAGTGAATTCTGAACCATAAGAGTGAAGCCCGCAGATGAATGTCAGTTGAATCACTCTCACTCAAACTACAGGGAGCCCTGGTTCCACTGACTCTGCCCAGCCCAGGATACCACCACTCAGGTTGAATACCCTCCTATATCCTGAATTCTTGAGCAAATGAGCTGCGACAAGGCCCCGTTTCCCACTTCGGCAGTATACCACAACGGTCATATCGCGGGGAATTTCCGAGATACGGCTGTCAACCTCTTCGACCGGTATGAGCCGAGCACCCTGATCGGCCAGACTACTCACTGCCCACTCCCATGGATCGCGAACATCAATTAGAGACAGAGGTTCAGTAGATCCAATAAGTTCTACAAGAGCCTCCGGCTCAATCTCCTCAACAGTTTTCTCTTCTGCTTTCTCTGAAGACACTTCACCGCTGCTCAACCCGCAAAACACTTCATAGTCAATAAGTTCTCTTTGGGTTGGTTGATCCGAACACACTGGGCAATCAGGGTTTTTTCTGAGTCGTACTTCACGCCAACTCATCTCGAGGGCATCGAAGATAAGGAGCCTGCCCTCTAGAGTATCTCCAACCCCTAACAGCAGCTTGACAGTCTCCATCGCCTGCATTGACCCGATGATGCCTGGTAAGACTCCAAGCACTCCCCCCTCAGCGCAATTGGGTACCAGACCTGGCGGTGGCGGTTCACGAAAAAGGCAGCGATAGCACGGGCCATTATCAGTAGCGAAAACCGAGATCTGTCCTTCCCAACGGAAAACTGAGCCATAGATATTAGGAGTTCCTGTAAGGACGCACGCATCGTTGACGAGATATCGTGTGGGAAAGTTGTCTGTTCCATCAATGACGACGTCGTAGCCTTGTAAGACGTCGAGTGCATTCTCAGATGAGAGCCGGGTTTCATGCTTTGTAATCTCGACGAATGGATTCACGTCGCGCAGTCTATCTTCTGCACTCTCGAGCTTAGATCGTCCGACATCATCAGTTCCATAGAGAATTTGGCGTTGGAGATTACTCATATCGACGGAATCACAGTCAACGATGCCGAGAGTTCCAACCCCAGCAGCAGCAAGGTATAGAGTGAGCGGAGAGCCCAAACCACCTGCGCCCACACATAGGACACGTCCGGATTTGAGGCGTGCCTGCCCCTCGAGGCCCACTTCCGGCAAAGCTATATGGCGAGCGTATCGGTGCAGTTCGCCTCGGGTTAACTTCGGTTCCATCATACTGGATTGCACCCGCTGCCTGGAGTGGAGTTCCCGCTAGTACGAGTCATGTTTGTCACTGTGCCGGTGTCCCATTCACCCCACCCTCTGCCACAATTTGGAAGGCTTCGGCATCGTTTTCCAAGCGTCGGGCCACCTCATCCGGCAAGTTAGCATTCCTGGCAACATCAGAAAGTTGAAGTGCCAGAGCATAGTATTGCCAGGGAATATTCAATGTAGACCGATCCTGCCAGATGCTTCGATTTTTGATACCTCGGTACTGGTAGACTGTATCGTAAAGCCTCAGTGACTGATCAAGATCGAACCAGACGCCTCCGAACTCTGCAGTGCCTTGTACCCATCCCTCCGGGGGAGACGCAGTTAAAGAGCGCATCTCAAGCTTGACTGCCAGACCATGGCGGACAGCCCATCGATCTAAGCCAAGTTCACTCATCAACCCGCCAGAAGAAGCAAAAAATATCGGTCGCTCATCAATAGAGTCATGGATAATCGACAAAGCCAGTTGATGCCCTCGGTTAAGGACTGTCTCGGCCGGGTATGTTACAGCCATACTAGGAAATGGGATCGTCAGATTCTCACTAAGACGGCTGGCTCCAACCTGGTCCATTTGCTCATGTGTTAGATCCAGTATCGTTTCATTGGGCTTCTCATACCCACTGAACAATCCTGGTGAAATTTCCGAATCAAAGATTCGCTGACGTTCTGGCGTTGTAAGTTCCTGTAACTGCTTCGGGTACCACGAAGTGAAAAGATACTGACCCACAATCACTGTTACATCGCTGCGAATCCCTTCCACCTCCTGAAGGTACCAGAGTGGGAATGTGTCGTTGTCACCATTCGTAAAGAGGATGCCGTAGGGCTCAACACTCATGAGGAGATCATATGCCCAATCACGAGCTGCGTAGTCACCTGCACGTGAGGCCCAACTCCAATTCAGAAAAAGTGGCAGTAGCGCCACCATCATGATGGGCGCTGTAATGACATAGGGCCGAGCATTCTTCACGACCTGCCCAAATCTGTACCATATCCAAGACAGACCTATGCCTGCGAGAAAACCCCAGAGCATGAAACTGACTACATAGAAGTAATCTCGCTCTCTCACTTCATGTTGAGCTCGATCAGTAATTTGGGGTGCGAGAGAATATCCGTACCGGAAATTCAAGTAGATGATGAGCCCAAATGAGAGTGTTACGATCAGAGTAAGAATGTACGTGAACATACTCCGGTCGACACGGAAGACCGAGTAGAGTCCGAGCAAGCCTAGAAGTCCAAATAGTACGCTAAATGCAGTTCTGCCCGTCCCAGGTAAGGGGGACGGGTCCAAACCCCGAGACCATTGCCAATCAAAATACTGCATGTACATAGCAAACTGCGCACCGAAAGGAGCTTTTCTCTGGGTAACGGGTGGAGGCTGGTACTGCCTTCGGGTGAGATTATCGGCGAGCATCGGACATCCGACCATTCCATTGGAATATATCGCCTGTGCTGCTCCGATAACGGACTCGCAGGTGGGGTCACCCTCATTAATTACCGGATCTAATCCAGCTCTGATAGGAAGCACAAAGTTGAAAGAGAGCCCAATCAGTATGAGTGGTACCGCTCGAATGATAAAAGAATTACGAAGCAGCGTTGTTGGAGCCGTAAAAAGGATCAACAGCGTTATAGCGGGAGCGGGTAAAACGGACATGAGGTGGTTGGTTGATCCCAAGCTCAACAGGAAAATCATCCCCAGTAGATACCGCTCACTACCGAGATCATCTTTCCTGTCATTCCAAAGGATCGCGAGCCAAGTCACCCAGGCGATGACTAGTACACTTATCGTGTAAACCTTCTCGTTCACGTTTGATTGGTTCCAAACCGTGAACGCTGTGGCTCCCAAAATAGTGGAGGCAGCGGCACCAACTATAGCGCACCACCTATCTTCGAACAGCTCACTTAATACTCTATGGGCCACCAGGTATAGAAAGCCCGAAGCCAGCGCACTCGTGAACGCTGCTAGCAGATTGATACGAACAGCAATGGAGAGACCAAATGGAGCAAGCAGGATACTCCAAGCTTTCCCCAACACGACGAACAGAGGGTTTCCAGGAGGGTGAGGAATACCGAGGATATGCGCAGTAGCTATGTATTCACTCGTATCCCAAAAAGCTGTCGTAGGTGCCAACGTTAACACGTACAATACCAGGACACCGCATGCTGCAAGGATTGCAGCTAAATATGGTGGGTGGTACCCCTGCTCTGTTGGGTCTATATCAACTTCAGTCATATCACCGGTTGGGTTATGAGAACTGAATGCCTCTTTAGGCAACAGCTCAGCTGACTAGTCTTCCACAGCTATAAAGCTGATCTCGAGCTTGGCACCACCAACTAGACCAGCAACTGCTACAGTAACGCGAGCCGGAGCTTCTCTGGGAAAGTATTGCGTGTACGCCTCATTCATTTCCGAAAAATCAGCAATGTCGGTTAGGTATACTGTAGCACTAACAATATTACTAAGATCCATACCGAGTTCGCCCAAGAGCTCCTGGAATGATCTCATGATATTATGTGTCTCCGCCGCGGTGCGACCTTCGTTCATCTCACGCGTTTGACTCGTTGCCCCGAGTTTACCCGAAAGCCAATACGTCTTGTCAACCTGGATCGCCGGGCTAAAGGGTCTGCCCTCGGTTGACTGATGCGCTATTCGAGACCCCTGCTGGGCCGCAGCTGGAAATGTGATCAACATCAATGACAAACTTAATAACAACATTGAACGCTTCACGAGATCCTCCTGATTGGACCGGTTTTATTGCAAGCGATGATGCTCGACAGATGCATTCCGAGCAAGCAGAACCTAAGGGATTCTAAAACATCGTCTCACATCGTCTGTTGTTAGCTATTTCATTTTTTGGGTGGCGATGGACCATCAGTTCTGAATAGGTTCGCGCGATGGCACTTCAATTGACCCGTACTGCGCACTACGTCCGGAGTTGGCTAACTGGACATGCTGATGTCGTAGAAGAAGAAACGACTTTAGACCGCAATGGAATCCGTATACCAGCCACAATCGTCAAGCCAGCGGGTATGAATTCTCCACTGCCGGGGTGGGTTATTCTCCATGGGATCACGCGCACAGGGCGTGCCCATCCACAACTGGTTCGATTCACTAGAACGGTAGCAGCCACTGGAATGGTTGTGATCATACCTGAGGTGCCTGAGTGGCGAGAGCTAAACCTGAAACCTCAGTTGGCTTTACCAACAGTTCAGTGTTCAATCAAAGCACTGCAAGAGAATCCAATGGTACAAAATAGGCCCTACGGTCTTATCGGATTCTCATTCAGCGCTCCTCACGCACTCGCGCTAGCGGCAGCTGACGAAGTACGTGCGGATATCGCTGGAGCCGTTGGATTCGGAGGTTACTGCGACCTCGAACGTACCATCACTTTTATGTTCACTGGCCGGCACGAGTACCAAGGAAAGTCTTATAAGCTAATGCCTGACCCCTATGGACCTTGGATTGTTGCCGCCAACTACCTGACTGACATTCCAGGGTACGAGGAAGCAAGCGACATTGCCGACGGACTTCGTCGCCTGGCAGCTCTATCTGGTGAGTCGCCGGGCGTGGATGCTCGTGATCCATGCTACGACGCTGCTAAAGCGAAGGAGCGTGAGAAGATAAACCCAGATAGACAATCCTTGTTCGATTTTTTTGCACCCCTCTCAGGAGTCCAACCAGATTTGGCATATGCGGAAGACCTTGGACATAAGCTGGCCAAAGCAGCAATCAGTGCTGAGCCTAAGATCCAGCCCTTCAAGGCATTAGGGGAGATCAGTTGCCCGCTACACGTGCTTCATGGACGCA
This sequence comes from uncultured Gemmatimonadales bacterium, assembly GCA_913045345.1. Classification (GTDB taxonomy): domain Bacteria; phylum Gemmatimonadota; class Gemmatimonadetes; order Longimicrobiales; family Gaopeijiaceae; genus UBA1142. The sequence goes on from CAJWPN010000040.1 coordinate 5,487, forward strand.
ACGATAACCTTATCCCATTCACTGAAGGGCTGAGAATCAAGGATACACTCCCTACTCAGAGCCACTCGTACATAACCATTACAAGGCTCTTTGGACACTCAACACAGGACAGATTTCCTTCGCCCTTTCATGCGGTGCAGGAAGTAATGGTCTTTCTTCGCGCTATCGAACGGATATTCGGGTTGGTCTAGACACTTCATCGTAAAGCAACCCAAAGCATTCTGCTGTACTTACACCAGACAGACCTCACTAAAGCTCCTATTCCCTATCTGGCGAAACTCCTTGTTCGATTGGCAGACCCCTCTTCATACGATCCAGAATTCCACCGTCTATGTTACGAACATCATCGAAGCCTGCCGCTTCCAGAATGCTAGTACCAATACCTGACCTATAGCCCGAACGGCAGTACAGTAACAAAGGACATCCACGCGGGAGTCCCGATAGGTCAGCGGTGTGAAGGTGGCCAAGATGTAGGTGTTTGGCTCCAGGAACATAACCCTCGTTCCACTCCGATAGTCCTCGCACATCCACGATAAAGGCTTTTTCTTCTGTAACAGCCCGTTCCGCTTCATACCAGTTAATACTGGTGGTCCTCTCCAGATTTCCGGACTCCTCACTCCACAATTTTAGAGCTTTGGCATCGAAGAACCCCTTGAGGTTGTCGATCCCAACCAATGCGAGATCCCGCGCTGCTTCATTAGTTGCATTACTGCTCTCTGCTATGAAATAGATCGGTCGGTCATACGGAAGAAGCCAGCCAGACCAGGTTGGAAAGTCCTTACTAAGAGGTATACTGATCGTTCCAGGCAAATGACCGGCTCTGAAAGCCGAAGCTTTCCGGATGTCGACGACGATAGCGCGATCCGACAATAGCACCTCATGAAGTGCTCTAGGCTCTAAAAGCTCTAGCATAGGCAAATGATCAACGATAGGAGGCCCATCCCTGTTCACTTCTTTCATTTTCTCAAAGTAGGGGGGGGATTCTGGCTGACCCTCAAGCACCATGTCCACAAACTCTTCTTCGGTTTCACACCGGAATGCCCAGTTCGCCAGTTTCTCATACCCAAGAGTAGATGAAGGAACAGAGCCAAGCGCTTTGCCGCAGGCTGATCCAGCGCCATGCCCGGGCAAAATCTGAAGGTGCTCCGGGAAGTGTCGGAATCGGGAGAGAGACTCGAAAAGCAAGCAAGCACTAGCCACCATCGAGTCAGATACTCCAGCAACTTTCTCTAGAAGATCAGGACGGCCAACATCCCCTACAAAGATGAAATCTCCTGTCAGCACGCCCAGTGGCTCTGGTGAAGCAGCTCGATCCGTAATCATGAAAGAGATGTGTTCTGGGGTGTGACCCGGGGTATGGAGTATCTCTATACCAACATTCCCCAATCCAATTTCATCACGATCGTGAACAGCTTGTGTATGCTCTTCCTTGATAAAACCGTACTGCCACTCTTCTCCGCCTTCCCCAGAGAGCAGGAGCGTGGCATCCGACCTCCTCGCTAGTTGGCGCGCACCAGATAAATAGTCTGCGTGAATATGTGTCTCTGACACATAAGTGATTACCAAACCTTCCTCTGCTGCTGCTCGGAGATAAACCTCTGAGTCACGGTGCGGATCAACCACCAGGGCCATACCAGTAGCTTGGCAACCGATCATATAGCTGGCCTGAGCCAGTTTGTCTTCGTAAAAGCGTCGGAGTAGCATCCAGACTCGTTGGATGAGGATTTTTCACATACCCCTACGATAGCCAAGTCGGGTGCGAAAAATACACGGTGTGGTAAAGCTGGTTGAATCAGATCCAGCAACTAAAGTTATCCGCATGTTTGGGATTCGGACACGCTTGAAGATCTGCTGGAGGATTAGTTGATGGAGAGATTCGCATACCGCTTGCCAATGGCAATCCTCGTTCTCTTGGGTTGCACATCTCAGGACACCAACCCGAGAGAGGCAATGGTCTTTAGGGATGTGAATGTCCTCTCAATGGAGAACGAGACTGTGCTTTCGGGTCAGACGGTTGTCATCATAGAAGATATGATCCACGAGATGGGTTCGTCCCAAGAAATCCAACCTGTAAGTGGTGCAATCGTGATCGATGCTGAAGGCATGTACCTAATGCCGGGACTCGCTGAGATGCACGCGCATGTGCCGCCAGGTGACAGCCCTCCACGAGATCAAGTTGAGGATATTCTATTCCTTTACATTGCGAACGGAGTGACAACTATCCGTGGCATGCTAGGCTCAGATTATCAGATTCCCTTAGCTCAGGAGATTGAGCGAGGAGATGTCTTGGGGCCGAATTTTTATGTTGCAGCGCCCTCTCTGAGCCGCACTAGTGCTGCGGATATGGCATCCGCTGAACGTCTGGTCCGTGAGCATAAGAGTGCAGGATATCATCTCCAGAAGATCCATCCTGGCGTTCCGCTAGAAGTCTGGGACCACATGGCGAGTATTTCAAAAGAAATCGACCTAACCTTTGGAGGGCACGTCCCGGCAGATGTTGGTCTCGTACACGCGATCGAAACGGGCATATCAACCGTGGATCACCTTGATGGGTATGTTCAGGCCGTCGTCTCTGATGATGTCGTTTCCCAAATCAACACAGGTCGCCCAATCAATCTCCAGGGTCTTGTAAGTAGCGTGGACGAAAGCAAGATCAATGAAATCGTTCAGCTTAGTTTAGAAAATGACGTCTACGTCGTTCCCACCCTATACCTGTGGGAAAACCTATATGGGATAACGGATCCCAGTGCGTTCCTGATGCAACCTGAGATGAAGTACGTATCCGCAGATCAACGAGAAGCTTGGCGCCGACAGGCTGCAGCGGGGCCCAGAGACAGCCCAGACGTCCTCGAGGAGTTTTTTGACCTCAGAAAGAGGATCCTAAAGGAGTTATCTGATGCCGGTGTAGGTATCCTCATGGGAACCGACTCACCTCAGATGTTCAACGTACCAGGATTCGCATTACACAGAGAACTCGAGCTCGTAGGCGAGTCAGGAATGTCCAACTACGAGATACTGCGCAGTGGCACTTCCTCCGTCGCGCGTTACGTGAGTAACCATCTTGGGCTAGCCGGCAATTTTGGCACCATAGCTCCTGGCCAACGCGCTGACCTTGTACTTCTAGGGTCAAATCCGTTGGAGGACCTCAGTAACCTGACAGACCGAATAGGGGTGATGGTCCGTGGACGCTGGTTACCTCGCACCGAGATTGATGAGGGCCTAAGCGCACTTGCCAATAAGCACTCACTGGGTAACTAAATACTCCTGAGGACTATTTTTCTGGTTCTGGGTGATATAGCTGTAGAGCTTACAGGGTCACTCACAATCATCAGTTATTACTGATCGGACCATCGAGTTGTTCGATCGTAGCTGTCGAGGGCGGGGCGTCACGTTGCAAGCGCCTGGCTACCGCTTCTGCTTCCCTCATGACACGGAGAAGATTTTCTCCGGCCAACTTGCGTAGATCTTGCTCTGTCCAACCCCTACGAGAGAGCTCGGCAAATAGTGAAGGGTAGGTTGAAACGTCTTCAAGACCTATGGGCGTGGAGTCAATCCCATCAAAATCCGACCCAACCCCGACATGGTCGATTCCTGCGGTGGCGGTCACGTGATCAATATGATCAGCAACATCGGACAGTGTTGCTTCATCACTCTCAGAGACGAACGATGGCACAAATGTAACCATGACTACGCCCCCATTGTCCGGAAGTCGCCTAAGTACCTGATCCGGAACATTCCTAGGGTGCTCCCTGATACCATTCGCTGATGCATGAGACCAAATCACCGGCGCTTCAGAAACATCGAGAGCATCATTCATGGTTGAGGGTGAAGTGTGGGAGAGATCGACGAGCATACCCATGCGGTTCATCTCGCGCACCACTTCTTGGCCGAAATAGGTAAGTCCACCGTGACGCTGCTCATCATTTGCCGCGTCAGCCCAATCGAGTGTCCCATTATGAGTTAACGTCATATAACGCACACCCATTCGATGGAATGCCCTCAGGGCGCCCAATGAGTTTTCAATGGCATGCCCACCTTCGATACCCAGCATAGAAGCAATTTTTTGATTTCCGAACACTCGTTGAATATCTGATGCGTCCAAAGCAAGTTCGAACACATCTGGATACTTATCGATGATCTGATGTGCTATATCGATCTGCTCCAGCTGTACCTTGGCGGCACCTTCCTCCGTTGCTTCAAACGGGATGTATACGGACCAGAACTGGGCTCCCACCATACCTGATCGGAGACGCTCTATATCCGTGTGAAACGAAGTTCTTTGTCTCAGATCATGGGCGTCGGCTTCGACATCATGTGGGGCAATCTCACTGCCGCGAATTGCCCAGGGGAGATCATTATGACCGTCGATTAAGGGGGTTGAAGACAAGACCCGCATTGCTACATCGGTATGGGGATCTTGAGCACAGGACAGGGCTCCAGTCGCGGGGACCAGGAAAAGGAGTTGCAGTAGGATTGAACGTCTCATGATCTCGGAATGCTCTTGGATGGCAGTTGCTGCTACGATAGGCTCTCAAGGGCTCTCATCCAAGCCAAGAGAAATTGGAAATACTAGAGAGACTCAGTAGCAGCCTCAGATCGGTTCGGCCAGCGCTGCTGTTCAAACAAGCTTATGGCTTCCGCTTGACGGAGTGTCAGCCCTATCCGGTCGAGTCCCTCTAGAAGACACATCTTTCGGAAGGCATCAATCTCAAAGGAAGCAACGAGCGTATCGGATTCAGCGACAGTACACTGTTCGAGGTCTACTGTGAGCCTTAGGGGCGCTTCACGATGTGCTCGAGCTAGAAGTTCTCTCACGATGCTCTCTTCTAATGAGATAGCTGCTAGGCCATTTTGGTCGGCATTCTCTCGAAAGATGTCAGCAAAACTCGGAGCCAAGACTGCCCGGAACCCGAAGTCCCTCAAAGCCCAAGCTGCGTGCTCTCGCGATGAGCCACAACCAAAATTACGCCCCGTTAAGAGTATTGAGGCTCCTTTATAAGGCTCACGGTTCAATATGAATGCAGGATTGATTGCACCACCCTCTTCCGTTCGCCAATCATGGAAAAGGAAATCTCCGTAACCCTCTCTAGAAACGCTCTTTAGAAACTGTTTTGGTATAATCTGGTCCGTATCAATGTCCGCCTGATCCAGAGGTGCAACCACACCAGTATGCAGTCGAAACGGCTCCATTACTGTCAGCCGCTCCGGGGATCGGTGAACCGCCCGGCGAGAGCAGTTGCAGCCGCTGTCGCCGGACTCACCAGATGCGTACGACCACCGCGACCCTGGCGACCTTCAAAATTTCGATTGGTTGTTGAGGCACAACGCTCTCCGGCACTAAGAGTATCTGGATTCATACCTATACACATCGAACACCCTGCTTCTCGCCACTCAAAGCCCGCATCTTTAAATACTCTATCGAGACCCTCTAGCTCAGCCTGACGCCTTACGGCTGTAGAGCCGGGAACAACCATTGCGTGTACACTAGAATGGACACGTTTCCCATTCACAATTCGGGCGACCTCCCGAAGATCCTCCAACCTCCCATTAGTGCAAGAACCAACAAACACCCGGTCTATATTTATTGATTCCATAGGTGTACCAGGCTCAAGTCCCATGTACTTCAAGGCTCTCTCTGCGCTATCCCGGACCTCTTCGTCCTCAATCTCGTCCGGATTTGGGATTCCTCCAGATATCCCGGTTACCATTCCAGGATTTGTGCCCCAGGTTACCTGGGGTTCTAGGTCACCGATATCCATCACCACGCTTCTATCAAATGTCGCCCCATCATCGGTCTCAAGAGTCTCCCATTCCGTCTTCAGGTCATCGAAATCATTCGACTTAGGTCCGAATTCCCGGTCTCTTAGATATTCAAAAGTGGTTGTGTCTGGAGAGATCATCCCTGCCCGAGCGCCTGCCTCAATTGACATATTGCAGATGGTCATCCTCTCCTCCATAGAGAGAGATCCAACCACTGGACCAGTGTATTCAATGACATGGCCCGCAGCACCCGCAACTCCGACTTCGCCGATGATTGCTAGGATCAAGTCCTTCGCAGAAATACCTACTGGACGGTCACCCTCTAACCGAATCTCCATCGCTTTGGGTCTACGCTGTGGGATACACTGTGTTGCCAACACATGCTCAACCTCTGAAGTGCCAATCCCAAACGAGAGTGCACCAAACGCGCCATGAGTGGACGTGTGGCTATCACCACAGACAATCACCATCCCTGGACGAGTTAACCCAAGCTCCGGTCCGATGACATGGACAATGCCCTGCCGTTCGTCGTCAACATCAAAAAGTCGGATGCCGTGGCTTTGAGCATTTTCTCTCAATACTTCCATCTGAACACGAGCAATCGAGTCTAGCACAGGAAGGGAACGATCTGTCGTAGGTATGTTGTGATCAACCGTGGCCACGCAGAGGTCAGGACGTCTGACAGTCCTGCCGGCAACCTTCAACCCTTCGAATGCCTGTGCTGAAGTAACCTCATGGAGTAAGTGAAGATCTACATATAGCAAATCTGGAGCACCCGGATCCGAGTGTACTAGATGGTTATTCCAGATCTTATCAAGGAGTGTACTAGGTGGGCTTGCGATCACCTCGCTTAAATACCCCAGTCGGTTCTTGCAGCGAAGTGTCGCGCTTCGAGCTCACGAGCCTGAACTCCCTTATTAAGTACGTGTAGATAGGCTTGAGCCGAAGCTAATACGACATCTGTAGAACCACCCCTTCCCGTGAAGGTTTGACCATCGACACGTGCCCTAATGGTCACTTCTCCGACAGCATCCCGACCTGGAGTGGTCGCACGGATCTCGAACTCCTCAAGTACAACCTTGAAATCGTGAAGTGTGTCCGCTGCAGCAAATACCGCAGCAATCGGGCCGTCTCCTCCCCCTTCAGCGATCCGCGGAATACCATTTTCGTCAAGGACAGTGATCGTGGCCCTTGAAAGTTCACTGCCGCATGTAACTCCTAAGTTATCAATACGGTACGCCTCAGGAACGTCCTCCATGACGCCATGATTAAGGATCGAAATAATATCCTCATCAAGGATGTCTTTCTTTTGATCAGCGAGTTCCTTGAAACTAGCTGCCACCCTATCGAGTTCCTCCTGCTCAAGCGTATACCCAAGCTCCCGGAGTCGCGCCTCCAGTCCGTGCCGTCCCGAGTGTTTGCCGAGAACTAGTTTGCTCTGGGGCACTCCAACCATCTCCGGAGTCATTATTTCATAGGTACTGGGATCCTTAAGGACTCCGTGCTGATGAATGCCAGCCTCATGGGCAAACGCGTTCCGCCCGACAATCGCTTTATTGGGTTGAGGATGGATGCCAGTGAGATACGAGAGCAAGCGACTAGCACGGTAAAGGCGCTCGCTACGCACACCAGTATGATGATCTAGCTCATCCTCACGAACCTTGAGGCCCATCACTATCTCCTCAAGTGCCGCATTCCCAGCCCGTTCTCCGATGCCATTGACTGTACATTCGACTTGGCGTGCACCGGCAGCAATTCCGGCCAATGAGTTTGCTACCGCAAGGCCGAGATCATCATGACAGTGCACACTTAATGTGCACTGATCCAACTCAGGTAACCGCGACTGCAGTTCCTCTATCATCAAGTGAATCTCAAACGGCAGCGCATAACCTACCGTATCGGGCAAGTTGATTGTTCCGGCCCCCGCTTGAACGGCCGCCCTAACAACTTCAGTCAAGAAATCTAGATCAGTACGAGTAGCGTCCTCGGCACTAAATTCCACATCCTCCACATAGCTCGTAGCAAGACGGATAGATTCCACGGCCCGGTCAATACATTCACCACGATTGATCCCTAGTTTTCGTTCTAAGTGAGTATTAGAAGTAGCGATGAAAACATGGATACGAGGATTGTCAGCTTCTTGAAGTGACTTTGCTGCCGCTATGACATCTCGTTCATTTGCACGTGCGAGAGCTGTTATGACTGGGTTTTTGATTTCCCTCGAGATATCCCTGATCGCCCTTACTTCATCGGATGAGCTAGCCGCGAATCCTGCTTCAATTATGTCGACACCTAAGTCCTCGAGCTCATGAGCCATCCGAATCTTCTCGGATGCCGTCATACTCGCCCCAGGGGACTGCTCCCCATCTCGGAGTGTCGTGTCAAAAATTTTGATTTGAGCCATAAGAATCGATTCGCACGGTATGCCTGAAAAAGCGGCGGGCCCTCTCTAGAGAGGGCCCGCCGCCTATCTGGCTCCGTTCCGGTCAGGTTATCCGGTAAGAACCCAGTTGGGCGCCCCCTCTAGGGGCAAGGTAAGGGAGAGCAAGTTAAGCATCCTTAACCCGACCCCTAGCGCAACAGAGTTTGTCATATGTTCCATCTCCTCGGTCTGAGCTTCCCATCCTCTCGGAACCCTCAGAACTGCATACAGCCGATGGCAATTGGTAAGCACGCCCAGTACCCGCGTCAAGGATTCATGCGAAGACCCGATTGAGTTACGTACTTAAGGATCTGAGAGGTAAGCCGTATCGGTGATTGGTAGCTGCTACCGATAGCGTCCGTAAATAGAGCTTAAACTGAAAGATCTCGGAGTTGGTGAGAGATAGGTGCTCTCTTCTTTCCTATAACTCATAACCGCACATACCTTTGCTGTAATACAGTTTATACTGAAGAAGAAATATGAAGAGCTGGGGCGCTCCCAGCACCCTTTGGGAGGATTAATGCGCACACCCATCTATTTGGCCTCTATAGGTCACAAATACCCGCTAAACCGTGTGATACTCACTGTAGTAATACTTCTCAGCACCGTAGCCTGCGAGCAGATTCCAGGTGACTTTCAGAGTCTAGCAGATGAGCATCTTCCCAAGATTGACGGTGCGATCGTGGTTCCCGGCCTCAAGGATGAAGTTGAAGTGATCCGGGATTCCTGGGGTGTCCCACATATATACGCCGACGACCTTGATGACCTATTTCTAGCGCAGGGATTCATACAGGCGCAGGACAGATTATGGCAGATGGACATGTATCGGCGGGCAGGCGAAGGACGCCTCGCAGAAATCTTTGGGTCTGGGGCACTTGAACACGACCGTATCGCCAGGCTAATCAAGTACAGAGGACCGTGGACGGACGAGGAATTTAGTAGCTACCATCCTGAAGGGCGCCGCATACTGGAAGCCTTCTCATCAGGGGTGAACGCATACATTCGCTATGCAACAGAAGCTGGTGAACTCCCCGTAGAGTTCGAACTCACAGGACTACAGCCTGATCTTTGGTCTGTCGAAACACCGCTGTTGCGGATCGCGACTGCCATGCCGACCGGAGACGCACGCAGAGAACTGTCATTGGCGAGACGGGTCGCAGAGGTCGGGACGGAGCAAGCGAACAGTGAAGCACGCCCTAGTCCGTACCGAGACTTAACTGCTCCGGTCGGAGTAGATTACTCAATCATTGGAAACGATGTCGTCTCTGGCCTCTCTGGCTTTAGGGGAACGATAGTACGACCTGATCTCGTATCCCCCTACGACACGTGGAGCGACGCCGAAGTGTCCATGAACTTAGGGGCTCGGGAAACTTCCCCTGGCAGTAATAATTGGGCAATCAGCGGATCTCTGACTGCGAGCGGTGAGGTAATAGTTGCGAACGATCCCCATCGAGGGGTCAGTAATCCTTCCCTACGTTATATGGTGCACCTTGATGCTCCCGGCTGGACGGCAATCGGATCAACAGAGCCCGTGCTACCTGGAGTTGCTATCGGACACAATGGGCGCATCGCATGGGGTCTTACCATCGTTGGTACTGACCAATCAGATGTCTACATCGAAGAGGTGAACCCAAATAATCAGAACGAAGTGCGCTCTGGGGATACTTGGGAGCCGTTAAGAATTGAATATGACACGATTCAAGTACTTGGAGACGAACCAGAAATCTTGGAACTCAAGTTCTCTCGTCACGGACCTGTATTCTTTGAAGACACCGAGAATTTGAAAGCCTATTCCATACGTTCGACAATGCACGAGCCTGGGAGTACTGGCTATCTGCCCGCTCTCCGCCTGAATGTGGCTCCAAACTGCTCGGTATTCCTTGATGAGTTGGACTACTGGTTTGCACCAACTGAGAACATGATCTGTGGTGACGCTGATGGTAACATCGCCTGGCAAGCATCAGCGCTATCTCCAAAACGTGAAGGATGGCATGGAAGGCTTCCGGTTCCGGGAACAGGCGGATACGAGTGGAGCGGCTTTCGAGACGATCTCCCTCGTGAGTTCAATCCTGAACGAGGTTGGGTCGCGACAGCAAACCACGACATCCATCCGGAAGGGTATGACCCGCCACTATTCTTCAAAAGACAAGGCCCATTTGCTCGCTTCGAACGTGTGGCTGACGTGTTATCGAGCGGAAGCAATTTTACGGTACAAGACTCCAAGGACTTACAGCACGACGCATTCTTGGCATCCGCTGCTCAAACACTAGAACCATTCCGCGGTTGGACAGCTGAGGATCCTGTCCTAGAGCAGTACCGTAGAGAACTCGTGGAATGGGACGCTGTCTTCCGGAGGGAAGATCGTGCACCGGCCATCTTTGGCCACCTTCGTCGGGTCTTGGGTGGTGGACAAGGCGGCGCACGCTCTGATGTCAACCTTGAGGAGGCACTAGCGACAGCCGTCCGTATGCTCAGCGAGGAGCAGGGGGATGACCCATCTCAATGGCGATGGGGTCGCACGCACCGTAGCGAGTTTCCACATTCGCTAGTATCCGCTTACGATCTCCCTGAAGCTGAACGTTTGGGTGGAGCTGGAACTGTTGCAGCAACAGGAGCCACATTTCGTGAGATTATAGACTTTGCTGACCTTGATGCTTCGGTGGCGACTATCGCACCGGGACAGTCCGAACGTCCGGGTAGCCCTTTTTACGGCAACCTCACCGAGAGTTGGGCGAATCAGGAGTACTTCCCTCTCTCGTTTAGCAGAGAAGCTGTCGAGGCTAACGAGGCATTCAGATTGTTATTGAGACCTGAGAATTGAGGGGCATATTTTCATCAATTCCCATTTGATGATTTAACACTCTCTTCAATGGAGAATGTCCAAATTCGCGGCGGTAGGTTCTGGACACCCATGCCAGCAGCAATGGTGATATACTGACGCCCATCAATCGAATATGTGATTGGCGTCGCTGTCCCACGACCGACCTCAAAGGACCAAACCTGTTCACCACTTCGGGCATCCAGCGCAACAAGGTTAGATCCGGTACCCCAAAACGTTAGATTGCCCCCTGTCGACAGGGTCCCGCCGTTTCCTCCAGCTGATGGGGCTCGCCAAGCTTCACGATTAGTAGCGGGATCCCACGCAAGCAAAAGTGTAGATGGCCCCGTAAGCTGAGGACGCTCAGGCCTCTGCTCACTTCTGCCCCTACCTGTTCCAGTGTTCCACCGACCCGGAGTGTACTCCAATTGCTCTGCCATCTGGTAGTAGTACGTGTTGTTCTGAGCAGGCAGATAAATCAGGCCGGTGAGTGGATTCCATGCCATTGGGCGCCAGTTATGGGCACCGGTGGGACCGGGTGATAGCCACGCTCCTCTCCGGTTCATCCCATATCGTGCCTCAGGCGACTCAACGGGACGACCCGTCTGAAGGTCCACATGGGTGGCCCAGGTCAAGTCATCAGCAAAAGCCTCTGCCGAAATAAGCTCACCAGTAATTCGATCAACAACATAGAAAAAGCCATTCTTTGGAGCCTGAACAATCACCTCGCGAACCTCACCTTCAATCTCAAGATCTAGCAACATCAGAGGTTGGGTCGCGGTGTAGTCCCAATCGTCACCTGGAGTCGTTTGATAGTGCCAAACGTACTCACCGTTGTCTGCGTCCAGGGCGACGATAGATGACAGGTAAAGGTTATCTCCGCCACCTGGGCTACGGTGCTCTCGGTTCCACGGAGCCCCGTTCCCAGTTCCTAGGTATAAAAGGTTCGCGGTTTCGTCATAAACTATCGCATCCCAAACGGTGCCTCCTCCTCCAGCAATCCACCAATTGCCAGTCCAGGTATCTGCAGCAACCCTCATTGCTTCATTCTCAAAACCGTCTACGGGGTTACCCGGCACAGTATAAGTGCGCCAAATCTGATCACCTCTCTCAACATCATATGCTGTCACATATCCTCGAACGCCGTACTCCGCACCACCGTTACCGATAATCACCTTATCCCCAGCAACACGCGGGGCACCGGTAATCGTATAGTCTGATCCGGCAGGAGTTGTCTGCACAGTCCACTCAACCGTACCAGACTCTCTATTCAGTGCGACCAGTCGGCCATCAAGCAATCCCACGAAGATCTTGTCTCCATGAAGGGCCACTCCTCGGTTTACATTCCCACAACAAGCCCCTGGACCTCCATGGCGTGCATCGGGAATCGCAGGATCCCAACTCCATTTCTCTTCACCTGTTCGTGCATCTAGAGCGAACACAAAACTCAGAGGTCCGGTTCCATAAATCACCCCATCCACAACCAGAGGTGTTGTCTCAAGCCGAGCTCCTGCTTTTGGTATATCCCAGGTCCAGGCAATTTCAAGACGGCCTACGTTTTCGGTATCGATCTGATTGAGCGGGCTATAACGCGTCTCAGCCAAGTCACGGCCATGTGCTGCCCATTCCCCCTGAGCCACCACTGAACCAGGCGTGAAGCAAATCCACAACGCCACTACGATCAGAGGATAAAGCACAAAATTAAGAGATGCCTCTAGACACGGACGACCAAATTTGAGACTCATCGATTAACCCTCCTCTTGCATTCTTCACGAGCGGGGGCAAGCAAGATCCCACACCCCTACATGCATACGCAACCCAAATCTCGGGCCTTACATTGCAATGACCCGGGTGGGGCTCGAACCCACGACCTACGGATTAAAAGTCCGTTGCTCTACCAACTGAGCTACCGGGTCATCAAGAAGATAGAGCGCTCTGGCTCATCGTGAAGTATTCGACACCGATTACTGCCTTCGATACCGGTTCAGCTGAGTCTCAAAGTCCTGTCAAACATCCAACTCATACTGTAGGCCACCAAACGTAATCCGGTGATGCGGAGTAAGTCCTAATTTCTTAATAGCAGCCCTATGCGCAGCCGTACCATATCCCGCATTCTTTTCCCAGCTGTATCCAGGGTAGCGAAGTGCTAGCCTGTCCATCAGTCGGTCCCTGGTCACTTTAGCGACTATCGAAGCACACCCTATTGAATGGACCAAGCCATCACCACCCACCACCGCTTCATGTTTCCATTCCAGTTTCTTAACCGGTAGTCCATCGACAACAACATGCCCCGGTTCCTCACTCAGCTCGGTCAATGCCCGATTCATAGCTAGGGTCGTAGTATTCAGGATATTGTGCTTATCAATCTCCTGAACTGATCCAGTTCCAATACCTACCGATAAAGCCTTGGCAAGAATTTCAGCATATAGCTTTTCTCGGAGCGTACGCGAAAGCTTTTTTGAGTCCCCCGCCCTTTCTACCTGAACACCTTTGGGAAGCACAACTGCTGCAGCTATAACGGGTCCAGCAAGCGGACCTCGTCCAGCTTCATCGACACCTGCGACCGAAAGGCCCCTGTTCCAGAAAAGCCTCTCGTAAGCGAGCGCGTACGGCTGGGACTCAAATTCTTGAGTACCTGGCTTCATCCTGCCCACTGGTCAACGCGCTTGGCGTTTCTCCTGTATCCGGGCGGATTTACCACGCCGCCCCCGGAGGTAATAAAGCTTCGCACGTCGGACACGTCCTCTTCTTACGACTTCCACAGCAGTCACAGTCGGCGCCTGAAGCGGGAAAATCCGCTCCACAGCGACGCCACCGGAAATTTTTCGAACAGTGAATGTCTCGTCGAGCCCTCCGCCCTTACGACTGATGCATACACCTTCGAATGCCTGAATGCGTTCTTTGGTACCCTCACGCACTAAGTAGAGCACACGAACAGTGTCACCAGGACCAAAATCGGGGACGGAGTCGCGCGACTCTTCTTTTTCGATTTGCTTTAATACATCTGTCATCTTCGGCTCCACGATACGGCCGGACCCGCTACTGAACGGCCGCGTAACTTAACCGGGGGTCTTCGGAGCGTGAACCCCTCAGATTAGGGTATCTTTACCAGTCTGATATAACCAAGTTGACAGGATCTTCATATGGACCTGGAGTCGCTATGCGCATCGAGCTTGTAATCCCGGCGTTATCACTTGCATTCGTGTCGGCATGCGCTGAGATCCCGGATGCAAGTAACGACTTGTCTGATGATATGCTCACAAGGGCGGAACGGCTTGAACAGCTTCTGTCTATCCTAGCTTCCGACTCGATGCAGGGCCGAAAGACTGGTACGCCCGGTTCGACCAAAGCGGCACTTTTCCTCGCAAATGAACTAGAGAGGTACGGGCTAGAGCCTGCTGGAGACAACGGTTTCTTCCAGAATGTCCCTCTCGCGCGAATCCAGGTAGATGGCCCGAATGGTCCTCGTGAGCGCCTCATGCTGCCTTCCGCTTCGCTGGATTTTGACGAACTCCCGGTAGAAAACATCATTGAAAATGAAGTGAATGTCGTAGCTCTTATTCCTGGGTCTGACCCAAGCGTCTCAAATGAAGCCGTCGTTATCGGAGCACACTATGACCATGTGGGAATTGGTCCTCCGATCGAGGGAGATTCGATTTACAATGGGGCTGATGATGACGGATCTGGTACGGTAGCAATTCTAGAAATAGCCAGGGACTTGGTTAGAAATGAAAAGCCTCGGCGGACGGTTGTTATCTTACTAAGCACGGCCGAAGAAATGGGACTACTCGGAACCCATTGGTACATAGAGAACCCTGTCTTTCCTCTCGAGCAGACAGTAGCAGATTTTCAGATTGAGATGATTGGTCGACCGGATTCACTAGCAGGTGGGTTCGGTCGCGGATGGCTAACGGGGTTTGAGCGTACAACAATGGGAGAGCAGCTCGTGAACAGGGGATCCCCAATCGTGCCTGATCCCCGACCTGATCAAAATTTTTTCTTTCGTAGTGATAACATTGCGTTCGCTCGCATTGGCATCCCAGCGCACACTCTGTCGTCTTACAACCTGCATGATGATTACCATAGACCTTCCGATGAAGTGCAATATGTAGATTTTGATCATATGGCAGCGATCGTCGAAGCCGCGGTTGAGGCCGTTCGCATTTTGACCAACGGCCCGAAGCCCAACTGGGTTGAGGGAGGCATGGAAGGTTTGACAGGCAATACGCCTTGACTTCCAACGGAGTAAAACCTGATCTCACATTGACCCGAAACGATTTTGAGAAAGCACATAAACGAGTGGCACCTCATGTTTATAGGACTCCATTACTAACGTCCCGCTCACTCAACGAAGTGACTGGCTTCAATATTCGACTTAAGGCAGAACTCTTCCAAAAGGGTGGGTCGTACAAGGTCAGGGGGCCCACAAACCTCATAGGTCTACTGACAGAAGAAGAGCGTGCCAGAGGTGTTATATGCTCATCTGCTGGTAACCACTCACAGGGCGTGGCTATAGCTGCACAGCAGTACGGCATTCAAGCAGTAGTTTGCATGGCAACCAATGCAACACCTTCGAAAATCGAAGCGACCAAGGGATACGGAGCTGAAGTGGTACTCCATGGGTCAATCTGGGATGAAGCCAATGAGAAAGCCCTTGAGCTAGTGAAGGAACGAGGGTTGACTTACGTACATCCGTTCGATGATCCACGCCTTATCGCGGGACAGGGCACTGTCGGGTTAGAAATCATAGAGGACTGGCCTGAAGCAGAAATCATTCTCGTTCCAATTGGAGGTGGAGGGCTGATTTCTGGTGTCTCTATGGCAGTCAAAAGTGTTAAACCAAACGTCAGAGTTATAGGTATTGAATCATCCGGTGCACCCGCGATGAAGAAGAGTGTAGAAGCAGGACATCTTATCACTCTTGATGAAGTGTCATGCATCATCGATGGATTGCGAGTGAAGACGGTTGGTGTAAACACACGTTCAGTTGTATCACGCTTCGTTGATGAAATCGTGACTATTCCAGACAGACAAATATTTGATGCACTTCTCTGGGTGATGGCGAGAGCAAAACTTGTGACTGAAGGCGCAGCAGCAGCTCCCATCGGGGCACTCCTAGAAGGCCTTATTGACGCAAGTCCCGGAACGAAGGTCGCGGTAGTCCTGAGTGGTGGTAATTTAGATGTGGAACAGCTTCGAGGCTTGGATTGGAATTAGTTTTCTAGCCCGAACGGGAAGGCCTGGCTCAGCGAGCCACTAAAATCAATCGACTGCTCCCATCAACCAGAGTGCTTGGCACGCTCTCGAGTCAGTGCTTCCTTTTTCGCTTGCTTCCATGCCGCAATGTCTTCGTGCTTTCCGGAAAGCAGTACTTCAGGAACTGAATGGCCCCGGTAACTGGATGGACGTGTATACGAAGGGGCACTGACCGACTCGCCTTCGTAGAATGAGTCAGTAGCAGCTGCATCATGGTCTCCGATCGCTCCTGGAAGCAGCCGGACCACTGCGTCAGTAATAACCAGCGCGGCAATCTCTCCACCTGATACAATATAATCTCCAATAGAGACCTCCTCTGTAGCGAGGTGGTCAGCAACTCGTTGGTCCACATCCTTGTAGTGTCCGCAAAGGAATGTGAGTTCAGGTTCTACGCTGAACCGAACTGCATCGGCATGAGTAAAGTTACGTCCCCTCGCAGAAAGCAAAATGACTGGGCCTTCCGGTTCGAGATCATCGATTGCCTCGAAGAAAGGTTCGGGCTTCATGACCATGCCTGCTCCTCCCCCGTAGGGAAGATCATCAACTGTGCGGTGCTTATCGTGCGTATATGAACGAAGATCCGCTAGGTGATATTGCACTAAGCCAGCCTCTCTTGCGCGACCTGGGATCGACAACCCCAAGGGGCCGGCAAAAAAATCCGGAAAGATAGACACAATGTTGATCCGCATAGCTCTGAAATTTAAAGATCAAGCAAGCCATCGGGTGGATCGATGACAATATACTTCTCATCCACATTGACTTTGAGAACTATTTCTTTGGAGAAAGGAATCATGATTTCTCCTTTGTGACTCTGGACACGGAGAATATCGTTGGGATCTAGTTCATAAATCTCAGTTACCTCTCCAACCACCGTACCAGTACTGGTTTGAACCTTTATACCAAGAAGTTGGTGGTAAAAAAACTCACCGTCGCCAAGAGGCTCAAGTGCTGATACTTCCCGAAACAGATAGTAACCTCGCAGCGGCTCTGAATTATTCCGATCGGTGATGTCTTCAGCAGATACGATATAACCATTCCTATAGGGACGTGCCTGATCAAGCTGGAGAGCTGGAAGTTCTGGATCCGGATTTGCACTATCAGCATTACCGAGATGTAGTATTACCCCCGGCTTGTACGTGCTCTGAGGGTGATCCGTCAACGGTAGAACCAGGAACTCACCTTTGATGCCGTGAGGCTTAACAATGTGCCCCACGGCCAAGAAGCGAGGGCCATCTCGACCCATAGCCCAGAGGAGTCCGAGTACTACTCGGACTCCTCTTCTTCCTCAGCTGGCTCCTCAGCAGCCTCTTCTTCCTCAGCTGGCTCCTCAGCAGCCTCTTCTTCCTCAGCTGGCTCCTCAGCAGCCTCTTCTTC
>CAJWPN010000041.1:0-23072 GCA_913045345.1 uncultured Gemmatimonadales bacterium
GGACAGGAAGCTGGTGCAGCCGGCGCAATTAAAGTGCTTCAGCCGGAGGATTATGTTATCAGTGCGTACCGATCCCATACACAGGCTATCGCAAAGGGTATTAGCCCTAATGCAGTTATGGCCGAGCTATATGGTCGTGTGGGGGGAGTTTCTAAAGGGAAGGGCGGATCTATGCACCTTTTCGGCAGAGATGCCCGCTTTCTCGGAGGCCATGGTATTGTTGGAGGACAAGTTCCCCTGGCCACCGGTATCGGTTGGAAGATCAAATACAGTGGAGAGAACTTGGTTTGCGTATGCTTTATGGGGGATGCAACTGTAAATCAGGGGGGCTTTCACGAGTCTCTCAACATGGCCGCTGTATGGGGGCTTCCCGTGATCTATGTAGTCGAAAACAACGAGTATGGTATGGGCACAGCTTTTGATCGGGTCTCTAAGACTGAGATTTCGATGAGGTCTGTGCCCTTTGATATTCCAGCCAGTTCTGTGAACGGCCAGGATGTGCTCTCCACGTTCGAACATTTCCGTAACCTTACGGATGAAGTCCGAGCGGGTGGCGGTCCACGCTTGGTAGAGCTGCGCACCTACCGGTTCCGAGGACATTCCATGTCAGATCCTGTTTCTGGCACCTATAGGTCGACTGAAGAGGTGGAGCGCCATAAGGAAGAGAGTGATCCAATAGCAATGCTTCGGGACCAGCTCTTTGCTGAGGGCATACTTGACCAGGACACGCTTGAGGGGATGGACGCTACGGCAAAGACGATCTCAGCAGAAGCCGCTGATTTTGCTGACGAGTCGCCCCTACCTGAGCCTGAGGCACTTTATGAGGATGTTTGGGCTGAGACCAATGCTCACGGTCGCCTTTTTTTCGATGGACGACGAACATGAGCACCTTATCAGCCACAGTTGCTTTCTTGGCCGGAGGGTCCTCTTAAATGGCTACCATGACCTATCGCGATGCGCTCAATGAAGCACTCCGCGAGGAGATGGACCGAGATCCTGACGTTTTCCTCATGGGTGAAGAAGTCGCTGAGTATGATGGAGCCTATAAGGTGTCCAAGGGCCTCTTAGATGTTTTTGGTGACCAACGCATCGTGGATGCCCCAATCAGTGAGCTAGGCTTTGCCGGTCTAGGTGTTGGAGCAGCGATGGCAGGACTTCGGCCGGTCATAGA
This sequence comes from uncultured Gemmatimonadales bacterium, assembly GCA_913045345.1. Taxonomy (GTDB): domain Bacteria; phylum Gemmatimonadota; class Gemmatimonadetes; order Longimicrobiales; family Gaopeijiaceae; genus UBA1142. The sequence goes on from CAJWPN010000041.1 coordinate 1,172, forward strand.
ATTCATGACCTTTAACTTTGCTTATTTAGCGATCGACCAAATCATTAATAACGCGTCGAAGCTGTGCTATATGTCAGGAGGTCAGTTTAAGGTTCCAATTACGTTTCGAGGCCCTAACGGGCCGGCGCTGCAGCTTGGAGCCCAGCACTCTCAGGCGTGTGAGACATATTACCTGCATGCTCCAGGATGTAAGGTTGTAACACCAGCGACACCTGCTGATGCCAAGGGGCTCCTGAAGGCATCGATACGCGATGATGACCCAGTAGCCTTCATGGAGGGTGAACTACTCTATAATTTTAAAGGAGAAGTACCAGAAGGAGATGACTTTGTCATACCCCTCGGTGTAGCTGACCTCAAACGCCTAGGCTCTGACGTCTCAATCATCACCCACGGTAAAATGGTACACGTAGCTCTCCAGGCCTCCGATAAGCTTGAGGGTGAAGGGATTGAGGCAGAGGTGCTCGACCTTCGCACTGTTCGACCTCTCGACGTAGAAGCGATCCTTGAGACGGTCCAGAAGACAAATCGCGTAGTATATTTAGAAGAAAGCTGGCCTTATGCGGGCACAGGAGCACAGGTCGTCTCAATCATTCAGGAAGAAGCGTTCGATCATTTGGATGCTCCGGTGCTCAGAGTAACCCAAGCCGACGTACCTATGCCCTATGCTAAGAACCTTGAGGCATTAGCCAAGCCGAATGCAGCGCGAGTGGTTGAGGCATGTAAGAAGGTGCTTTACCGATGACACGGGTGATTCCTATTTCACTGCGACCTAGCCTAGCAAGAGGGTGTAGGTGCACTCTAGAGGGGAGTTGCGCCCTTTCTAGGACGCTCTGGAGGTGAAAAGGATATGGTGACCAAGGTTCATATGGAGGCTCTCTCTCCCACTATGGAAGAGGGCCAGCTTGTTCAATGGCTCAAATCCGAAGGTGAAGAGGTTTCCAGTGGTGATATCTTGGCTGAGATCGAGACAGACAAGGCCACAATGGAGTTGGTCGCACGAGGGGACGGGATTCTCCGGAAGATTTTCCTGGATGCCGGCGCTGTATCAGCGGTTGGGTCTGTAATCGCTGTAATCGCGTCTGCTGACGAAGATATATCTGGGATTAAAGAAGGCTCGGACGGGGATGGAGCACAGCAAGCTTTACCAGAAGAGTCATCTCCTGAAACAATACAAGAGCCTGAAGTGGAACCCACTTCAGAAGTCAGTGCTACTCCTCAAGGTACTGGTAGCGTCAAGGCATCTCCGCTTGCTCGTAGACTAGCGGCTGAGATGGGGGTGGATCTCTCGACGATTAAGGGGTCTGGCCCAGGAGGACGGGTTGTCAAAAGAGACCTTGAGGGGGCGAAGACCGTTGGTTCGACCGGAGCAGCGACGACGACGTGGACACCTGAGGAGAACGAATACGAAGACGTCCCAACCTCGCAGATGCGGAAATCAATTGCGAAGAGGCTTGTTACCTCGATTGGTCCTGTCCCGACCTTTTACCTTACCGTCGAAGTAGACATGAATCGTGTGATTGAAGCTCGGGAAAGCATGAACAGCATGCTTGAAGAGGATGGCTATCGCATTTCGGTTAATGACATTGTCTTGAAAGCGGTAGCAGCTGCACTCCGACAACATCCCAACTGTAATGCACAGTGGCATGACAACTTTGTACGTCGTTTCAATGCAGTTCACCTAGGTGTTGCTGTCGCAATTGACGAAGGCCTGATTACGCCAGTTATCAGGAATGCACACGCTAAGGGCATTATGCAGATCGCCTCTGAAGTCCGTGAATTAGCTGGTAGAGCGCGGACAAAAAAGCTCATGCCTGATGAATACACTGGTTCGACATTTTCAGTGTCTAACCTTGGGATGTTTGGCATACAAGAGTTCACTGCGATCATCAATCCACCCGAGGCAGGCATACTTGCGGTGGGTGGTATTGAAGAGACTCCTGTGGTTGTTAGCGGTGAGGTTAAGATATGCCCGCGTATGCGGATCACGATGAGCTGTGACCACCGCGTGATCGATGGTGCTCAGGGCGCACGCTTCCTCGCTACGCTGAAGTCTATGCTTGAGGAGCCAACAGCCATTCTGCTCTAGGCTAATGGGCTCTGGGTGAAGTCCAGCGACCCATCACGTTGTTTTCCTAGGAGGCCTTGGGTGTCTATACGAATCAAAGCCCTAGTAGCTGTGATGTGGCTCTCCGGTGCCGTTACTGCGTGTAATTCAATAACTCCCGATCCCGCCGACCTTATTCTGGTTGATGGTGAGGTCATCACCCTATCCAACCAGGATGTAGTTCAGGCTTTGGCGGTTCGTGATGGGCGCATCATTGCGGTTGGATCGAATGTTGACATTCGAGGATATCAGGGTCCAGAAACGTATGTCATAGAGCTAGCCGGTCGCACGGTCATTCCTGGTCTCACTGATAACCATTTCCATGGGATTGGAGGGGGGGAAGGGGTTGATCTTGCTGGGGCTCGTTCTTTGCAAGAAGTCTTGAGTGCCATCTCTACTCGGGCTGAAGAAACACCTCCTGGTGATGTGATTGTCACAAATAGTGATTGGCATGAAGGACAGCTTGACGAGCAACGATTGCCATACCGTGATGACCTTGACCAAGCGACTCAGGAGCATCCAGTCGTCGTCATTAGGGGTGGGCATGAGTACGTGCTCAATAGTGCCGCACTTGCGTATTGGGATATTGATGAATCGACTCGGGCTATAGATGGTGGTCGGATTGGTAGATACATGGATGGTCGGCTCAACGGTGAGCTTGTGGATCGAGCGAAGGGTTTGGTGCAACTCCCGTTAATGGAGGATCGGAGTTCTGCTGAAATCCAAGAGGATCTCCTAGAGAGTCATAGGATTCTCAGCAGTCGCGGGATTACTTCAATCCGTTATCCAGGAGCCTCTCCGGAGATGTACGACATGCTCTTAGCTCTCCGAGAGGAAGGTCGACTAAACATTCGAGTCGACTTTCTTTACCGTGGTCCGAGGTCTGGGTCACCAGAGGTCTTGAATGAGGTGATGCAGGGATGGGCCCAAGGAGAGGGCGATGATTTCTGGTTGCGAGTAGGTGGGGTAAAGCTCGGTATTGATGGTGGCTTTGAGGGTGGGCTAATGAGGGAGCCGTATGAGGAGCCCTGGGGAGAAGGCGGCACATTTTATGGACTCCAAACCTTACCGCGCGAAAGCTTTCTAGAGACTGTACAAGTGCTGCATTCAGCCGGTTGGCGTGTTGCGACGCACGCAGTGGGCGATGCAGCTATCGATTTAGTGCTCGATGCCTACGAAGCTGCAGACGCAGAGTCTTCGATAGCTTCGTCCCGCTGGGTAATCGAGCACGGATTCATACCCCGCAGTGACCAGTTCCCTCGAATGAAAGATTTGGGCTTAGCTGTATCTGCACAAAACCATTTGTATCTCGCAGCCCCTAGCTTGATGAAATATTGGGGTGAAGAGCGGGCCGCATGGACGACTCCTGTGCGAGCGTACCTCGACAATGAAATACCGCTTTCCTTGGGAACAGACTCTCCTGTTGTCCCTTACGACCCTTGGTGGGTTCTACACCATTTTACCACGAGGGAAACGATCAGTAGCGGCGTGGTCGGTGCGGACCAGAAACTTTCGCGTGACGAAGCTCTCCGGGCAGCTACTGAGGGTTATGCCTATCTCACATTCTCGGAAGATCACAGGGGCACGCTGACTGTAGGCAAGTTAGCAGACCTTGCTGTCACAGCAGAGAACTATCTTACATGTGCAGATCCGTGCCTCGAAACGATGTTGATCGACATCACAATGGTCGGTGGTCGAATAGTCTGGGAGCGTTAGGACTGGGCCTCTCCCCCTCGCGATTCAGGACCTTCCTATTGTAGGTTGAATATCGACTTCATCGGATAACTCTACTCACAGCAAGAGGGGCTCAGATGTCTGCTCCCACTTTCCGTTCTCGGGCACCTTGGGTTTTGGTGCTGATAGCCGCTACTCTGCCGTCTTTAGCTAGCAGCCAGACAGACGCGGTAACGAAGAAGCTTACACTTGAGATGTATCTCGATCTTGAGAGTGTCTCTAATCCGCAGATATCACCTGACGGTGCTCGTATCGTCTACACTCGTGGATGGGTCGATAAGATGAACGACCGCCGAGAATCGTCGATATGGATTATGAATGCTGATGGCAGCAAGAACCATTTCCTTGTTGATGGTTCAGGCCCGCTTTGGTCACCTGATGGAACCCGGATTGCCTATACTGCCAGGGGTGAACCCGAGGGATCACAGATCTTTGTCCGATGGATGGATGATGAGGGTGCAACGACTCAGATTACCCGTTTAGAGAAGGGTCCAGGTGGGATTGCTTGGTCGCCTGATGGAGAGTCGCTCTCCTTCTCAATGAATGTTGATGGCGAGCCTGCGTGGAGTGTAAGCCCCCCGGGTCGACCTGATGGTGCTACTTGGATTGAAGGTCCGAAGGTGGTGACAAGAGCAGATTACCGTCAGGACCGACAAGGCTTCGTCGATGAGGGTTGGCAACATATTTTCGTCGTACCCGCTGAAGGCGGCACTCCGCGCCAGCTCACTAACGGTGATTGGAATCACTCATCAGGGCGTTGGACAGCAGATGGAAACGAACTTCTTTTTTCCTCTCTGCGCTCTGAAGATTCAGAACTCTCGTGGCGCGAATCAGAAGTTTACGCAGTCAATGTAGCTACAGAAGAGATCCGCCAGCTCACCACCCGTCGCGGCCAAGATACGAGCCCTCTCCCGTCACCCCGTGGTGACCTGGTCGCATATCGCGGTAGCGATTTCAACACTGATACTTACCGAAATTCTGGTGTCTATGTGATGAATGTGGACGGCTCGGGTTCGCGGCTCATTTCTGGTGATTTCGATCGTAATATCAACAGCATGGAGTGGGCGCACGATGGGAGTGGAGTATATGTCACTATTAGCTACCAGGGTGCCCGCAACGTGCACTTTATATCGGTGCAAGGAGACGTTAACGAGATCACTAGCGGTGCTCACATGCTCGGACTTAGCTCATTCACAGATCAAGGTTTTGCCGTAGCTACGCTCTCGAGCCCCCAAGTTCCAGCTGACATTGTTTCATTTGATCTTGATGGGCCCATCGCATTCCGACAACTAACAAATGTGAATGATGACATTATGGCAGGGGTGACACTGGGTGATGTAGAAGAAATTTGGTACGAGTCGCTTGATGGGTTCCAGATACAGGGGTGGATAATCAAGCCCCCAGACTTTGATCCCAGTGAACGATATCCCTTAATGCTGAGCATTCATGGTGGGCCCCACGGGATGTACAACGTAGGATTCAACTTTGCATGGCAGGAACACGCTGCGAACGGTTATGTGATCCTTTATACCAACCCGCGCGGTAGTTCTGGGTACGGGAGTCCATTTGGTAATGCGATCAAGAATGCATATCCCGGCAAAGATTTTAATGACTTAATGAATGGCGTTGATCTAGTGATTTCGCGAGGGTATATCGATGAGCAGAATATGTTCGTCTATGGTTGTTCAGGTGGGGGAGTTCTTACTTCCTGGGTAGTCGGGCACACTGACCGGTTCGCGGCTGCTTCAGCTAATTGTCCGGTCACGAATTGGCTATCATTTGTCGGTACAACTGACGGCATAGGTTGGTATAGGAATTTCGAAAACTTCCCCTGGGACGATCCGAGCGAGCATCTGCGACGTTCACCACTCATGTATGTTGGGAATGTCACAACTCCCACAATGTTAATGACCGGTGTGGGTGATCTCCGCACCCCGATGCCACAAACTGAAGAGTACTATGCCGCGCTGAAGGTGATGGGTGTGGAGACAGCCATGATCCGCTTCAATAATGAATGGCATGGTACGTCGAGTACGCCATCTAATTTTCTCCGCACTCAGTTGTTTTTAAGGGAGTGGTTTAAGCGGTATGAGCAAGGGCGTAGCGTCACGTTCTAAGCGCCTTCTGAGATAAGTTGAAAGCTAGAGGGGCCGGAGCGATCTCACCGGCGCCTCTAGCTTTTGATTCAGGCATACCGAACGCCGGACCTGCTTTCCGGTGGTGTTCACTTTACCCCCCTTCCCACTCTATCTACCTTCGTAGCCCCTAGGAATCGGAGTTCGTCTAGGGGGCATTTTCTGCCCCTGTTTCTTATAGAGAGGCATCTTGTCCGATAAGAAAAGTGAGCGCTTCGATCTCATTGTCGTAGGTAGCGGTCCGGGTGGTTATGTAGCTGCAATCCGAGCGGCACAATTGGGTTTGACAGCAGCGTGCATAGAGAAGGATGAACTTGGGGGCGTTTGCCTCAACATCGGCTGCATCCCTACGAAAGCTCTACTTTCAAGTGCCTTGCTTGTTAGTGAAATGGCTGGGGCCCACGAGCACGGCATTATTGCTAAAGAAGTTTCTTTCGACCTAGGCCCTGCTCAGGCCCGTAGCCGTCAAGTAGCTGCTCAGATGGCGAAAGGCATTGCTCACCTCTTCAAGAAAAACAAAGTCACACACTTAAGGGGTGTTGGTCGGCTCAAGGGTCGTGGAAAAATAGAACTGGAGACGGAGGACGGATCAAAGACCATCTACGAAGCTAAGAGCATCATCTTGGCTACTGGATCTAGGCCCCGGGATTTACCGGTCCTGAAGATTGATGAAGACCGGATCTGGTCTTCAACCGGAGCACTAATGCAGGAGAAGGCACCGGAATCGCTATTCATTGTAGGAGCGGGTGCGATCGGCATGGAGTTCGCCGATGTGTATAATGCCTATGGGAGCAAGGTCACCGTAGTTGAGGCGATGGAAAGAATCCTGCCGCTCGAGGATGCAGAAGTCTCAAGCTTTATGGAACGCCTATACAAGAAGCGAGGGATGGAGATCCATACGGGAGCACGGTTCAAGAAGGCGAATACCAGTAAGAATGGTGTATCTGTAGCGTTTGAAGACCATAAGGGCGATGAGCAGACTTTAGAGGTTGACTATGTCCTATCTGCCGTAGGGCGTGTTCCTAATTCTGAGGATATTGGTCTTGATTCGGTAAACGCTAAAGTGGACGAACGCGGGTTTGTGCTAGTTGACCGACATCTTTCCACGAATGTTCCGGGGCTTTACGCAATCGGTGACGTGGCAGGCCATCAACTTTTGGCGCACAAGGCTAGTCACGAAGGGATTACTTGTGTGGAGCACATAGCCGGACTTGGCCATGGGACGGTGGATTACGATAACGTGCCGAATTGTACGTACTGCCACCCAGAGGTTGCTTCTGTGGGGCTCACAGAGTTACAGGCGAAGGAAATGGGCTATGACATAGAGGTCGGAAAATTTCCTTGGGCCGCGATTGGGCGGGCGGTTGCATCTGGACACTCAGATGGCTTCATAAAGGTCATTCGTGATAAGCAGTTCTCAGAGATTCTCGGTGCACACATAGTAGGACCCCATGCTACTGAACTGATCGCTGAGTTTGTTGTAGGACGTCATCTAGAGTCTACGGTTGAGGAATTAGAAAAGGCGATGCACCCCCATCCAACATTGTCAGAAGGAGTAGCTGAAGGCGCACTCGCATCTTTGGGCCGGCCGATCCATATCTAAGAATCGGTTATTGCTGAACTAGGGGCCTAAAGCTTAGTGGGCCAGAATGTTGGCCAGTTTGTGCGGAAGAAGGGTCAGCCCACCTTTCTCAAGTCGATTGAAGGCCTGCTGTTAGTTCAACAGCAATCCCTCGAATTTCCAAAACCCGCAATAGTGCTTCGCCTATCTTATTGTTTGGTGTCGATGCCCCGGCGGTAATCCCTAAATCGAAAGCACCCTGAGGAAGCCAATCCTTATCCAGGACCTCTTCAGCATCTGGGTCCAGCTCGACCTTGTGTTTGATTGTGCCTGTCCCAACGTCGATGCACGATGCATCCTGAATGTGGAATGTATCTGTGTATTGTCGGCAAAGGTGGGCGAGGTGATTTGTGTTTGAGGAATTGTAACCACCGATCACAAGCATTAAGTCCGGTGGTTCCTCCATCATTTCCTCCACGGCGTCCTGCCGCTCTTGTGTGGCTGAGCAGATTGTTCCAAAAGATCTGAAATGAATACTGCCGTGTTCCTCATCAAAACGCTCAACCATGGCCTCACGAATTTTGGCACCAATAGCCATTGATTCACTAGCCAGCATCGTCGTTTGATTGGCCACCCCGATACAGTCTAAGTCGATTTCCGGATCAAAACCTGCAGAGACCTTCATCTTGAAGTGACCCTTGAAATCTTCAGTCTTAAGATGCCCGGGGCGTTTCGCTATGTAGTCGCATAGGAGATCGGCTTCGACCATGTCCCGAAGGATGATGTACTTGCCTCCAGGGTGCTTATTGACCTGAGATGCTGTCGCACGGGATTCCTCATGAGTGTACTTACCATGGATAACTGCGGTGAATCCATCTCGAGCGTAGTTTTCGACACGTTTCCAGACGTGGAGCACTGACCCACAGGTAGTGTCTACCAAAATGCATCCGATCCCCCGAAGTGTCTCAAAATCATTCAAGGTGACACCAAAAGCTGGCAGGATCACAACGTCTGCTTTATCCACGGGTGAAAAGTCAAAGAGACCAGTGTCCTGTGGGTAAATGAAGGAGATCCCCATCTCTGTCATCCGCTGGTTGACGTGCGGATTGTGAATGATTTCTCCGACGAGGTGAATCTTCTTATCTGGGAACTTATGAACAGTTTCGTACGCGTAATCGATGGCACGATCAACGCCATAACAGAAACCAAATTCTTGAGCTAGACGCACTTTGACATCCCCGAAGGTGTCTGTATAGCCACGTGCTCGAATACGCTCTACTAAAGCGGATTGGTATTCAGCATCAATAAGGGGTTGCATCTCCTTTTTGAGGCCAAAGCCCTTACGAAAGTAGGTCTGCTCCATGCTTGCCTTGCGGTAATCTTGAGTTGTCAGTGAGATCGGATACCCCGTCTAGCATTGACCGATCCCCGGAGCTGTTTTCATGATTGTATGTTCGGGTGAATTGTTGGATTACAAAAGGGTGTTAAGCAACCCGAACTGGTTGGGTTCATGGTGGGGCTGCAGTCGGCAGTCAGGAACCCAGGGTCTAGTTACTAGGGTACAAGGGCACATGGGTCTACTTGGCCGCCTCGCTTTTCTTTTCATAATCGTACCGATCATAGAGTTAATGATTCTTATCGAACTCGGTCGGGTTTTAGGCCTTTTCCCAACGCTTCTCTTGATTCTGTTAACCGGAGCGGGTGGTGCGACCCTCGCACGCTTAGAAGGACTGAGGGTCTTTTTTCAGTTTCGGCAATCACTCGCTCAGGCACAGATTCCCGGTCAAGCCATACTCGATGGTTTATCTGTTCTCATTGGGGGAGCCTTCCTAATCACACCTGGTGTGCTCACTGACATTTTAGGGTTTTCTCTGCTTTTGCCCCCCTCCAGGCGATGGTTGCAACGTCGGGTACGTTCTCGGCTTGAACAGAAAATCAAGGATGGCAGCATTCATGTGGTGAGCATGGGGTCAGGTCACGGATTCGGAGCAGGCCATCCCGGTTCAACGAGGCATAATGTTTGGACATCGGAAGACAGTGACCCGGGGGCACAAAAAGGTACGCAAGAGCGTCGGGCGTCGAGGAATGAGATCGTATTTGAGCCTGAGGAACAGTAAGTAGTTACAGGTTCGGTAAATCCAGGGTTGGGAGGAGCTTTGCAGGTTGCCGGTGTCGGGTTGCTTGTTCGTATGCGTAGGCGATTCTAATCAGGGCCCCTTCACTCCAGGCCCTTCCAAAGAAGAGGATTCCGGTCGGCAAACCGTGGACGTATCCGTTAGGCACTGTAATGCTGGGATACCCTGCAATTGCGGCTGGCCCAGAGCTCCCGTTGCTGGACACGTCACGGTTTACGAGATCGATTTTCCAAGCAGGACGCGTTGTCGGTGCAATGATCGCATCAAGTTGATGTTCCTCCATGACTGCATCGATTCCCTCGTCCTGCGAAAGGCGTCTGGCAAGTTCCTTTGATTCAAGGTACTCACTTGAATCCAGCGATCCCTTTTCTTCTGCTTCGAGAAAGGTTTCCTGGCCAAAATAGGGCATCTCCCGATCAGCGTTGGATTCATTGAAGGCGATGATGTCTGCAAGTGTAGCCATACCATTTGGCCTACCGGACATTTCTAAATATGCCGCGAGGTCAGCTTTCAATTCATAAAGCAGCACCTGAAAAGAAGGCTCCCCCATGCTTTCTCTTGTAGGGATATTTGTGGGATCTACGATTGTGGCTCCTTCTGCTGACATTGAGCGAATCGCTTCCTCCATGAGTTGGTCCACATCGGGCTGTGCGCCGAAATAGCTGCGCTCAACTCCTATCCGAGCACCGCGAAGTCCATCCCGATCGAGAAACGACGTATAGTCGGTACCGACGAAATCAGCCGAGGGAGTCGTCACGGGATCACTGGGATCGGGCCCAACTAGAGCTGTGAGCATCGCAGCAGCGTCAGCAACACTTCGGGTCATCGGGCCTGCTGTGTCTTGGGTGTGAGCGATGGGAATGATGCCAGAACGACCAACTATTCCAACTGTGGGTTTTAGACCAACGATACCGTTTACAGAGGAGGGACATACGACCGATCCGTTCGTTTCTGTGCCAATTGCTCCTGCACAAAAATTCGCTGATACAGAGGCGCCGGATCCGGAAGAGGACCCACACGGGTTACGATCTACTGCAAAGGCATTTCCACACTGTCCGCCCCGCCCGCTCCAGCCTGAACTTGATCGAGATGACCTAATATTTGCCCACTCGGATAAATTGGCTTTCGCAAGAATAATTGCCCCTGCTCCCCGGAGTTTTGCGGCGACATGGCTGTCTTTTGCCGCGACGTGACCTTCCAATGCATAAGATCCCGCAGTCGTGGTCATTAGGTCAGCAGTATCGATGTTGTCTTTGAGGACGATCGGGATACCGTGTAACGGACTTCGGACAACTCCATTTTCTCTTTCCTCATCTAGCTCTTTGGCAATCACGAGTGCATCCGAGTTTGTTTCGATGATTGACCGAAGCTTGGGTCCTTCGCGGTCCAGGGCGGCTATGCGATCGAGGTATAGTTGGGTGATCTCGACAGAAGTTCGTCGACCCGAAGCCATATCTTCTGCTAGGCCGTTAAATGTGGCCTCTTCGAGTTCAAATGTTTCATTCACCCACCAGGAACCTTCGCTGTTAACAGTTTCTTGGGAGTTTCTTGCTTCGCAGGCTGTTGACCCAACGACAGCGGTAGCAACCGCCCCTAGCCCTCCGAGTTTCATAAATTCGCGTCGATCAAGGTTGGTCACGCCGCCGCTATGGTTCGAATTCACTTTTTCCTCCCCGAGTTGCCGCTCCGGTGATCAGGTACTGGGAAGCTGATGTGCCATTGGGTATCCGAGCAAGCCAGAGCTGAGAGATCCCGGGCCTTGGCCATCTAGGAGAGCCACGGATAGCTTTGGATTCCGAACCCCATGTCCCAACCTGAGTGACCATGAGCCAAGATATTTCATTCCTGAAACAACTTCTTGATGCTGCAGGACCATCAGGATTCGAGTTTCGTGCCGCACGTGTATGGCGCACCGAAGCGTCAACATTCGCAGGACAAGTAGATGTCGATGCGACGGGGAATTCTTTTGCCATGCTAAATGAGTCTGGTAACCCACACGTTATGCTTGCAGGGCACATCGACGAAATTGGACTCCAGATCACCCATGTTGATGAAGAGGGGTATTTGTATGTAGCTGAAATTGGTGGCTGGGACCCCCAAGTTCTGGTTGGCCAGCGGGTAACCATATTAGGAAAGAGCGCTGAAGTGCCGGGAGTTATTGGGAAAAAAGCTATCCATCTCATGACTCCAGAAGATCGTGAGAAAGCATCCAAAACTCGGAAGCTTTGGGTTGATGTGGGTGCTTCTAGCAGGGATGAGGTGGTTTCTCTCGGAATCCGCGTGGGAGACCCTATCGTTTTAGCTCAGAGTATGATCCACCTGGCGGGGAATCGGATCGCTAGTCGTGCGATCGACAACCGGATTGGCGCGTTCATCGTACTTGAAGCGATTAGGATGCTGTCAGACGATTTGCCAGCTGCGCGAGTAACGGCTGTTGCAACTGCCCAGGAGGAGATTGGGCAAAGCGGGGGTGGTGCCAGAGCGAGTGCCTACCAACTAGATCCCGACGTAGCAATTGTGGTTGATGTGACGTTCAGTACTGATGTTCCAGATGTGGAGAAGAAGGAATTGGGCGAACATAGACTGGGCGGTGGCCCGGTATTAAGTCGTGGCTCGGCCTCACATAACTCAGTGTTTGAAATGCTTGCGAGTGTGGCAGAAGATGAAGCGATCCCATATACGATCCAGGCTTCTCCAAGGTCTACACGGACGGACGCGGATGGGATTCACCTGACGAGGGGTGGTGTTCCTACGGGTCTCATTTCAGTACCGAATCGCTACATGCATTCTCCTAATGAAGTCGTAAGTGTCGACGATCTTTTCAATACTGCGAAGCTAATTGCAGCTTTTGTTCGCAGGCTTAGGGTGGAGACAGACTTCACACCGAGGTAAGGAGCACAGCTCAGTACCGTTGACGCTTTCCGGACCCCCTTCTACCCTTCGTTCCCTACCGTCGGGATGATTATTTCCGTCGGTTCGCAGGGTACTGGTTGAAAATGCGTTCAAGCCGGGCCCTCTCACCCGACCGCGCTAATGTGGTCATGACGTTCTAACGGATGTGACGGAATGCCTTTAGATGCTGGACAGTTGGTAATGGAGTTGCAAGAAATGCGTGATGATGGGCACCTGTCTGACGCCATCTTGCGCCGTGCCATTCGATCTATTGAGGAAGCAGATGACCGCTATAGTTGGGTTGGAGCATACCTCTTGAACGAAGCGGAACAGGAACTCTGGCTCCACAATTATGTTGGCTCTGGAACTGAGCACGCGAAGATTCCAGTAGGTACAGGAGTATGCGGTCGTGCAATAGAGGAGCGTACGAATTTGAATATTGCTGATGTGTCTACAGAGGAAAATTACTTAGCGTGTTCACCAGACGTACAATCTGAGCTTGTCGTTTTGATACGAGCGGGATCTGACATTTTTGGTCAAATCGATATCGATTCCGACGAGCCGGCAGCCTTCACAGAAGAAGATGAGATTGCCGTCATAAGCATAGCAGATAAGCTAGCTGAGCAATTGGCCGCCGAGAGAAGATAGTGGGGACCGGGAGGATGCCCTGAGGCTGAGGCCTAACTGTGTAAATGCAGGGAATGCAGGTCTATTTACGCTTGATGGGACTCGTACCTATATCGTAGGACGGGAAAAGGTAGCGATTATTGACCCCGGGCCTGATCTGGAGAGCCATATAAGAGCATTGGCTTTAGCTGTTCGGGATGCTCATCACAAGAAGATCATTCTTACCCACGGTCATTCGGATCACGCAGAATCAGCGAGTTCACTTTCGGTGGCAATAGATTCTGAGGTGTGGGGTCCAGCGGGTGTGGAGTGCGTTAGTCACGTACTTGCAGATGGTGATGAGATCACAACTGACGATGGAAATTTGATCGCGGTGGGCACACCTGGTCATACACCTGAGCACTTATCGTTTTACTGGGAAGCACAGCGAGCACTTTTCGCAGGCGACCATCTTTTGGGTAAGGGCGACACAACATGGGTGGCTGATTATCCGGGCTGTATATCTGATTATCTGAACTCAATTGATCGATTACGTATGCTCCGCCTTTCGGTGATCTATCCAGCTCACGGACCCCCTATAGAAAATCCAACTGAAGCGTTGAGCCGCTTCGAAAGTCATCGCCTAGCTCGCATCCAACAGGTTGAGGAGGCGTTGGAACATCATCCTAGTATGGCTACAGAAGAGTTGGTGGGCTTCGTATATGGAGACACTCTTCCTATTGGAATGGAGCGTGCGGCCCTTAAGAGTCTGGAGGCGCTTCGGGAACATGTACAGACTCTTAGAGAAGCCTGACGGGTAACCTGTTGCATCTCTACTCGTAGGCAGGGTATCCTCGGGCATGACTCGACATCTTCCTTCCACTGTCGTCAGCGATCTGGCTGAGATCGTTGGCCATGAACACGTCATCACGGACCCGGAACGTCTGCTCGTATATGAATCTGACGGCCTCACCGCATATCGAAGGCCACCGCGAGCAGTGGTTCTGCCATCGTCAACTGAAGAAATTTCTGCTGTAGTTGAACTCTTGCATAGCAATGGTATAGAGGTAATTCCTCGCGGAGCAGGTACAGGCTTATCTGGTGGTGCATTGACTACACCCGAAGGCGTCATAGTTGGTACTGCTCGTATGAATCGCATTTTGAAGATTGATGTAGAAAACAGACTTGCGATTGCTCAACCCGGTGTCATTAATGCTCGTTTGACCGAAGCCACGAATCCTTACGGTCTCTATTATGCCCCTGACCCATCCTCTCAGAGTACGTGCACGCTTGGTGGAAATGTTGCCGAAAATTCAGGAGGCCCTCATTGCCTAAAGTACGGTGTCACTGCTCGTTACGTTACCGGGCTCACAGTGGTATTAGCGGGGGGTCGGATCGTACAGCTCGGAGGGGTGGGACGCGATCCATATTCAACACTGGACTTAGTCGGTCTGTTCGTGGGCTCTGAGGGTTGCTTTGGCATAGCGACTGAAATCGAGATCCGTCTGCTGCCAATTACTGAAGGCGTGCGAACTCTGCTTGGAATCTTTGAATCGGTTGAGTCAGCAGGCCGAGCAGTCACGAAAATCATGGCTTCTGGTTTGATGCCCGCAGCAGTGGAAATTGTGGATGGGCCGACAATCGAGGCGGTGGAAGCGAGTGTATTTGCTGCTGGTTATCCACTTGAGGCCGGAGCCGCTCTCGTAATTGAATTCGACGGCACTGAAGCTGGGCTTGATCTAGATGCTGATCGAGCTGAGAAGTGCTGTCTTGAAGAGGGGGCCATCGAAGTTCAGAGGGCCACTGATCCGGAGCACCGCGTGAAGCTCTGGAAGGCTCGGAAAAAAGCATTCGGAGCAATGGGACGGATTGCCCCTGACCTGCTTGTTCAGGATGCGACAGTGCCTCGGACCAAGCTTCCTGAAGTTCTGGCAGGTATTGACGATATCGGGAATCGATATGGTTTGAAGATAGCCAATGTATTCCACGCTGGTGATGGCAATCTGCATCCAAACATCCTATTCGACCGCCAGAATCAGAATGAACTCGAGCTGGTTGAGCTTGCTTCAAAAGAAATCATGCAACTTTGTGTGGATGCTGGTGGCACGATAACGGGCGAGCATGGAGTGGGTGTAGACAAACGGGAATATATGACGCTGGTTCATGGGCCTGCTGAGTTGGAAGCAATGGCGGCGGCGAAGCGAGTTTTCGACCCGGCCTCACTATTCAACCCTGGAAAAGTGCTGCCCGACGTAGAGGGAGAAGGGACGACGAAGAGTGAGAAGATATTGGCCATGGGCGAATGAGAGTCGATCTAACTGATTCACTCTCTAGCCTCTTGCCTAAGGAGGCCTTCGGCTTCTCAGTGCCGTCAAGTTTACCGGCTGCACTGCGTACGGATGTGGAAACGATTATTGCACCAGGATCAGTAGAAGAAGTGGCAATGTTACTTCAGTGGGCGTCCGAGCGAGGGGTTGGTGTGGTGCCCATCGGAACAGGGGGACACACGTATCCCCGTTGTCCGAGTGACCCATTCATAGTGCTGACGACTTCGCGTCTCAACGAGATCCAGCACTATGAGCCGGCAGACTTAACAATGACTGCGGGTGCCGGAGTATTGATCCGGGATCTTGCAACTGAAATGGCTATTCATGGGCAGTGGCTTCCCTTTGATCCACCGGACGTGCGCAACAGGACCTTGGGAGGCCTTGTAGCAACAGGCCTAAGCGGTCCGCTTTGGGCAGGTTATGGTCAACTAAGGAACCACGTTCTGGGGGCCACAATCGTATGCGGGGATGGGCAGACACTGAGGCTTGGCGGGAAGGTCGTCAAAAACGTAGCGGGTTTTGACATCCTAAAACCGATGGTGGGCAGCCGTGGTGAGCTCGCGATTATCACTTCTGCTACTGTAAGGATTTTCCCATTGCCGGTCGTAGACCGGCTCCTTGTCCTGGAGGCTGCTGACATCTCTGAGCTTGTACCTACTGCGCGGGCTATTGCTACGGCACCAATCATGTCTGCTTCGGTTAGTCTCAGGGCGACCTCGAATAGAAGTAGGCTTCTGGTCCGCTTACATGGGGCTCAGGTCTCGGTGGATTCTGATCAGAAGAGCCTCGAAAAGCATACGAGTGTCTCTTTTGAGGTCAGGGATTCTCCTGAGGACCAGTCTTTGATGTTGGAAGAAAGAGGCGGTGGTATGAATACAGAACTTGCGGTTCGGGTATGGGCACTCCCCTCTCGAATAGACGCGCTATTGGATGTTCTTAAACAGGTCCCAGGGGCGAGTTTGAACGCAGATGTGTACGGCGGATCAGTTCGGGCTTATCTACCTGAGCAAATATCGGACATCGAGTCTAGCCTTACAGGCCTACAAAAGGATATCGAAGAATTGGGTGGTACCATGCGAGCGCTCCAAATTCCCGCTGAAGTCAATGCTTCCGCATACTTCACTAAGCCTTTAGCCGATGAAGGGGAGCTTGCTAGCGGTCTGAAGCGTGCATTTGACCCACAATCCATACTGTGGGGTATCGGGTGAAGGGCACGCCGGCATACGAGGCGCTCGGACAGGCTCTGGACACGCAAAGGGAACGCCTGCTTCCTTGCGTGCATTGCGGATTTTGCCTCCCTGCCTGTCCAACATACAACCGCCTCGGGAATGAGGCGGATTCGCCGAGAGGTCGCCTGCATCTCATGCAGGCAGTTGTTGAGGGAAGGCTTGAGCCCAGTTCTGAGGCATTCAGAACACACATTGATCGTTGTTTAGGTTGCAGAGCCTGTGAGCCAGTTTGTCCTTCCGGAGTCGAATATGGGACCCTACTTGAGCTTGCACGTGAGACGGCGACCCAAGCAGTGCCGCCAGGCTTGCCTACTAGATTTTTGCTCAAGGTTTTAGGAACTCCTGTACTACGGATCCCCTTTTTCTTTATAGGACGCCTGCTTCGAGGAACTGGCTTTGCTGCACTGGGGGTCACCGTTCTCCCTTCATACGGCCCCTTTAGGGCGGTCCGTCTCGGTCTTGCAATGTTGGCCTCAACTAGGCGTTGGCAGCCAATGGACTCGAAAGAGTCGATGACAGGAATCGCCGATTCAGGAAGCCTTGACATTAGCCAAAAAAGCAGGGTTGCAGTTCTCTTGGGTTGTGTTCAAGAGGGACTCTTTAGGCGCATCAATAGTGCTACTGTGCGTGTTCTAGAGGCGAACGGGTACGAGGTGGTAACGGTAGAAGGCCAGGACTGCTGCGGGGCTCTACATGCGCATGGAGGAGACCTCGAAAGCGCACGGACGCTAGCCCGCTCAAACATAAGGGCGTTTGAGGCATCAGGGGCGGACCTCATTGCTGTAAATGCAGCGGGGTGTGGGGCAACTATGAAGGATTACGGAATCCTCCTCGAAGAAGATCCGGATTTCGCTCAAAGAGCTAAAGAGGTCGCGTCCTCCGTGAGAGATGTGTCGGAGATACTAGATAGTTCAGGCCTCAGGCCTGGTGCTAGTGTCCCGTGTAAGATTGCGTATGACCATCCCTGTCACCTACTTCACGCCCAGGGTGTGGAGCATGCACCAATTACTGTGCTCAAGGCCGTGCCGGATGCTGAAGTTCAAGTAGTCGCAGGGGCTGAGGAATGTTGTGGAGGTGCTGGGATTTATGGCATCACGCACCCTGAACTCGGTGGTTTAATTGGTGGAGATAAGGTGTCTGCAGTTAGGGCCTGCTCTGCCGACGCAGTCGCTACTCCTAACCCCGGTTGCATGATGCAGATTGGTGCTGGTCTTTGCCTAGAAGCCTCTAACGAAGGTGTTATCCACCCGGTTGAGTTGCTTGATGAGAGCTATCGGAGAGCGGGATTCTATAGAGCTGGAGGCGCTGCGTGACGAAGGCGGTAGACAGGGCTAAGGCAATTTTGGCTCACCTGGAAGATCAAGTAGACGCGATGGTTGAGATGTTGGTGGACCTCGCCTCTCATGAATCCCCCAGTGATGTACCTGAATCCCAGGTGGGAGTTCAAGGTCGATTAACAGATGTTCTTGATGAAATGGACTTTAGGGTCAGACATGTGCCGGGACGAGAAACTGGGGGGCATCTTCTCGCAGTACCAAGAAATCGAGATCGAGGCATGCCGGTCCAATTACTTGTTGGTCATACAGATACTGTTTGGCCGATCGGGACTACTGATTCCATGCCAGTTGTGATAGAAAATGGAATCGTTCACGGTCCAGGTACCTTTGATATGAAGGGTGGTATTGTACAAGCGATTTTTGCTCTACGTGCCATCCGATCTCTGGGTTTTGAGTTTCCTGCTGCCCCTATCTGGTTCATTAACTCAGATGAAGAAATTGGTAGCCCTGAGTCCCAGAGGTACGTGCGAATGATCTCAAGGGCTTCTGCCAGGGCATTCATTCTTGAACCCGGGTTAGGCACGGACGGAAAACTCAAGACAGCTCGAAAGGGTGTTGGACGTTTCCGTGTGCTTGTCCATGGTGAGGCTGCGCACTCTGGGTTGGATCCTACGAGTGGAGCCTCTGCCATACAGGAACTGGCCAATGTAGTGCATCAACTACATGGCCTGACTGATCTCGAGAGAGGTATTACGGTGAACGTTGGTGTTGTCCAAGGCGGTACGCGTGTCAACGTGAAGGCGGCAGAGGCTGAAGCAGAGGTGGATGTTCGAGTTGCGTCCATGGATGACGGAGAAGCAGTCACGCGCGCAATTCGAGGGTTAAGCCCCAGAACGCCGGGTACATCACTTGAGGTCTCAGGGGGTATCCAGGCTCCTCCGCTAGAGCGGACCCCCCGGAATCGCAGGCTCTGGGAAGCTGCTTTAGCAGCAGGGAACCGACTGGGAATCGAACTGGAAGAGGGCACTTCTGGAGGCGCATCTGACGGGAACACTACGAGTCAATACGCTGCAACCCTTGATGGCCTCGGCTCGCTTGGAGATGGTGCCCACGCCCTACATGAGCATGTTGTCGCGAAGGCCCTACCGAGCCGCGCAGCTCTATTAGCTGAGCTTCTACTTAGTCCCGTTTCCGCGGGTGATGAATGCTAGCCGGCCAAGAAGCTAGCTCACACATAATTCGCCCATTTGAGACGATGCAGGAATTTCACGACTGTGTTGAACTTCAAGAACAGACATGGGGTCGTGGTTTTTCCGAGCGAGTTCCAACTGCGATTCTTAAAGTTTCTCAGATCTTGGGTGGCGTGGCAGCTGGCGCGTATAGTGAAGGTGGAGACCTGGAAGGGTTCGTATTTGGTATGACTGGGGTCAGGGACGGAGAACCCGTGCATTGGTCAGATATGCTTGCAGTTACTGAACATGCGCGAGATTCAGGTTTGGGCACACAGCTTAAGGTTTACCAGCGAGAGCAGGTACTAGCACTGGGTATAGAGAAGATGCTTTGGACATTCGACCCCCTGCAGTCACGCAATGCTCACCTCAATTTTGCGAAATTAGGGATCGTGGTCCGGGAGTACGTGGAAAACATGTATGGGGAAACGGACTCCCCACTTCATCGAGGGGTAGGAACCGACCGGCTTATCGCTTTGTGGGAATTAAACTCGATTCGTGCATCTGGTCGGTTGGCAGGAAGGAAGCCTCCAGTCCAGCCGCCTGAGGGTGCCTCTCAGGTTCTATCTGAGACAGGGCGTCACTCTTTACCAGAGCCAGGGGTACCAGACCTGGGAAGTAAGGAAAAAGAAGTCCTGGTGGCAATTCCATCAGATATCGTGCAGGTGATGGATTTAGATATCAGCCTTGCACGCCGCTGGCGCGAAGCTACACGCGAGGTCTTGGTTCACTATATGAGTAAGGGGTACGAGGTGCATGAGATCTTCTGGGGAGAGCGAACTTCAGATTATCTGTTGGTACAGCCTGACATGTCATGACCTTATACCCAATCGCCGAATAGGACAGGAAGGCGACCAATATTCTAGGACGTTTCACTTATCAGAAGAGCAGAAGCCAACTGGCCGGAGATCGGATGAAGATCGAGCGAGCAACTCTGCGGGAGATCCCGCTTCGCCTCAAAGAATTTTTCGAGATTAGTAGTGGGGGTCAGCAGGACCGGCGTATCCTCCTGCTAACCCTTTGTGGGGAAGGGCTCGAAGGCTGGAGTGAGTGTGTCGCATCAGAAGATCCTTCATACGCGTATGAGACGACCGAAACTGCCTGGCATATTCTCACCGACTATATCCTCCCTGAGATCATTGGAGGTCAAGCAGATGCACCTGAGAAAATTCTGGATCCGGTCCATTGGATTAGGGGTCACCCTATGGCAAGGGCTGCCGTTGAGATGGCAGGGTGGGACTTAGCAGCACGAGCGGAAGGGGTCTCACTCTCGCAGAAGCTTGGTGGTGAGCGAGAGTACGTACCGGTTGGTGTCAGCGTGGGAATCAAGCCGACAGATGACGAACTGCACGACCAGGTCCAGAGTTATATCGAAGAGGGCTACGCTCGGGTGAAAATCAAGATCAAACCAGGTCGAGACATTGAGATGCTTGCAGGCTTGCGAGAACGCTTTCCAGATGTCGCATTCATGGTCGACGCTAATTCAGCTTATTCATTAGCTGATATCGACCGATTAAGAGAGTTCGATGCCCTTAGTTTGATGATGATTGAGCAGCCACTGTCGTATAGTGATTTTCTCGAACACGCTCGTCTTCAGGAGCAAATCGAAACGCCAGTTTGTCTGGACGAGTCGATCAAGTCTGAGGGTGATCTCGCGCTCGCACTTCATCTTGGAAGCTGCAGAATCGTTAACATCAAACCCGGTCGGGTGGGTGGACTCTCTGTAAGCCGCGGGATTCACGACACGATGCGTTCAGCTGGCTTACCGGTCTGGTGTGGTGGGATGCTTGAGTCAGGAGTAGGGCGTGCTCACAATGTGGCTCTGGCATCCTTACCCGGTTTCACACTTCCAGGAGATATCTCAGCAAGTCGTCGCTATTGGGAGCGTGACATCGTATCGCCTGAATTTGAAGTAGAAGATGGAGTTATGAAGGTTCCTAGTGGCCCTGGCATCGGAGTGGACCTAGATCTAGATCGCATTCAGAGCCTAACAGTTCGTGAGGTGTCCTTCAGTTAAGTCGACTCTTCACTTGGCTCGTCAGCGAGAGGCTGCTGTGGGGGAGGCGCTTGATACTCTTCACTTGGCTCGTCGGCGAGAAGCTGTTGTGAGGGAGGCGCTTGATACTCTGCTGGTCGCAAGTCGACGGTTACTTGGACCTGTATGTGGCCCATGTCTGCCCGGTCTCTGATTGCGTCCCTAACCCGTGGCTCAAGCTTTTGGTATGCAGCAAGCACACCACCCCGGAGTTCTTTGCGAAGAACCCTTAAAGCATTTACGTCTGCGCGACTAGTTTTGGTTTCTCTTTTGGCATCCGCGACTTCGTAAGGGCGAATTTCAAACGGGGAAACACCGACATCGTCGAATCGATCGTGATCCAGGTATTGGACAGAAATACTTACGTCTCCGCGGGCATGATGGTGATGAATATCACCGACGGCTTGGAATCGAGCAGCTAACCTGCCCATTTCTGAGCGCTGTGCAGCGTTGGTATATGCTTTCTCCAGAACTGCGAAGATCCGCTTAAGACGTTCGGATGTCGTTGCATCGACGTCAGGTATCTCAGTTTCTAAGTCTCGACCCAGTGCCTGTCGATCAACCTGAAAGCGTGCGCTCTCTGCATCGCGATTTCTGGCTCGATCGATATTATCGAGAATCCGGTCTGGATTGGTCC
>CAJWPN010000042.1:0-22562 GCA_913045345.1 uncultured Gemmatimonadales bacterium
CCGCATATGCGGGACTTGGTGATCTCTGGTCCGTTTAACGTTACTGGTGTATCAGAGACTATCACACGTGCTCAGGTCTTCACATGTCAACCGTCGGCAGACCTTGAAGAGCGCACGTGCGCAGAGAATATCCTTTTTGGTCTCGGGACTCAGGCATTCCGACGCCCTCTCACGGATGGAGACCGTTCAGCTTTGATGCTCTTTTATGAACAAGGAGCTTCTGAGGGAGGATTTGAGATCGGCGTGCGTACAGGACTCGAAGCTATATTAGCTAGTCCTCATTTTGTTTTTCGTTTTGAAGAGCCACCTAGACCAGTAACTGCGGGCGAGAGCTACAGGATTAGTGATATAGACCTAGCGAGCAGACTTTCTTATTTCCTTTGGGGGGCTCCGCCTGATCGTGAACTGCGTACTCTAGCAGAGGAAGAACGTCTTTCGGATCCTGAAACACTTGAAGCCCAGGTTTATCGGATGCTTTCAGACAGTCGGTCAGCTGCGCTTGGCCCTCGGTTTGCAGCGCAGTGGTTGAGGCTCCAAGATTTAGACAAAGTCCATCCGGATGTTCGGCTCGATCCAGACTTTCATCAGCAATTAGCAGATGCGATGCGGCGTGAGACGGAACTTCTGTTCAACAATCTTATAGCCGAGGATCGAAGTATCTTCGATCTCTATGAAGCAGATTACACCTTCGTTAATGAACGACTGGCAAAACATTACGGATTTTCAGGCGTCACTGGAGAGGAATTTCAACGAGTCGCATACCCAGATGATACGAGACGTGGTGTCTTTGGACACGGCAGCATTCTGACGTTGACATCGCATGCTGGCCGAACGTCCCCGGTACTCCGAGGAAAGTGGGTAATGGAAGTTCTGTTGGGTACTCCTCCTCCTCCTCCTCCTCCTGGAATACCGGATCTGGAAGAGACGGAAGGTAGCGAGGAGGGAAGGCTGCTTACGACGAGGGAAAGGATGGCACTTCACAGCGAAAATCCGTCCTGTAACTCATGTCACCGTTTTATGGATCCCATAGGCCTCGTATTGGATAACTTTGGTGTAAGTGGGAAATGGCGGGCCCGCGAAAATGGAACAGCACTCGATACGAGAAGTGAGCTCTACGATGGAACCCCCATCGAGACTGCTGCTGATTTAACCCGAGCTTTGTTGAATCGCCCCATACCTCTGTTAAGGAATTTTACTGAAAACCTTATGGCGTACGCGCTTGGTCGCCGCCTAGAGTACTACGATCAACCGACTGTTAGGGATATCACGGATCAGGCTGAGGTAAATGATTATCGTGTCTCATCGTTTATTGTTGGAATTGTGAAGAGTGATGCTTTCCAGATGCAAAGAGCTGGTTCGAGTGTCGAGATTCCCTTGAATGAACAACAGATCCACTGAGGAGATGAGCGAGAGCATGAAGTTTATTACCGGTAAACAGATCGGAAGACGAACGTTCTTGCGTGGAGTAGGTTCTACCGTGGCACTCCCCTTTTTGGATGCGATGGTTCCTGCAGGTAGAGTATTGTCTGGTTCACAAGCCCCTGATGATCCGACACGTCTGATTGCTATCGAAATTGTCCATGGCGCTGCGGGGAGCAATGAGTGGGGAGCCACCCAAAATCTATGGTCGCCAGCTGATTCTGGTCGGGAGTTCGACCTGACACCCAGTTCGCTTCTGCCGCTCGAGGACTACCGTGAATATCTGACGATCATAAGTAATACAGATGTCCGTGAGGCGGAGGCATCTAAGCCTAAGGAGATTGGGGGTGACCATTTCAGATCGAGTGCGGTATTTCTGACGCAGGCCCACCCGAAGCAAACCGAGAGTTCTGATGTATATGTAGGAGCATCACTGGATCAGCTTTATGCAAGCCGCTTCGGGCAGAACACCCCCATTCCGTCAATGCAGCTTTGCATCGAAAATGTTGATCAAGCAGGGGGATGTGCATACGGATACGCGTGCGTGTATACGGACACGATTAGCTGGGCTGCCGCTTCTGATCCGCTCCCGATGATCCGTGACCCCAGGGTCGCGTTCGATCGTCTTTTTGGAGCTGGAGGAAGTCCGGAAGCCAGAGCAGCCCGCCGTCGCACAAGTCACAGCATTCTCGATTGGATTACTGAAGATATAGCTGACCTAAAGCGCACCCTTGGCCCTAATGACCAGATCCGGTTGGATCGGTATCTCGAGAACGTCAGGGAGCTTGAACGACGGATTGAAGGTGTCGAAGCGAAAAACCGTTCTGGGGAAGTCCGTGAGCTTCCCGAGGCACCGGCAGGTGTTCCAGATTCCTTCAGTGAACATGTTCGATTGATGTTTGACCTCCAAGCTCTTGCATTCGCATCCGACATGACCAGAGTCTTTTCACTTAAGCTGGGTCGGGATGCTTCGTCACGTGTCTATCCGGAGAGTGGAACGGATACTCCGTTCCATCCAGGATCGCATCATGGTGGGCGAGAAGAAGCAGTGTTGGATTTTGCGACAATTAATAAATACCATGTTGGCATGCTTCCTTATCTTATGGATAAGTTGAGCGAGATTTACGAGGGTGATACGCATCTGCTTGATAAGACAATGATTGTCTATGGGTCACCAATGGCAGATGGGAACCTCCACAACCATCGCCGGTGTCCATTGATCACACTTGGTGGTGCTAATGGACAGCTTGATAATAACCTCCATGTGATGGCACCGGATGGTACCCCTATGGCAAACGCTATGTTAACCCTGATGCACAAGCTTGGTATGGATGAGGTAGAGAGTTTCGGGGACAGTACTGGAGAGTTGTCGCTTGCTGCACCCGCGAGTAAGGGTTAAGGAGGCATAGTGGGTATGGGAATCAGTGTAAACGACGTTTATTGGAAAGCGTTAGTGAGGACTTGGTTGCTTATTGCCTTTTGCTTTCTGCTGTTTGCAGCGATTTCCGTAGATGCTCCCATTGCAGATGCGTCCATGCGTAACGATGCGGTCCAAGTGAGGTTATTAATCGCGAACGGTGCGGACGTGAATGCCGCTCATGGAGACGGTATGACTGGTCTTCATTGGGGTGCTGAGAATGGAAATCCTGAAATTGTGGGGATCCTTCTGGAATCTGAAGCAGACGTTGAGGCCGTAACGCGGCTTGGGGCCTACAGTCCTCTTCATTTAGCAGCTCGCCGGGGACATGCGTCAGTTATTAGGCTTCTACTGGAGGCGTCAGCAGACCCCGAAAATGAAAGCAACACAGGGAGTGTGACACCACTTCATTTTGCTGCCGCATCCGGAAAAGCCCCGGCAGTTCAAGCCCTGATTGATCATGGTGTCGAGCTTGACGCGAGGGAGTCAATTTGGAGCCAAACCCCTCTCATGTTTGCTGCAGCATCTGGACGTAGAGACGTTATCGAGTTGCTTCTTCAAGCTGGAGCTGATCCGGCTTTGAGAGCTGCTGTGATCGATATGCAGTCACGAGATGAGTTTGATCGTCAGGACCAACAGGCTCGACGTGCACGGATGGCGAATACCGAGCAAACAGTTGATAGAAGAGAAGAAGTAAGGCAGGGATCTACTGACGAAAGGAGAATTTCCTCTAGTTCCGGAGGGCTCCAGAGTGCACAGGATCTACTACTGATACAGCAACGCGACAGGGTTAATCAACCACTCTCTCATGCTCAGTTGGTGGGAGGATACGGTGGAATGACAGCTCTTCTAATGGCTGTTCGTGATGGCCATGCCTCAACAGCTTTCGCTCTTTTAAATCATGGAGCGGAAATAGATCAGGTGAGTGCAGGGGATCACACTTCTCCTCTCCTCATGGCGCTTATTAATGGCCACTTCGGTCTAGCGATGGAGCTTTTCAACCGTGGTGCTGACCCAACGATCGCGAGTGATGCTGGTGCGACACCACTATACATAGCATTGAATACAGAGTGGATCCCTAAATCCCGGCATCCTCAGCCTACGCACCGCCTTCAACAAGAAGTCACGTACCTGGATCTAATGAAGGCCTTCTTAGATGCAGGGGTAGACCCTAATGCAAGGCTCACCAAGCAGCTTTGGTACACCACATTTGGTGATGACTACCTAAGGACCAATAGGACTGGGGCGACTCCATTCTGGAGGGCTGCGTATGGCTTGGACCTTAGGGCCATGAGATTACTGATAGAGTACGGAGCTGATCCGAATATCCCGACGCAGAAACTTGCCGGGAGAGGCTATCGTGGAGGGGGTGTCGCCCAACCTGGGGTGCTAGATCCGTCCGGGCTTCCGCCTGTGCCCATTGGTGGTCCTGGGGCTTGGCCAATTCACGCAGCTTCAGGGATAGGATACGGGGAAGGGTTCGCTGGGAATATCCATAGGCACGTGCCAGAGAGTTGGGTTTCTTCAGTACGTTACCTGATCGAAGAGCTCGGGGCTGATGTCAATGCCAGAGACCATAATGGCTACACAGCCCTGCATCACGCAGCAGCTCGCGGAGATAACGAGTTGATTCTTTATTTGGTGTCACAAGGAGCGGATATCTCAGCAGTTAGTCGCAGAGGTCAAACGGTGGCAGATATGGCGAATGGTCCAGTTCAGCGGATCCTTCCGTTCCTTTCTACGGTAGCGCTCCTGGAAGGACTTGGTTCTCAGAATAACCACAACTGCGTGGCTTGTTAACCTGAAAAGAGCAATAATACCGATTGCATCCCTAAGGGTCTTGCAAGAAGTAGCACTGATTGGTTCGCGAACTGAGGGTTAGCCACTCTATCTCGACTGAATAGACTGGTTTTACGTGGTATCAAACGGTGCACATTCCTGGTCATCCCGGATATTGATGTGTACCGTTTATACTTGGAAATACTCCTGCCTTGAGGTTACACAGATGCACTGTCGTCGGCTTCTTCTCGGAATGATTAGTGTGGCTTTCATCATTCCTCCAGTGAGTGCACAGATAACTAATGAGGAACTATTGACTGCTACGCAGGTGCTTCAGTGGCGGGAAATGGGCCCCACGATTATGAGTGGGCGTATTTCAGATATCGCTGTCGTTGAAGCGAATCCAAGCATCTTCTATCTGGGCACGGCGACGGGTGGAATCTGGAAGACTGAGAATGCAGGCACGACTTTTGAGCCACTTTTTCAGGGAGAGGAGACTTCCTCTATCGGTGATGTAACGGTTTCACAATCGAACCCGAACATTGTTTGGGCTGGCACAGGTGAACCTCAAAATCGTCAATCGTCCCCTTGGGGGAATGGAGTATACCGTTCGACTGACGCTGGTGCATCCTGGGCAAATGTTGGCTTGGAGAACACACACCACATATCCAGGATTCAGGTCCATCCCATGAATCCTGACGTTGCATACGTTGCAGCTGTAGGGCACCTATGGGGTTCTAACCCAGAACGGGGAGTCTATAAGACAACGGATGGGGGACGGAACTGGGAGCACGTTCTGTTCGTTGATGAACATACCGGTACGATCGACTTAGTGATGGATCCCAATGACCCGATGACACTGTTTGCTGCAATGTACCAGAGACAACGTCGGGCCTGGGGGTTTAATGGTGGTGGGCCAGGTAGTGGTATCTATCGTACGGTAGATGGTGGGACCTCTTGGATAGAGCTAACTGATGGGCTCCCCATGGGAGATAAAGGCAGGATTGGACTCGACGTCTATAGGGGTGATGGGAATCTGGTCTGTGCCCTGGTGGAAGCAGATGCTCGGACACCAGGGCAAGGTCGGGGTGGTGGCCCCGGCCAAGATGAGCAGAAGAATGGGGTGTATTGTTCAAGAGATCGTGGTGACAACTGGGAACAGATGTCGCCTACGAATAACCGGCCGATGTACTACTCTCAGATCCGGATCGACCCGAATGACCCAGAACGGATATACCTAGGTGGATCAGATCTTTACCGTTCTTCTGACGGGGGAAGGAATTTCACAAATGATGCGGCAGCAGGTGTGCACCTTGATCATCATGCACTTTGGATAGATCCGAGTAATTCTGATCATCTGATATTAGGAAGTGACGGTGGTCTGAGCGTAAGCTGGGACCGGTCAGATAATTGGTATCAGTTCAGAAACTTGCCGATTGCTCAGTTCTATGAAATCGGGATAGATAGTAGGGAACCCTACCATGTGTGTGGTGGGCTGCAGGATAACGGTTCTTGGTGTGCACCGTCCGACACATGGTCGAATCAGGGCATTCGCACTCGAGATTGGTATAATGTTGGAAGTGGAGATGGTTTTTTTACTGTAATGCATCCAGTAAACCCGAATGTCATGTTTGCTGAATCGCAGGGTGGCAACCTGACTCGCGTGGATCTTACGACGATGGAGCGTTCACGAATCCGCCCGATTGGTCAATCGAACGAAGATGGTGAGCAACCAGATCTGCGCTGGAATTGGGACTCTCCAATCGTATTATCTGCCCATGATGAAAACACCGTCTATGCTGGTGCAAACGTTCTCTTCAGATCTCGGGATCTAGGACAAACATGGGACCAGATAAGCCCTGACCTTACCTATGAAATCAATCGGGATTCCCTTTCGATTATGGGGGTCCTTGGTTCAGAGCCTCAGATGTCGTTGAATGACGGTCAATCCACCTACGGAAATCTTACCTCGATAGGGGAATCGCCATTGAATGGCCAGGTTATATACACCGGGTCAGACGATGGCCGGGTTCAAATTACACAAGATGCTGGCGATACCTGGACTGATCTTACAGACGATATTGAAGGTCTTCCAGACAATGTGTATGTGACGCGTATCGTTGCATCACATGCTGATGAGGGAACGGTCTACATAGCTTTTGACAATCATCGTTCTGATGATTTTGCTCCCTATCTTTTCGTTAGCACAGATTTTGGGAGAGAATGGCGGGCGGCGGTGAGCGGCCTGCCTCAGTCCTCTCTTAATGCTCTTGCTCAACACCCGCGTAATCCGAACCTGATGTTCGTTGGGAACGAAGTCGGAGTATACGTATCAGTTAATTCCGGAGGCCAGTGGGTTCGGCTCGAAAACGGACTGCCGACTGTGCCGGTGGATGATATAAAAATTGAACCCCGAGAAAATGATCTGGTGATCGGAACGCACGGGCGCGGTATTTGGATTATGGATGATATCACTCCGCTTGAAGAACTCACTCCTGAGGCGATTACGTCAGAGGCTCATCTTTTCGGGATTCAGCCAGCGGTGTCGTACAATATCTACACGCCTCAAGGCTGGACTCCAGGCATCTTCTCGGCTCCCAATCCACCGATGGGTGCGCGCATGAGATATCATTTAGCTGAAGATACGGATGAAGTGTCTCTCTCGATCACGGATCTGAGGGGGCAGCCGATCCGCAAGTTAGAGGGCACAGGAAATGCAGGTCTCAACGAAGTAATCTGGGACTTGAGGATTCAAGAAGAGAGTTCTAGCGGTGATCTAATGAATCCGGGTCCAAGGGTGCTGCCAGGGACCTACTTGGTGCAACTTGAAGCAAGAAGCAGTGTCCTTGAAGGAGAGTTTTCAGTTCGCCTAGACCCCAGAGTCGACATTAGTCAAACTGCACTGCTGGCACGTCAGGATGCGATGATTTCTTCATACCGCTTGTCTGGGGTTCTCTCAGAGGCCAATTCGGCCCTGGCAGATCTTGAGGAACAGCTTGAAGATGCCATGGGTTTATTAGATGAGGTGAGTCCAGAAAGTGAGGGTCTGAAAACTGAAATCGAGCGCCTTCTAGGAGAGGTTGATCAGGTTGATAATGATTTAGGAGAATCAGGTAGGGGTGCTAACTTGGTTGGTCAAATCGAGGGAGTTACCGGAGCTCCAACTGCTGATCAGTTGCTTCAAATTGAAGAATCATGGGATGAAATTCCCGCGTTGATCGATAGGCTCAACACCTTGATCACTGCTGAAGTCCCTGCTCTTTATGCACGGCTTGATGATGCGGGTATTCGCCCTAATCCTGGGTCAGCGATTGAAATGCCAAGGCGAAGGCGCTAGGTGATGACGAACATGGACCAAATTGAGTTAACCCTACCTAACGGTGACGTCCTTGCGATGGAGCGCGGTGTTACACCGGGTGAAGTCGCTAGCTCGATCGGTCCTGGATTAGCCAAGGCAGCCCTTGCCGCAGTAGTAAATGGAGAGACAGTGGGCCTGATGGATCCTCTTCAAAGTAACGCAGATATACGGATCTTAACCGGTAAGGACCCTGAATCACTTCCCGTACTAAGACACTCTGCAGCTCATGTGCTTGCGACTGCAGTGAGAGAGTTGCTTCCAAGCGCGGGGATTGGTTTTGGCCCAGCCATTGACGAAGGTTTCTATTACGACTTTGACGTAGATACACCGTTCACTCCGGATGATTTGGAGGCTTTCGAGAAGAGAATGGCCGAGGTTACTGCAGCCGACCAGCCATTCGAGAGGCGACAGGTGACAAAGGATGAAGCTCGGCAACTTTTCGGGGATGATCCACTCAAACTTGAACGCTTAGAAGAGTTCGAGGATGATGAGGTGATCACCGTGTACGAGAACGGACCATTTCTGGATTTATGTAAAGGCCCACACGTACCGAGTACTGGAAAACTTGAACATTTCAAGCTTCTTTCCGGTGCGGGAGCCTATTGGCGTGGAGATGAAAAGCGTCAAATGCTCCAGCGGATTTATGGGACTGCGTTCCATAGTCGTCCAGAGCTGGATAAACACTTAGATAGGCTCGAAGAAGCAAAGAAAAGAGATCATCGGGTTATAGGAAAAGAATTAGACCTCTTTAGTATCCAAGAAGAGGTGGGTTCTGGCCTCATCCTTTGGCACCCCCGGGGAGGCATCATCCGTCACACGGTTGAAGAATTCCTAAAGGACACGCTTCTCGAGCACGAATACGAACTTGTATTTACTCCGCAGGTTGCTAGCGAGGAGCTTTACCGGATCAGTGGGCACCTCGAAGTATTTGAAGAGAATATGTTCCCAGCCATGGAAGGTGATGGCGCGCGTTTTCGTATGAAGCCTATGAATTGCCCTCATCATTTCATGATCTACAAGACACAGACCCGCTCATATCGCGACCTTCCACTGCGCTTTGCTGAACTTGGAACCTGCTACCGTTATGAACGTTCAGGCACCTTACATGGGATGCTGCGCGTACGCTGCTTCACCCAGGACGATGCTCATATATTTGTGAGGTCTGACCAAATTGCTGAGGAATACGATCGTCTTCTAGATCTGACGGACTATTTATTAAAAATCTTTGGTTACGAATATCACCTTGCACTCTCTAGCCGACCGGAAAAGGCAATCGGTGACCCCGAGGTATATGACCAAGCCACTGAGACATTGCGGGGAGTATTAGAGAGGCGAGAAGCTGACTACGTCTTAGATGAGGGTGGAGGTGCGTTCTACGGACCCAAGATTGACGTGAATCTTGTTGATGCGATTGGTCGCGAATGGCAGGGAGGTACGTTCCAACTAGACTTCCAAATGCCGCAACGGTTCGGGCTTGAATACATTGGTGCGGACAATAAACCGCATGAGGCAGTCGTAATTCATAGAACTTTGCTTGGCTCTATGGAGCGATTTATCGGCGGATTGATAGAACATTATGGTGGTGCGTTCCCTACGTGGATGGCGCCCGAGCAGGTCCGAGTTCTTCCTGTGGGTGAGCAGTGGAATGAAAGTGCTCGAGAGTTCGCCGAAAATTTGGAACAAGCGGGCATACGCACGTCCGTAGAGGCACGAGATACGCTTGGATATCGGATTCGTGATGCAGAGACGTTGAAGATCCCATATATGGGAGTTATCGGAGAACGTGAGGCAACTAACGGCACAGTTGCAGTACGAAGTCGTGGAATAGGCAAGAAGCAAGAAGTGATGGATAGATCCAGCTTTATCGATAGGGTATTAGACGAAATCCAAACCAAGTCTCTTGGCTAGATGTCCGCTATTTGCTGTGCTAGTCAACTATGAAGTTGACCGGGCATCAGCTCGCTAGTTGTTTAGAAGCCGTCGATATTTGCTTAGGATCAGGAAAGCCGTTGACCTGGCATCTGACTTCTCACAGATTGTCGCTCCGCTGCTTGCAGCGGGTCACAGTTATGAAGTGGATCGCAGTGACCGGCGGTCCCGCCTTCAGGGCTCCTAGAGAGCTGGCATGAGGGTCGCGAAGGGCACGATGTTCTGGACTATTCCGGAGGTCGTATCCTGTGGTCGCGGCCCGAGACTTGTCTCGGGCCTTTTGTTTATAATGGATTGATTGGAGGTCGATAGAAATCAGCGAAAAACAACGAGTTCGTGTAAACGAGCAGATTAGGATCAGCCCAGTACGGCTGATCCAGGATGATGGCGAGCAAATCGGGATTGTTTCAATGGATGAGGCCCGTGAGCGCGCGGCTGTAAGAGGGATGGATCTGGTGGAGGTTGCGCCAGAAGCTCGACCGCCTGTAGTCAAGATGATGGACTATGGTAAGTATAAATACGAGGCGGCAAGGGCTGCTCGGGAATCAAGAAAGAAGCAGCACGTCATCCAGGTTAAAGAGGTTAAGTTTAGACCTGGTATTGAAGACCATGATTACAAGTTCAAGCTGCGCCATGCTCGACGTTTTCTTGAAGAGGGTAACAAGGTCAAATTGACCATGATGTTCCGTGGTCGGCAGGTGACACACCCTGAAATTGGACGTGAAGTGCTTCTTCGAGTTGCAGGTGACTTGGAAGACTTAGGTAAACTCGAGACAAGCCCGAGTATGGAAGGAAGATTGATGTCGATGATTGTGGCGCCTTTGAACATTAAATAGCGAAATCGGGCCCTGGGTTGACTGGTCCCGGGAAGACGGAGATCAATATGCCAAAGATGAAAACGCACCGCGGTGCTGCCAAGCGCATAAAGAAAACTGCGCGGGGTAAGCTTAAGCGGATGAAGGCGTTCAAGTCTCATATCCTGACAAAGAAGGACAGGAAGCGTAAGCGCAGGCTTCGCAAGTCTGATCTCGTGGCAGGTGCAGACAAAAAGCGCCTGAACCGAATGCTACCCTACGGATCTTGAGGAGTTAATCATGCCCAGAGTGACCTCTGCTGTCGCCCGTAATAAGCGAAAGAAAAAGGTCCTGAAGGCAGCCAAGGGCTACTTCGGGGGTAGAAAAAACTTGTACCGAACTGCGAAAGACGCAGTGGAGAAGGGATGGGAGCACGCGTACAGGGATCGGAGAAAAAAGAAGAGGAACTTTCGGCGTCTCTGGATTGCACGCATCAATGCGGCCGTGAGAGAGCATGATTTATCATATTCTCGGTTTATTAATGGACTGAAGCAGTCTGGAATTGAACTCGACCGTAAGGCGCTTGCTGACCTTGCAGTGCATAACCCGGAAGCATTTGGGCATGTTGTCGATCGGGCCAAGGCGGGCTTAGCAACTAAGACGTGATGATGGGATAGGGGGTCTGAGTTCCTTGGGTTGATCTGAATATGGCTCCGCCGCTCAGGCTGCGGGGTCTTTTTATATTGTATCATTTTGTATGTCCGGTGTGGGATTGCGACCGGATAGACCGCTGATAGCTTTCGCCACTGTTCAGGCAGTGTATTTACATGGGATCTCGAATGACCGATAACAGTCTGGTGGCGGCTCTGAAGAAGTTCGAGACTGAGGGTCTGGCCGCTGTTCGGGATGCATCTGACTTAGGTGCTCTAGAGCAGGTTAGAGTAGATCTGCTTGGGCGTAAGGAAGGCAGCATATCTCTAGTGCTCAGAGGCTTAAGTGATGTGCCGCCTGATGAGCGTCCGACTGTAGGTCAAGAAGCTAATCGGGTAAAAGAGGTATTGAAGAAGGCCATCGGTGAGCGTGAAAGCTCGTTCCTGGAGGGGGTGAGTGTTGAGTATGACGACCTGACCCTTCCTTCGCGGGCAAATTGGGAAGGGGCAATCCATCCTATTACGCAAGCTGTAGACGAGATCTCAAAAATTTTCCGGGAGTTAGGGTTCACTCGCGCGCGGGGTCCAGAGGCAGATACGGAGTGGTACAACTTTGAGGCATTGAATACACCACTCGATCATCCGGCTGCAGACGAGCAGGATACACTATACCTCAAGGACTCAGTTCTCCTGAGAAGCCACACTTCTCCTGTGCAAATGCGAACAATGGAGAAGTACGATCCACCAATCCGAATTATTGCGCCCGGTTGGGTTTACCGCCGGGACACTTATGATGCGACGCATACCCCGGCCTTTATGCAAGTGGAGGGTCTCGTTATCGACGAGGGTATCACGTTTGTGGACTTTAAGGCCACACTGGCTGAATTCGCTCGGCGTTATTGGGGCCCTGACACAGAGGTCCGGTTTCGCCCTTCATTCTTCCCATTCACGGAACCCAGCGCCGAAGTGGATGTTAAGCGTGTAATTACACGACAGGATGGAACACAGGAGGAAATGGACTGGCTGGAGATTATGGGTGCAGGGATGGTCGATCCTGCTGTAATCGAGAATGCGGGCTACGACCCAGAGCGTTATACCGGGTTTGCCTTCGGAATGGGTCCGGGCAGGATCGCCATGATTAAGCATGGTGTAAATGACTTAAGGCGCTTCTTTGAAAATGACGTCCGTTTCCTAGGGCAGTTTACATCATGAATGCCTCGTATCGCTGGCTCTTAGATTGCGTGCCAGGGCTGAAGCTCACACCAAAGGAAATGAGTGAGCATCTAGCTTTGCGCGGAGCACCTCTTGATGGAACAGAGTCTCCGGGAAAAGGACTTGAAGATGTCGTTGTGGGTCGAGTGATCAGTGCCCAAAAACACCCTAATGCTGATCGACTAACACTGTGCGAAGTCGATGGAGGGCAGGGGGTTGTATCCGTTGTATGCGGAGCTCCAAACGTTTTGGAGGAGGCCTGGTATCCGTTCGCCCCTGTAGGAGCGGTTCTTCCGGGTGACCTGAAGCTAAAGAAAGCTAAGATCCGAGGTGAGGTATCTCACGGTATGTTGTGCTCTGCAAAGGAGTTAGGGTTAGGAGCTGATCATGATGGTATCTATCAAATTCATGGCGATTTTATACCAGGAGAGTCGTTTATAGAGGCCATGGGTCTGGACGATGTCACGATGGACGTAGAGATCACTGCAAACCGCGGTGATCTTCTATCTCACCTTGGTATTGCAAGGGAACTCGCGCACTCGGGTAAGGGAACTGTGCTAGTTCCTGATTTCCCTGATGATCCCGAGGTTTCACTTACTTTTGAGCGCGACGTAGAGGAAGCACGACTTGGTCCTGTTGGTATCCGAATTGAGGATCCGGACCTATGTAGCCGGTACCTTGGGGCTGTCATTCGGGGTGTAACGGTGAAGGAGTCCCCAGCATGGCTACAACAGAGACTTCGAGGCGCTGGTGCCCGTCCGATCAACAACGTAGTCGATGCTACTAACTATGTAATGTTAGAGCTTGGCCAGCCACTTCACGCGTTCGATCTGAATAGATTAGAAGGAACTTCGATCGTGGTTCGGCGACCTCGAGAGAAGGAGTGCAGATTCACCACGCTTGATGAAGAACACCGTGCTCTATCATCTGACATGCTTATGATCTGTGATCTAGAGAAGCCGGTTGCAATCGGTGGGGTTATGGGTGGGCTCGAATCGGAGGTCACAAATGATACGGTGGACGTTCTTCTTGAGGCAGCACTTTTCAATCCTCAGTCAATTCGTGCTACTCGCAAAACACTAGGCCTATCGACTGATGCGTCGTACAGGTTCGAGAGGGGGGTCGATCCTGAGGGGATCGGACTAGCTGTGTCCAGAGCCGTCGCTTTGATCTTATCGACTGCTGGTGGCGAGATCGATGGTCCGGTCCTTGATTGTTGTCCAGTCGAATTTGAAGCGGATGTGGTATCACTCAGGATGTCGCGAATAGAGCAAGTTCTCGGGGTGGACTTCAGTAACTCAGAAGTCCGGAGTCTACTGGAGCCGTTGGGATTCCAGTTGCTTGATGAGGATGAAGAGGTCGTTAATGTGAGGGTGCCGGGATTCCGATCGTACGACGTAACCCGTGAGATTGATCTCATCGAAGAGATTGCTCGCACACACGGATATGACAAGTTCCCGGCAGAGATGCGTCCTTACCGGCCAAGTAACGTTCCAGATCACCCTATCTTTGAGCTAGAAGATGATCTTCGGAGGGCCTTGGCAAGCAGAGGGTTGTTCGAGACTCAAACACCTGCATTTGTTCCGGAATCAGAAGGTGATGTTCAGGTAGCAAACCCGCTTACATCCACGGAA
This sequence comes from uncultured Gemmatimonadales bacterium, assembly GCA_913045345.1. GTDB lineage: Bacteria > Gemmatimonadota > Gemmatimonadetes > Longimicrobiales > Gaopeijiaceae > UBA1142. The sequence goes on from CAJWPN010000042.1 coordinate 14,193, forward strand.
CCTTTTGTACGAAGAGCCATCGTACCTTCGCTGCTCCGCAGGGTTGGACACAATTTCGCTCATGGGAATAGGGACGTACGACTTTTCGAGATTGCGACTTCATTTCGGAAGGCTGGAACGGGAGAACCACCTCATGAAGAGACACATCTTGCTGTAGTGATGACCGGCAGACGTGAACCCTCCCATTGGTCTAGACAGGATGAATTTATTGAGGCCTGGGATTTGAAGGCGTTACTCGAGACAGTGGCGCACATTTCATATGCTGGCGCGGCTAAAATAGCTGTTGATCCTGACGTTGCAGCGCCTTTTCATGAGGGAACAGGTTTTGGTGTAATTAACCAGGAGGGCCTCAATGTAGGTCACGGCGGACTAATATCGTCTAGCGATATCGACGTTCCCGTTTGGGCCGGAGATATCTGGGGATTCGAGATTACACTTCCGTTGAACCCTTTGAGATTGCCTGCACCTGAGTATGTGCCACTCCCGATTTTTCCAGCGATCGAGCGTGATTTGGCACTCGTTGTACCGACAGGCTGTACTGCGGCTGATCTCGACTTGGTAATACAAGACTCTGGGGGAGCATTGCTTGAGTCCCTAGAAATGTTTGATCTGTATTCTGACCCTGAAAATGACAATGAAGTTCGGTCGATGGCATTCCGGCTACGCTTCCGATCAGAGGATCGAACTCTCAAGGATAAAGAAGTGGACAAGTCTGTGGGATTGATTCTCCGAAGGCTCAAGGAGCAATTGGATGTCGAACCCCGCGGGTAATGGAGAAGGGTTGGAGCAGGCTGCCTTCATCGAGTTGGAGAGGATTGTCGATGCGGCACTCCGACATCTAGGAGAGGTGACCCGGCGCGCTGAGATGGCAGAGGACCGGAACGCGGAATTCGAAGCACTCATCAAACGTTTCGCGGGTGATGAAGGCGACGCTGGTCAGGTACTCCATCGTCTTGCTGAATTAGAGGAGGACAACGAGAACATGCGTTCCCGATTAGAGGCTGGTCAGGTTAGTGTCGATAAATTGATAGCAAAGATAAGGTTTATGGAGGAGCAAAAATGACTCCCCAAAAGATTGCAGTCACAGTCCGAATAGCCGGTGAGGAACACACGATTCGTGCAGATGTAGAGCCTGAGCATACCAAGCGTTGTGCAAAGATGGTGGATGATCGGATTCACGAGATCAATGTCCAGACCGGTCTAGTGGACAGTGACAAGGCAGCGATACTTGCGGCCCTTTCGATAGCTGATGAGTATTTTCAGGTGCAAGGGGAGATTGAAGAGTTGCGCAGTGAAGTTGCTGGTAGAGCAGAGAAATTGGCGCGCCGGATTGAAAAAGATATTCCAAACCTGATCCCTGATCTTGAGCTAGGACTCTGAGTAGGTATAGGATCACGATCATGGTTAACCCTTCCGCTCCTAGCTTGCGTCCAGCCTAACCTGTCGTCTATTCTGAACCGATAGAAAGATTCTGCCGTGTTTTTATAATACGGTTGAGTTCCAGGTCACCTATTCTCGACACGTTACCCGTGTCGATTCCGGAGTCAATAAATGGTCACCCCGCCATTCTTGTGGGCGGCGGCTGGCCTCGTTTTTGGAGTTCTTGTCGGGTTCCTCATATCGAGGAGTCGGTCACGTGCCTTATATGAGCTTGAGAAGGCGGAGTCTAGGGACGAGGCTTCCCGCATCCTTAACAGGGCGCAGGAAGAAGCAGAGAGCGCTCGTAAAGCAGGTGAGCTAGCGGGTCGCGAAGGAGCTTCTCAACTGCGTGAAGTTTGGGAAAGGGAGGAGGATAGGCGTCGTGAAGAAATTGAACGTTCGGAGCGCAGGCTCGAGGAGCGCTCCGATGCTCTCAATCGGAAGTCGGAAGACTTCAACTCACGAGAAACGGATCTCAAGAACCGAGACGCAGAACTTGAAGAACGCGTAGCTGCGTTATCTCAAAGAGATGCTGAACTCCGTGAAGCCGGCTCAAGGATTCGTAAGCGTCTCGAGGAAGTAGCAGGGCTTACTAGTGACGAGGCCAAGAAAGATCTGATCGAAGATCTCAAAGATGAGGCCCAGGCCGAAGCCGCCAATGCATTAAGAGAAATACGCGAACAGGCTGAGCGAGAATCAGACCGTGAAGCCAAGAAAATCTTGACCCTATCGATTCAGCGAATGGCTGCCGATGTGACCGCTGACACAACGGTTTCAGTTGTTCAACTCCCGTCCGACGAGATGAAGGGTCGCATTATCGGTAGGGAGGGGCGAAACATACGATCCTTTGAGCAGGCGACGGGTGTAGACGTCATCATTGATGACACACCCGAAGCAGTAGTGTTATCGGCTTTTGATCCGGTCCGACGTGAAGTTGCTCGTATTGCTCTCCAGCGCCTGGTTGAGGACGGAAGAATTCATCCTGGCCGCATTGAGGAGATCGTTGGAAAGGCAACGAAGGAAATTGATCAGGAAATGTTGGATGCTGCGGAGGAAGCACTCTACGAACTTGGCATCCATGGGGTGCATCCTGAGATCGTCAAGACACTTGGTCGCCTCAGGTTTCGCACCTCTTATGGTCAAAACCAACTCCGGCATGCTAAGGAAGTCGCACAACTTGCTGGAAATATGGCTTCAGAACTCGGGCTCGATATCCAGGCTACCAAACGTGCAGGTTTACTGCATGATGTGGGCAAGGGCATGACACATGACCATGAAGGGACACACGTCGAATTGGGTTACCGGTTATGTAAGAAGCATGAGGAGCAACCCATCGTGCTTAATGCGATCAAAGCGCATCATGACGAAGAACCCCACCACTTTGCTGAAACCTTCCTGGTTTCAGCTGCGGATGCGATTAGTGGATCACGTCCTGGGGCTCGGCGTGAAATGTTCGAAGGTTATGTGAAACGTTTAGAGAAGCTCGAAGAACTCGCGATGGAACACCCAGGAGTAGAGAGATGCTTTGCAATCCAGGCAGGTCGTGAGTTACGGGTCATGGTAGAGCCTGACGAGGTAGGGGATGATCAAATGGCTAAGATTTCTGAGGCTGTTGCAAGGCGTATCGAAGCTGAACTCCAGTACCCGGGACAGATCAAGGTTGTTGTGATTAGGGAGACGCGCGCGACTGATCTAGCCAAGTAAGAAACAGCGTGGCTTCAGAGGTGTTACTTTTCCAGTCCTCTATTTACTTACTTCTTAATACGGTTAGTGCATGGGTGCGCAGATCATATCCGGTAGTGACATTGCCGATGAAATCCGAGCAGAGATCAAGGAGAGCGTTAAGCGCCTGAAGGAAGGATCAGATGTGACGCCTGGTCTCGCGACGGTATTAGTGGGTGAAAATCCTGCCTCGCAGATGTATGTGGGAATGAAGAATAAGGCGGCCGCGGATCTCGGGATAAACTCTCGACAGATTACACTTGCGGTTGATACCTCAGAAGACGAACTCCTTGGCGTAGTTGCTGGATTGAACGCTGACCCCGGGATCCATGGGATCCTAGTGCAGCTTCCGCTTCCAGATCATATCGACGAAGGGAAGGTCCTAGAGGCTATACATCCATCGAAAGATGTGGACGGTTTCCATCCGATCAATGTTGGACGATTGGCGACGGACTCAGGAGACTTTTTCCCACCTTGTACACCCGCAGGTGTGATTGAAATGCTTACCCGCAGTGGGCATGATCCAAGCGGTAAGAACGTTGTTGTTGTGGGTCGCTCGAACATTGTCGGTCGTCCATTAGCCGCGCTTCTGTTAAGGAAGGCCGTCGGCGGAAATGCTACGGTAACAGTCTGTCATTCTCGTACGGCTGATCTGGGGTCAGTGACGCGAGGTGCTGAGATCCTAATTGTCGCTATGGGAAGACCAGAGATGATCACGGCTGAAATGGTTGCTCCAGGAGCAGTGGTGATTGATGTAGGCACAAACCGGGTCGACGACCCTTCTCGTGATAAAGGTTACAGAGTGTGTGGTGACGTGCTGTTTGATGACGTCACAAAGGTTGCTGGAGCGATTTCTCCTGTACCAGGTGGGGTCGGACCTATGACGATCACAATGCTCCTCGCTAATACCGTGAAGGCAGCCAGTCTCAGAGCGGCCTCGGGGTAAGGTCTGATTCCTTGTGCCTAAGGAGTCGATGCCGGGCTTGTTCAGTGGTCTGGATGAAGAGCCATTTATGGATCCCATAGATCCTACTCCTGACCGTATTTGGTCGGTCTCAGAAGTAAACAGTACGATACGAAAGCTGATCGAGGGCAGCGCTGACACTCTTTGGATCCGAGGTGAGGTCGGGAATTGGAGGCGTTATCCATCCGGCCACTGTTACTTCTCGGTCAAGGATGACCGGTCAGAACTCCGTTGTGTAATGTTTGCACGGGACGCTTCTGCTCTTCCGACAGATCCGGACGATGGGATGGAGATCCGGATTTTTGGAAAGCTGACTCTGTACGAAAAAAAAGGTGCCTACCAAATGTCGGTGAGGCGGCTCGAAAGTGAGGGTGCGGAAGGGCTGTGGCGTATCGCTTTCGAGAAGTTGAGGAGCCAACTCGAAGTAGAGGGGTTGCTCGATCTGGCACGGAAGCAACCCTTGCCGAAGCATCCAGCGGTGGTTGGGATAGTGACATCAACGACTGGCGCTGCTCTTAGGGATATCATCTCAGTCTTGAGTAGAAGGGCCCCTTGGGTTCGTGTTCTTGTCCGCGGGACGCGAGTACAAGGTGAGGGCGCGGCGAGTGAAATCTCTGAGGCGATTAGAGATTTGGTAGCAACTGGAAAACCCGAAGTAATCATCGTCGGTCGAGGTGGGGGCTCAATAGAGGATCTTTGGGCGTTCAATGAAGAACCGGTGGCAAGAGCAATCTCGGAATCTACCATTCCGGTAGTTTCAGCTGTGGGACATGAAATAGACGTAACCATTTCGGATCTTGTAGCTGATCTTAGAGCACCTACGCCGTCTGCTGCTGCAGAGGAAGTTGTACCGGACGGGACCGACATAAGAGAAAATGTGAGCGCGGTACCCGTTGAGTTAGCAAAGGGCCTACAAGGCATGCTTCAACGCAGAAGAAGTGCGATAGAACATACCTTGAGTCACTTAGGGTCAGGTATAGATCGGAAGATGCAGCCGGTACATCAGGGGCTGGATAATGATTTTGCTAGACTGCAAGCTGGGCTCCGAAGTGTCCTGGATCTTCGGAGGCAGCGCCTCATAGGTGTGGAGGGAAAATTAGATGCGCTTTCGCCTCTGGCCACGCTGAGAAGAGGATATTCTGTTGCACGCGCGGGGGAGGGTCAGATTCTTAGGTCAGTGCATGACTTTGTAGAAGGAGACAGCTTCGTACTGCGTGTCAGTGACGGGGAAGTCATAGCAGAGACAAAAGGACTACAGCCTGGAGAATAATGAGCGAACCAGAGAAGAAACCCGATAAGTTGGATGAGTCAAAGGTCGAAAGTCAGTCACTTGAGGAGCGTTTGCGGCGTTTGGAGGAGATACTGTCACGGCTCGAGGACGACGATGTTCCCTTAGAGGAAGCTCTGCAACTATTCGAAGAAGGCGTAGGGCATGTTCGAGACGCTGAGCGTGTTCTTGCTCAAACCGAGCTTAAGGTCCAGGAGCTGCTTGAGAATGGGGACGTTCAGGATATGGAGCTCGATTAAGCTTGGACTACATCGAGCTGAAGGAGTACCTCCGGGCTGAGAGACTCTGTGTCGATAAGGCTCTGGATCAAGCTGTGACACTCATCGAATCAGAACTGGAGCCTGATATCGCAAGCGCAATCCGTCATGGAGTGATGAGTGGCGGAAAGAGGCTTAGGCCGATTCTCTGTTCCACAGCGTACCGAGAATGCGGGGGCCAAGCTGAAAATAATGCTTATGATCTAGCAGTTTCTCTTGAGATGATTCATGCGTATTCCCTTATGCACGACGACCTACCGTGCATGGATGATGCAGAGCTTAGAAGGGGCCAGCCCACAACGCACAGCGTATTCGGGGAAGATGTCACGATGCGAGCTGCAGCTGCTCTGATACCTGCTGCTGCTCGCCAGGCCCTAAACTCCGCACGAAATCTGGAATGTGGAGCCCTTGGTGCAACAGAAGTTGTGCAGGAACTTCTTGAGGCTGCTGGAGCAGGAGGTATGGTGGGAGGACAGTGGCTGGATCTATTGGGTGAGGGTCAAATTCTAAATCCGAAAGAGTTAGATGAGTTACATCGGAAGAAAACGGGGGCCTTACTCACTGCGTCACTGGTGATGGGTGCTCTTTCTGCTGCGGTGGGCAAAGAGACTGTGTCTGCGTTGGCAAGCTATGGACGTTCAGTCGGTCTTGCATTTCAGATTACGGATGACGTGCTAGATGCCACACAATCAGCGGATTTACTAGGAAAGAATCCGAGTGACGTTGATCTGGATAAATCCACATACGTTGGACTGCACGGACTCGATCAGGCGAAAGAACACGCTCGCGAGCGCATTGTGGAGGCGTTGAGCGCGCTTGAGAGCATCCCTATAGATGCTCCTATATTGAGTATTTTAGCTCGTTATGTAGTCGAACGAGAGAGATAACTCGAACACATTTGGCCTGTGCGGCACGGTCTGTGCAACTATCTTTGACGTTGGCCTAGAAAGCATCTAAGAGAAGGAGTCAATTCGGTGGCCTTACTGGATGAAATCACTTATCCAAGAGATCTGAGACGTCTTGAGCGAGATGACTTAGCCGCTCTAGTTGATGAGGTGCGTGCACGTCATATCGATGTTGTATCGCAAAAAGGTGGCCATTTCGGTGCAAGCCTCGGTGTCGCAGAGCTGACAGTTGCGCTTCACTATGCCTTTGATACCCCCCGCGACCAGATTGTTTGGGATACCGGGCACCAGGCCTATATCCATAAGATCTTAACAGGTCGCAACGAGGAATTACCGACCATCCGAACTCAGGGCGGGTTAGCCCCGTTCTGTAGAAGAGATGAATCGGAGTACGATACCTTCGGGGCTGGGCATGCTGCGACTTCGATTTCAGCGGCTTGGGGTATGGCGGTTGGACGTGATTTGACTCAGCAGGATTTCAGTGTGGTTGCTGTTATAGGGGACGGTGCCATGGGGTGTGGCCTGGCATATGAAGCGTTGAATAACGCAGGCCATACCGACCGGGATTTCGTAGTCGTCTTGAATGACAACGACATGTCCATCGCACCTGCTGTGGGGGCGATGAACAAATATCTCACCAGAATGATCACCAATCCGGCGTACAACAAAGTGAGAGGGGTGGTGAAGGAAGTATTACACCGGACTCCGGGTGGGTACGGAGATGTGATGGAGGAACTTGCTGGTCGTCTAGATGAAAGCGTAAAGCATCTACTAACTCCGGGGCTGATTTTTGAGGAGCTAGGATTCCGATATGTTGGTCCGGTAGATGGTCACGATGTGGAAGCCTTGGCCGACACCTTCTCCAGGGTACGTAAGATGAAGGGGCCAATACTAATCCATGCACTTACACAGAAAGGGAAGGGATTTTCGAAAGCAGAAAACGATCCCTATACATGGCACGCATCAGGCCCGTTCGACAAAACGACCGGGAGCGGTATAAAGAAACCAGGGGGACTTCCGCGGTATCAAAAAGTATTCGGTAAAGGTTTGCTGCAACTTGCGGAAACAGATCCCTTGATTGTGGCTATAACGGCCGCTATGCCGGATGGTACTTCTACTGACATGTTTGATGAAGGATTTCCGGACCGGTTCTTTGACGTTGGAATCGCAGAAGGGCATGGGGTGACGTTTGCGGCAGGCCTGGCCACCCAAGGTGTGAAACCAGTTGTAGCGATCTACTCAACATTCCTACAACGTGCATACGACAACATCGTGCATGACGTAGCGCTCCAAGATCTACCAGTCGTTTTTTGTATGGACCGAGCCGGTGTGGCTGGTGAAGATGGACCTACCCACCACGGTGCACTTGATATCGCTTATATGTTAGCTGTTCAGGGTATGACTGTGACCGCTCCCAAGGACGGAGCAGAAATGCTTGCTCTCGTTCGTCTTGCAACTGAAAAACATGATGGTCCCTGGTGCGTACGCTGGCCGAGAGATGCCGTACCGTCAGAGGTCCCTCACCTAAATGAAATTGAAAGTGTTGAGCCCCATACGTGGGAGGTTCTGAGGAAGGGCTCTGATTGTGCTATTCTCGCCGTAGGCAGCATGGTGCTCCCTGCTCTTGAGGCTGCTGACGTGCTAGGCGCAGAAGGAGTGAAATGTACCGTGGTGAACTGCAGGTTCCTCAAACCGTATGACCGCTCAGTTTTCAATGAGGTCATGCATAATCATCCGACGGTGTTAACCATCGAGGAAGGTCAGGTGGTTAATGGTTTCGGCGCATTTATGGCGAAGGAACTCAATGAATTGAAT
>CAJWPN010000043.1:0-22312 GCA_913045345.1 uncultured Gemmatimonadales bacterium
GCGCTCCCGAAGCTGAAGCGGAAGAGTCAGAAGACGAAGGCGCTCCCGAAGCTGAGGCGGAAGAGTCAGAAGACGAAGGCGCTCCCGAAGCTGAAGCGGAAGAGTCAGAAGACGAAGGCGCTCCCGAAGCTGAAGCGGAGAGCGTAAAGGACTAGCGATGTGGTGTTTGCAGCAACAGAGTTATTGGGGCTTGTGCCCACTTTCTGCTGCATTCGAATGACTGGGCGATTTTGGTCCGAGAAGACTCCGATAATGCCGATCGGAATAGTCGTTACTCTCGTAATCATCAGTGGGTGCCGTTTGGCAGGCATCCCCGATGGAATCTCGGTTAGCCCTCCTGCTGAAGATATGCCTATCTCCGGTGGGAATGAAGTAATAGAGGCAGAGATTGTGGGCGAACTGGATACCTCGACTGAAGACTCCACCGCCAGCGAGGAAGTACTTCCAGATGCTTCTATGGATGAGGAACAAATTCTTGAGATCGCTACGGTTCTTCCAATTGGCGGACCGCCGGGGCTGGCAGAATTTGCTCAACTAATAGCAGAAGGTATTGAAATCGCAGCGGTAGAACTGAGCGAACCGCTATTAGACGTTCGGATCACCTCACTGGATGATCAGGGTGACCCTGCACTCACGGGGAGCCTGATCGGGGATCTCGAGGATTCAAGCATTCGAGGAGTGATAGGATTTCTAGAAGATTCTTCTCTCGAAACTGCCGGGAATGCACGTCAGATAGCAGTACCGCTACTTTCACCTACTGCACGAAGCGCCTCACGTGCGGGGGCGGGAGTCTATTCTTTGGAAGGTCCAGATCCGTTAGCTGCTGAGGAGATGGCCAGGTATGCCTTTGAATATGGATACACGCGAATTGCAGTATTGCATTCACAAAGTTCAGAATCGGTCCAAGAAGCCAACGCATTTGAAGAAATGTCTCGAGCGTTGGGGCTCCCTGTTGTTGGCCGTTACGCATATCAGGTAGGAGCAACATCCTTTGGTGAAGAAATCATAGGAGCCCAGAATGCTTTGAGAGCTGCGGAAATTGCAGCACTCGGCCTCGAGGAAGATGACACTCTGGATGTGGAACTACTTGAGCCCGTAGCGCTCTTTGTGCCTATCCCCTCGGAGGATGTGGAGTTCGTAGCACCCCAAGTGGTTCACTACGGATTGGATACACTAGCTATTGATATACTCGGAACATCAGGATGGACTGACTCTCAGGTTCTAGAGGCAGTAGACCTTCGTCACACCACGGGAGTGGTCGCTACCGCCTATGTGGGTCATGCGGAAGATGGAAATATCTTTATACAATTTCGAGAAGCATACGAGAGGCATTTCCAGAGAAGCCTCATCAGTGGGGTTCCCGCTCTCGGTTACGATACTGCACTTCTACTTATTGAAGGCCTCAAGGGGGGCGCTCAATCTCCGGAAGAGATCAGAATTGCAATCGAAGGATTACGTGAAATTGAGGGTGCAGCTGGTGTTTACTCACTTGTCGATGGGCGAATTCTCCGACTTACTGAAGTAGTTTATATCGATGAAGGCATTCTTCTACCTGTTGGCTAAAGCCTAAGAGTCAAATGTCAATTCATGAGAAGCTCGTAAGGCTCGAGGAACTACGACGCAAATCGAAAGAGGGTGGTGGAGAAGAGAGACTCTCTGCCCAACATTCGAAAGGCAAACTCTCTGCCCGGGAACGTCTGAAGCTTCTATTAGATGAAGGCTCATTTATAGAGTTAGATCGGTTTGTGACGCATCGGTCAGTAGATTTCGGGCTTGATGAGAAGAAAATTCTTGGAGATGGAGTCGTAACTGGTTACGGCACAATCCATGGCCGATTGGTATATGTGTTCAGCCAGGACTTTACGGTTCTTGGTGGGTCACTGTCAGAAACTCATGCTGAAAAAATCGTAAAGATTCAAGACTTAGCTCTTAAGAACGGTGCTCCAGTAATCGGATTAAACGATTCCGGAGGCGCACGTATACAAGAAGGTGTTGTAAGCCTCGGAGGGTATGCTGACATCTTTCTAAGAAATACACTGGCCTCGGGGGTAATCCCCCAAATCAGCGTCATTCTTGGCCCCTGCGCAGGGGGAGCAGTCTATTCCCCTGCAATCACTGATTTTGTCTACATGGTTAAAGGGACCAGTTACATGTTTGTTACTGGTCCCAATGTTGTGAAGACGGTGATGCATGAAGATGTTGACATGGAAGGTCTTGGTGGGGCTGACGTTCACGCTTCCGTATCTGGAGTTGCGCACTTTGCATGTGACAGCGAGCCCGAATGTCTAGCATCTGTGCGTGACCTGATGGCTTATCTGCCTCAAAACAATACTGAGTTGCCACCGATCGTAGAGGTTTCAGACCCGTTTAACCGGAGGGAAGATCAACTCTTAGCGATAGTGCCTGACAACCCCAATCAACCCTATGATATGCGAGAGGTCATAAAGTGCGTGGTCGACAAGAGCGAGCTATATGAGATTCATGCTCAGTTTGCCCAGAACATCATCGTGAGCTTCGCACGTTTGGGTGGAAGGACGGTGGGTGTTGTAGCAAACCAGCCTGAATCCCTTGCAGGCGCACTCGATATCGATGCATCGGACAAGGGTGCTCGATTTGTTCGGTTTTGTGACGCCTTTAATATCCCGCTAGTCGTTTTCGAAGATGTCCCTGGCTTTCTACCTGGAATAGCACAGGAACATGGAGGCATTATTCGCCATGGTGCTAAGCTTTTATATGCCTTTGCGGAAGCAACTGTACCCAAACTGACAGTCATCACTCGTAAGGCCTACGGTGGAGCTTATGACGTGATGAACTCGAAACACATTCGTGGTGATATCAACCTAGCGTGGCCTCAGGCTGAGATTGCCGTAATGGGCCCAAAGGGAGCGGTAGAAATTCTGTTCCGGCGAGAATTGGATGAGGCTGAGGATGCAGAAGCTGCTGAGGCCGAACAAATTGAAGAGTATCGAGAAAAGTTTGCCAATCCTTATATCGCAGCAGCCAGAGGCTACGTGGATGACGTGATAGACCCAAGGGATACTCGGGAGCGACTGATCAGCGCCCTGGACATGCTACATAACAAGCGTGACAAGAATCCACCTAAGAAACACGGAAATATACCATTATAGACTACCAGGGCCCTGAAACATTTCGGCTTGAGATAGAATAAATCGTAATCTCACCTTCTTGAGTTCTCTCCTATGGAAACTTCGTTATCGAGTTTTTATATATGGGCTAACAGAGTTAACTCCTACCTCCCTCTGATTCGGTAATCTCCTTGATCCGCTCTATTTTAGTGGCCAACCGTGGTGAAATTGCTCTCCGCATAATCAGATCCGCTCACGAACGAGGGATCCGTGCTATAGCGGTCTACTCCGAGCCTGATCGATTAGCACCGCACGTCCTAGCCGCCGACGAGGCATATCACATCGGTCCAGCCCCCTCTTCAGAGAGCTACCTTAGGACGGAAGGCCTCATCGAGGTGGCTAAGGCCGCAGGAGCAGACGCGATACATCCTGGTTACGGGTTCCTTTCCGAACGTTCTTCATTTGCAAAAGCGGTAGAGGATGAGGGAATCATCTTCATCGGACCTTCTTCAGAAGTCATTGAGGTGATGGGTGATAAGATCCAGGCAAGGCGGTACATGCAGGATGCCGGAATCCCCGTAATTCCAGGTATTACTGACCCTGTATCTACCCCTGAAGCGGCCTTAGAAATCGCTCGTGAGATCGGCTTTCCTGTGTTAGTCAAAGCTGCTGCTGGAGGGGGTGGAAAAGGAATGCGGGTGGTGGAAGAGCCGGGTGAACTCGACGCCGCCTTCGAGACAGCCCAGAGAGAAGCAGTGTCGGCTTTTGGGGACGGCACCCTCTATCTAGAACAAGCCCTTAAACAACCCCGACATATCGAAGTTCAGATACTCGCAGACACTCAGGGTTCAGTTCTTCATCTGGGAGAACGTGAATGTTCGATCCAACGCCGACATCAGAAACTGCTTGAGGAAGCCCCTGCCACCGCGCTCTCCACTGCAGAGCGCGAGTCCATCGGGAGAACCGCGGTTCAAGCAGCAACAGCGATCGGATATACCGGAGCAGGCACTGTCGAATTTCTCTATGAGGATGGGAACTATTACTTCCTGGAAATGAATACCCGAATCCAGGTAGAACATCCGGTCACTGAGCTAGTAACTGGTGTTGATCTTGTGGACTGGCAAATTCGGATTGCTTCCGGAGAAGCATTGGACTTCAAACAAGAGGACGTTCGGATATCAGGACACGCGATCGAGTGCAGGATCACAGCAGAAAACCCAGGAATGGGACTTCTACCTTCTACGGGAATCGTAACCCACCTCGAGGTGCCGACCGGACCTGGAGTTCGTTGGGATGGTGGGATTAGAGAGGGCTCTCATATCTCCCAGCACTATGACCCCTTGATTGGGAAACTGATAGTGCACGCGAATACGCGAGAGGCCGCAATACAACGAATGGCCAGAGCACTTGATGAACTTGTACTACTTGGGGTCAAAAATTGTGCATCGCTTCAACGACAGGTCATGGATGAACCGGATTTTAAGAAAGGACACCTTTCAATTAGATATCTGCAAGAACATCCCGAATTACTGAACGAATCCCCGATAGATCCGGAAGTGATACGCTCGATTGCGATCGCTGGAGCGCTTCTCGAGGCAAAGGATGAGCAACAGACTCGCTTGGCACGAACCACCCCCAGATTGTCACGTTGGCAGTCGGAGGGGATGTCATCAGAGCCCCCTAGAAGATGATGGTTAATGTCCCTGCTAGTGGACTCGCTGATATCACGATCCGAAGCTTGGCCTCCGATGGATCCGGGGTGGGTGAGCTTCCTGATGGGCGTATTATTTTCATACCCCGTAGTGCGCCCGGAGATATAGCACGGGTCAAGGTAACCACACTGAAACGCCGATGGGCTAGGGGCCAGCTTGAGGAAATCCTTGATCCTACTGAAGAGAGAAGCCGTCCGCTTTGTTCAATTTATGACAAGTGTGGTGGATGCTCTCTCCAGCACATTCCTTACCCTGAACAATTGAAATGGAAGGAAAACTTTGTGCTGGAAGCCTTGTCAAGAATTGGAGGATTAGAGGTAGACGAGGTTCCGGTGACGGCGTCACCGCACAAGTCACAATACCGTAATAGGATGACATTCACTCTTAGAAGACTGCGCGGTGGGAGAGTCGTGGCGGGATTTCATGACCTCCATAGGCCAGGTCATGTAGTCGATGTGAGGCAAGAGTGTGTCCTACCTGAGCCAGAAATTACCTCTGCGTGGATGTCCCTGAGAGACAATTGGGGGACAGGCGCCAGACGACTACCATCTGGAGGACGCTTGCGGCTAACCCTTCGGAACTCAAGGTCAGGAGTAGATCTACTTATCGAGGGTGGTAAGGGTACCTGGAATCCTGAAGCTTTAATGACGCGTGTATCACCAATATCCACCGTGTGGCATGAGGCGTCAGATGCGGGAGCTATAGAATTAGTCTATGGCAAAGCCCACGAAGAGATTTGGATTGAGAAAGAGCTTCTCTTGGTTGGAGATGTATTCCTTCAAGTTAACCGTGCTTCTGCCCACCTATTGCAGGAACACGTGATAGCAATCGCTGGGACACCAGATAGCGCAATCGACGCGTATTGTGGTGTGGGTCATTACGGACGACATCTCGCGAATTCAGGCACCACGGTTGTGGGGATCGATGTAAATGGAGCCGCTTTAACTTCATCCTGTGAGGATAAGGACATTAAGTACCGCACAGTGGAGGGTGCTGTTGAAGAGCACCTTCCTAACTTCCTGCCTGTAGATTTGTTGATACTTAATCCTCCACGCAGCGGCTTAGAGCGCACAATTCCACTCCAAATTCTAGAAGCTCCACCAGAAACGATAATCTATGTTAGTTGTGACCCAGCTACCCTTGCTCGTGACCTCAATCGCCTGGTACCCACGTACTCCTTGGCAGAGTCTCAGGCATTCGACCTGTTCCCTCAGACTGCACATATCGAAACGGTTGCGGTCCTAAAGCGATCCACAAATCAATGATTTACCAGGTCATCGTAGAAGACTTGACTTTTGAAATCGAAATATCTGATGATCAAGTGAGGGTTGATGGAGAAGCAGTTTTTGTGGACCTGGCTGCACTTGATAAAGCGAATGAATATAGTCTGATCCTAGAAGGGAGTTCTCAGCCTATCCATGCAACGAAACAGGGCAGAGGGACATGGGACATTCTATCGAACAAACGTAGTTTCCATGTCAATGTTCTTGACCGACTCGGTAGAGCCATCAGGGGGGCAGAAGAGCAAGAAAGTCAGGTCGAGCACCCTGAGGTAGTCATTGCACCCATGCCAGGTACGATAGTCGATGTAAAAGTTGAAGAGGGAGATTCCGTTGAGGCAGGACAGGGGCTTGTAATCGTGGAAGCGATGAAGATGGAGAACGAGGTGAAAGCAGATGCAGGAGGGTGTGTGCAGATAATCCACGTAGCGAGTGGCGATGCAGTAGAAAAGGGAACGGTCTTAGTGGAGCTTGTGCCACCCGGAGAGGGGACAAGCTGATTGATGAACGAGAGAGAGAAACCTCGTCCGGTTTATACCGACAGTGGTATTGAAGTAGACCCTGTTTACACTACAGCGAGGGTTGAAGACAGCCCTCTTCCTGGGACTTTTCCTTTCACCAGAGGAATCCACCCAGATATGTATAGGGAGCGGCTGTGGACGATGCGTCAGTACGCGGGCTTCGGCACTCCTCAGGAAACGAACAAGAGATTCCACTACCTCTTGGATCGGGGGCAAACAGGACTCTCCGTTGCATTCGATCTGCCAACCCAAATGGGACATGATTCCGATGCAAACATCGCAGTGGGTGAAGTCGGGAGGGTTGGGGTAGCCATCGATTCTATTGAAGACATGAAAGCCCTGTTCGAAGGGATACCCCTGGGGGAAGTATCCACTTCAATGACCATCAATTCTACGGCGGCTATTTTGCTAGCCCTCTACATTGCAGTTGCGGATGAGCAAGGCGTTGATCGCAATCTCCTTGGTGGCACACTCCAAAATGATATTCTCAAGGAATACATAGCTCGTGGAACATATATCTACCCAGTAGAGGAGAGCCTTCGCTTAACTACTGACATCATTTCTTTTTGTAGAGAAGAACTTCCGAATTGGAACCCCATATCTATCTCTGGCTACCATATTCGCGAAGCGGGTGCTACCGCCCCTCAAGAACTTGCATTCACACTTGCTAATGGTCTGGAATATATAGCACGTGCAGTTGAGGCCGGGCTCGATATCAACGCTTTTGCTCCTCGTCTTTCATTCTTTTTTGCAGCGCATAACGACCTTTTCGAGGAGGTAGCAAAGTTTCGAGCCGCTCGCCGCCTCTGGGCTACACTTCTCAGGCAAAATTATGAAGCATCTGACAATTCGTGTCGTCTCCGATTTCATACTCAGACGGGTGGCTCAACATTAAGTGCTCAACAAGCTCTCAATAATATCATCCGTGTAACGATACAAGCTCTTTCAGCAACACTCGGTGGTAGCCAATCCCTTCACACTAACGGGTATGACGAAGCACTCGCATTACCGACAAAGGAAGCAGCTAAATTAGCCTTAAGGACACAGCAGATTATTGCCTCTGAATCAGGTATAACCCGCACGGTAGACCCCCTTGGTGGTTCATATTACGTGGAGGCATTGACTGACCAAATCGAAAATGCAGCCGTCAACTACCTGGATACAATTGAAGAACTAGGGGGTGCCTCTAAAGCCATCGAGTACATGGTGCAAGAGATCCAAACTGCAGCATATAAGGTTCAATTGGATGTAGAATCTGGGCAGAGGGAAATCGTAGGAGTGAACGTGCATGCAGAAGAGGACGAGGCTCTGTCTATAGAAAAGCCCGCCTACGAGGTATTGGAGCAGGAACAAATTGCTCGTCTCAAGGCACATAAGGAGCGAAGAATAGATGGGACAATCAGAGAGGAACTTGAAGGTGTACGCTCAACTGCCCGTGGGAATGCTAACCTCATGCCCCGACTTATTTCGTCTGTGAAAGCTGGGGTGACTTTAGGTGAGTTAAGTGATGTTCTTCGTTCAGAATGGGGAGCCTACCACGGGTAGGCACCCATGTCCCTCATAGTTAGCTTCGTTACCCATGCCAACCTACGATTACCGCTGTCCAAATGGACATCAGTTTGAGGTTTTCCAGAGGATCTCTGCAGGTCCCGGAGCCGAGTGCCCAGATTGCGGTGAAGATTCAGAACGAATGATTTCTGGTGGTGCAGGCCTCATTTTCAAGGGAGAGGGTTTTTACATCACTGATTACCGGTCCGAAGACTACAAGAAGAAAGCTTCATCAGAGAGTGGAGGAGTGACCAGTAAATCAGACTCGGACTCGGGAGCGTCCAAAGAATCCTCTTCGGGTTCAGACCCTAGTAAACAGACCTCCCAAAAGAGTCCTGAATCTGGAACCAAGGGCTCTGGTTCAACATCGTCTGACTCTAAATCCGATAACTGAACTGTGCTCCATGGACCCATAGAAGCCGCTCTTGCTGCGGTGATCAAAGAAATGGGGGTGGATGAGGTAGGGATTCATCTGGAACGTCCACGTGACCCTGTCCACGGCGATATCACATGCAACATCGCTCTGATCCTCTCCGGAACCCTCAATAGACCTTCTCGTGACATTGCGGAAGAAATCGCTACCTCTCTCCAGAGGGATGCGGCAGGAATCGCGTCCGTCGAGGTAGCTGGGCCTGGATTTCTGAATTTCAGGCTATCTGCGGTTACGGCTGCATCGATACTAGACGAGATCGTGGCTAAGAACAAAACCTTCGGGAGAGAGGACACCCGTGAAGGTGCGCGCGTCATGGTCGAGTTTGTATCAGCCAATCCCACCGGACCACTGCATCTCGGTCATGGTCGGCAAGCAGCCCTGGGAGATGCGATCGCTTCTTTGCTTGAGTGGACGGGATGGGAGGTGCATCGAGAGTTCTACTACAACGATGCTGGAACACAAATAGATAAACTCGCTGAGAGTGTAAGGGCTCGGTATCTAGCTCTGTTTGGCAGGGAGGAGGAAATACCCGAAGGAGGATATCATGGCGAATACATCAATGAACTTGCCGAATCACTAGCCGAGGAATTCGGGGATCAGTTCGTGCTTGATGAATCAAAGGAAGCTGTAGAGCAAATACGTAGCTTCTCAGTCCGATGTCTTCGGGAGGAACAGGACTCTGATCTGGATGATTTTGGAGTCCACTTTGACGAATACTATCTCGAATCTTCCCTACATCAGAACGGTCGTGTGAATTCAACGTTGGAAGCTTTAAAGCAAACAGGGTTTGTGTACGTACATGAAGGTGCCACCTGGCTTAAGACCACGGCATTTGGTGATCAAAAGGATCGAGTGATGGTTAGGAAGAATGGTCTCCCGACATACTTCCTTCCTGATGTTGCATATCACATGCATAAGTGGACACGAGGATATGAACGTGTGATCAATGTTCAGGGGTCGGATCACCATGGTACTGTTGATCGTGTAAGAAGTGGGTTACAAGCGTTGGGATTGCCGAAAGGGTATCCAGAATACGTATTGCACCAGATGGTTCGGGTGGTCAGAGACGGAAGTGAAGTAAAATTCTCGAAACGGGCTGGCACCAGCATCACCCTTCGGGAGCTCTATACAGAAGTCAGCACTGATGTGACCAGGTACTTCTTCCAAATGAGAAAACCGGATGCTCAAATGGTTTTTGATCTGGATGCCGCTCTCGATTATTCAGACAAGAACCCGATGTATAAGATCCAGTACGCTCATGCTCGGATGCATTCGATCTTCGCCAAAGCACAAGTTGTCCCAGAGGAGATTGAGTCAGGCTCGGCAGACCTGGCTCTACTCACAGAGGATTATGAGCGGCAGCTTATCAACCAGCTTAGAGATTTCCCTAGCGTATTAACCCGTGCAGCTGAGAATTGCGCACCACATATCGTGTGTGAATACCTCGAACAAACTGCCGGTACAGCAAATAGTTGGTACCATTCCGGGAATCCAAGCAGAAATCCAAGTCTCGCAGTACTCGTAGATGACTCTAAGATTCGGGGTGCACGGCTTATCCTCGCACGTTCGTTACAAATTGTGTTGCAAAATGGACTTGCCATCCTAGGGGTCACTGCACCGAAAAGAATGATGCAGGAGCCAGCGACCGATGGCACATGAAACCTCTTACCTAACCCGGATTATCTGGATATGTCGATCCTTGCAGTAGGTAGTGTTGCTATAGACTCAGTAGAGACTCCATTCGGGCATGCTGAACGAGTGATCGGCGGGTCTGCGGTCTTTTTTTCAGCCGCCGCATCGCTACTTACTGAGGTTAGCGTCGTGGGTGTAGTAGGGGATGATTACCCACTAGATCAGCTTGCTTTTCTTAAGAAACGCGGTGTAGACCTTTCAGGAATCCAGAGAGAGAGCGGAGAAAGCTTCTCTTGGGTAGGAAAGTATCATTCAGACTTAAGCAGTCGTGACACGCTAGAGACACGACTTGGAGTCTTCGAAGGATTCAACCCAATAATCCCTAAAGAACTTCAGCAGTCAGAATACGTTTTCTTAGGAAACATAGACCCGACCCTGCAGCACCAAGTCTTAGACCAAGTCGACTCACCTAGCTTGGTAGCTTGTGACACTATGAATTACTGGATTGAGGGTAATCGTAAATCCTTAATCGACCTCCTGGCCAGGGTCGACATTCTTATGCTGAATGATGAAGAAGCCCGCCAGCTCTCAGAGAAGTCAAACCTACTTCAAGCATCCCGATGGATCCAAGAACGGGGACCGAAGATGGTCGTGGTAAAAAAAGGAGAACACGGGGCTGCACTGTTCACTCAGGATGGGATCTTCTTTGTACCAGGATTCCCTCTGGAGCAGGTATTTGATCCGACTGGTGCGGGTGATGCTTTTGCAGGAGGGCTCCTTGGGTACATATCAAAAAAGAACTCCACCTCAGTTGCAGACCTTCGGCGAGCTGTAGTATATGGGTCTGTGCTCGGTTCATTTGCGGTACAGAAGTTCAGTATCGATGGCCTTAGGAACCTGACTGAATCAGACATTTTCAGGCGTGTGCAACAACTGAATGCTATGACAACTTTTGAGATTGATGAGGGAGTAGAGGATTTTGCCTGAGAGTGATATGAAGTATCGCGAAGCTGGAGTCGACCTGGATGCTGCCGAACGTTCTGTGCAGAGCCTCGGAAAATTGGTTCAATCTACCGCGGACGCCTGTACGCTTTCAGAAATTGGTAGCTTTGGCGGGCTCTATAAGGTCCCCGGAGATGTGGTAGACCCTATTCTAGTATCAAGCGCTGATGGGGTAGGTACTAAAATCAAATTGGCTTTTATGACTGGGGTTCACGATACGATTGGCCGGGATATTGTAAACCATTGTGTAAATGACATACTCGTCCAGGGAGCACGGCCCCTCTTTTTTCTTGACTATCTGGGGCTAGGGAAACTTGAGGAAGCGGTAGTATCGGAAGTGGTCCGAGGGATAGCTGAAGCATGTAAGGAGAACAATTGTGCCCTACTCGGAGGCGAAACAGCAGAATTACCTGATCTCTATGGCCCTGGTGAATATGACTTGGCGGGATTTATTGTCGGGATCGTTGGTAGGGCCTCTCTAATAGATGGCTCTCGGGTCAGGGAAGGCCACGTACTCCTCGGTTACCCTTCCTCCGGCTTGCACACAAATGGTTACACGTTAGCAAGACATATCATATTCGACATAATGGGCCTGTCTCATGACAGTGAGATCCCCGGCCTAGGGAAATCTGTTGCGGAAGAACTAATGACCGTCCATCAAAGCTATCTCCCTGTCCTTATTGACCCTCTGTCCGATAACTCAATCAAAGGGCTCGCCCATATTACTGGTGGTGGGATTCCAGGAAACCTTCAAAGGGTGCTGCCTCAAGGATTAGGGGCGGTAATTGATAGATCTTCCTGGGAGATACCTCCGGCTTTCCGCATCCTCCAGGAAGAAGGTGGGGTTTCAATCGAGGAGATGGATCGGGTATTCAATATGGGTATCGGAATGATCGCTGTGGTAGAAGAGACCGAAACCTCATCACTGATTTCATCAGCTCGTGAGCGTGGGAGCGATGCTTGGGTGATTGGAGAAATCACAGATGGGGGAGGAATTGAATACAAGTGAGCACTCGGGCGCTGGGATTGCTCATTTTACTAGTCCTACTATCGCCATCTGCTGGATCGTCACAACAAGGACAAGCGCTGGTCGCAGGATGTGTTACAGGCACGCCACAATTTCCGCTCGCTTGTGTTGATGCGACCCTAGCTGCCCGAAACCTCATTACAGACACGGGCTTCTTACTCAGCTTGGGGTCTGCTGCACCAGGGAGCTGGGGGCCACTTAGGAGGAACACCCCAAGATTCGACGCTTCATTCCGGGTAGCTGGATTACGAGCCCATATCCCAGTCGTCACTCATGAACCTGCGGTCGGCCAGGCAAGGGGGGACTTTGTCCTTAAGACAATCCAGGGGAATCTCGTCGCAGGATTGTTTGAAGGGTTTCAAGTAAAGCCTACTGTAGGTGGGCTACTCTCCTTGGACCTGTTGGCTCAAGGACATTTCCTTTTTCTGCCCAAGGAAGTAGGGCTGGACAGCAAAATAGGAGCGTTCTCTCTGGGTATTCGCCTGGGGCTAGTACGTGAAACATTCACCCTTCCTGGAATTGCGGTCAGTGTTTCTCGCAGATTTATAGCTCCACTGACCCTTGATTGGAGATCTGCCCGCTACTCAACTGATCTTGTGATCAAACCATCGATTTCATCGATACGCCTAACGATCGGCAAGAGTATATCCTCACTAGGGTTGATGGCCGGGGCTGGCCTAGATTCGCATAACTCTGAAGTTGCACTCATGGTATTACCCCAGGACAGCGGCCCTACAGAGTTTAATGCTCCGTTAACTATTCGCCGCCCAGTCCTCTTCAGTGGTGTGTCCTTGAGTCTATTGATTCTGCAACTGTCGACCGAAATTGGCTGGGCTTTCGGACCCTCCATGCTAGAGGGGCATGCTCTAGGCCCCATTGATCTCAATCAAGGATCAGGGTTCTTAAGCCTAGCTGCCCGGCTTAGTGTTCGATGATTATGATCAAGCAATGAACGACGCACAGATTTCTGATCAACCAGATCTTTCGCGAGAAGATCTAGCCTACCTTGACTGGGCACGTAAGATCGCTCGACGGGGATGGGGTCGCGTGCATCCCAATCCACTCGTTGGATGCGTTCTTGTGTTGAATAATCAGATTGTCGGGGAAGGATATCATAGGGAGTTCGGAGGCCCCCATGCCGAGATCATTGCCCTAGAGGCTGCGAAGAGCAAAGCAGAGGGGGCAACGGCCTATGTGAGCCTTGAGCCGTGCAATCATGAAGGCAAAACGCCGCCATGTTCTCAGGCATTGGTCCATGCTGGGATAGCTCGTGTTGTATACGGGGTAGCTGAACCTGGGATAAAAGAGGGCGGTGGGAAGGATATGCTGTCCCGAGGGGGCGTAGAAGTAATAGGCCCAGTATGGGACTCAATGGCCGGACAAATGGAAAACCCTTCCTTTTTTCATAACCAGACTCATGGAACGCCCTACGTAGCGCTAAAGCTGGCTCTCAGCCTAGACGGCTATATCGGAATACGTGGTGGAGTGCGGACCCGAATAACCGGTGTGGATGCCGAACGAGAAGTCCATCGACTGAGAACAGGGTTCGACGCAATTCTTATAGGAACTGAGACCCTGCGAGTGGACAATCCACGCCTGACAGTGCGCATGGCCCCGCGTGGACGAAGACCTGTTCGAAGGCTAGTTCTGGATGCTCGTGCTGAACTTCCCAGTGATGCAGCAATATTCAATGATATCGAACTCAACCCTGTTCATGTATTCACCCATCGAGATGCTCCTGAAAGCGAAATTACGAGGCTCGAACTGCTCGGGGCTCATGTCCACTCAGTTCCAAGAACTAATCGGGTTCTTGATCTTGAATCTATCATGGTAGTTGTTCATGAACTGGGTGTTCAATCAGTCCTTTGTGAGGGTGGAGCCAAGCTAGCAAATAGCTTGATTCGGAAAGATTTAGTTCAACGCCTATACTTATTCATCGCCCCTAAAACACTTGGCGCAGGGGGTATCGCGGCATTCAGCGATGGAGAGGAAACATTAGAATGGGAAGACTTCCTACCTTCACTGCCTCCTGAAATGCACGGTCGGGATACCCTCATCGTACTTGACCGGAAATCTGACTGATGTTCACTGGGATAGTAGAGGGAATAGGGCTTATAGATGAGATCGAGGACCATCAAGAAACCAGACGTTTTTATGTAGAGGCTCCCGAACTAGCAGTCGCACTGGAAGCTGGCGCTTCAATTGCGGTAGATGGCGCCTGTCTCACCGTAACTTCGGTGATATCCGGGCGTCTTGTTTTTGATGTTATCGGCTCAACACTTGAGAGAACCATATCAGGAACGTACGAAGTAGGGAAAAGGGTCAACCTAGAAAGGGCTGTTCCGGTAGATGGCCGTATAGATGGTCATATCGTTCAAGGACACGTGGATAGCACGGGATCCTTCATTAAGTCGGTTAAGAAAGGGGAGTATTGGATGATGGATTTTTCTATCCATGAAGACGTCCACGCACTGACAATCTCCCAGGGATCAATCACTATTAACGGCGTGAGTTTAACGGTTAGCCAACTAGGGCAAGACTGCGTTTGTCAGATTGGTGTGATACCCTTCACGTTTAAGCATACCAACCTCAGTGATCTCGAGTCTGGGGATTGTGTAAATATCGAGGGAGATCTTATTGGAAAGTACATCAACAAGATTCTCTCAAAACGGGGTGGATGAGAGAGACAATGGACTTCGACACAGTAGAGAAGGCTATAGAAGATATCCGGGCGGGGCGGATGGTCATCGTAGCCGATGATGAAGACCGTGAGAATGAAGGAGACTTAGTCATGGCTGCAGCTAAGGTCACACCTGATCATGTAAACTTCATGACTAAATATGGCCGAGGCCTGATCTGTGTCGCGTTAACGGACGAGCGAGCGGATGCCCTCGATCTTCCGCTTATGACCCAACGCAATACTGATCCGCAAGAGACAGCTTTTACGATCTCGGTAGATGCTCACCGTCATTTTGGCGTGACGACCGGAATCAGTGCTCAGGATAGAGCAAAAACAATTGAGGTCCTTACAAGCTCAAACTCTGACCCTAGTGACCTGCGGCGTCCAGGTCACATTTTTCCGCTTAGAGCAAAACCAGGGGGGGTTCTCCGAAGGGTTGGGCAGACGGAGGCTTCGGTGGACCTCGCTCGGATGGCTGACTTGCCTCCTGTCGGAGTGATCTGTGAGATCCTGAATGAAGATGGGACGATGGCACGCCGACGGGAGCTAAAGGATTTTGCAGTTGAACACGGGCTCAGGTTCATAACCGTGGCTCAGATGGTCGCATATCAGCTAACAAAAACCCGAATCATTCGACGTGTTGCTGAGGCTGAACTCCCAACGAAGTTTGGGGAGTTCCACGTCGTAGCCTATGAAAGCATGCTCGATGGTCGTGAGCACCTCGCAATTACAAAGGGGAATCCGAGTGGCAAGCCGGGTGCTCTGGTTCGTATGCACTCTGAATGTATGACTGGCGATGTGTTCGGCTCCATGAGATGTGACTGCGGTGAACAACTGGTTGCTGCTATGCGACAGCTCGATGTGGAAGGCCAAGGAGCCATCGTATACCTTCGCCAGGAAGGCCGAGGGATTGGGTTAGGGAATAAGGTGAAGGCTTACCAGCTTCAGGATGAGGGGCTGGATACGGTCGAAGCCAATGAGAAACTGGGCTTCAAGCCTGACCTAAGAGATTATGGCATTGGGGCACAAATCCTTCTGGATCTAAACCTCCACTCGATTCGCCTTCTAACCAATAATCCACGCAAAATTGTGGGTTTAGATGGCTATGATATTGAAATCACAGGCACTCAGGCACTGCAGGTTGAACCAAACCAACACAACGAACGATATCTCGAAACCAAACGCTCTAAGTTAGGTCATACCTTATGAGTAGTGATGGGGCGGCAATTAGTGTCTTGTCGAGTGAATTTGATCCTACCGGCCTTTCTATAGCGGTCATAGCTAGTCGATTCAATCCGGACATCACTGATCGCTTGGTCGCAGGAGCAGTGGATTGCTTTACAAGCCATGGACTGAACCCGGAGTCAATTGAGATCATACGCGTTCCGGGTGCATGGGAGTTACCACAGGCAACATCCGTAGTGCTCCGGCTAGCTCGTTATGACGCAATCGTAACCCTGGGATGTGTGATCCGAGGAGAAACTCCTCATTTTGACTATGTATGCTCTGCAACAAATGATGGCTTAGCTGCTCTTTCTCGCGAGGCGTCCACCCCAATTCTTTTCGGGGTACTTACTGCGGACAACCGCGAACAAGCATTGGCGAGGGCTCAGGAAGGCCCCAACAACAAAGGATATGAGGCTGCGACCGCAGCCCTTCAGATGGTAGACCTTTATGCAAGGTTGACTGGTAATTGAGTGAGAGTGATGGGCCGACATATGCTCACCGAATACGAATCGATCGAACACGAGCCCGAGCCTGGGTCCTCCAAATTCATTACAAATGGGAAAGCTCAGGTTTCGACGGCAACTTAACAGAAGCCCTCAGTAATACAGCTGAGACACGTGTTATTTCACAGTCAAGATTACCATATATAGAAAAACTGGTGGCCCTACTTGAGAATCATCTTGAAGAGATAGACACTCATATCAGCTCGGCACTAGAGAACTGGCATCTAGACCGTGTTTCTAGCATTGACAGGGGAATCTTAAGAATTGGAGTAGTAGAGATTGTTTATTTAGAAGAGGTTCCACCGAAAGTATCTATCCAAGAGGCCATCCTCTTGGCGGAGGCATACGGCGGGAGTGATTCACCCCGCTTTGTAAATGGTGTGCTCGATGCGGTCTTCAAGGATCAATCGAAAGACCAAGCAATTCCACAGAACCTGACGGGTTAGTCAATGCGCATTCTGGTCGTGAATTGGCTCGACCGGGAAAACCCCTTAGCTGGGGGAGCTGAGATCCATCTCCATGAAACCTTTAGCCGCATGGTTCAGCTAGGGCATGAGGTCACACTCCTAACATCGGGTTGGAGTGGTTGTGATACACGAGCAGATCTTGATGGGATTGCTGTTCACCGAACTGGTACCCGTTACACCTTCTCGTTAGCCGCAATCACATACTATCTGAGCCACCTGTCTAATGAGTCATTTGATATAGTAGTCGAGGATCTAAATAAGGTCCCTCTCTTCACACCGTACTGGACTCGGTCACCCATTGTCTTACTTGTACACCATCTTTTTGGGCTAACCGCATTTGGATCAGCCCGGATTCCAGTTGCATCAGCAACTTGGTTACTTGAACAACCTATACCTTGGATCTTCTCTAGGACTCCTACAATCGCTGTTTCTGAAAGCACGAAGGAAGACCTAGTTAAAAGGGGATTCCGCGCTGAACATATTGAAGTGATCCCGAACGGGATCGACCTCGACTGGTACAGCCCTCGACCAAATCATGTTCGTACAAAGAACCCCACAGTCTTGTACTTAGGCCGACTCAAGAAGTACAAACGTGTCGACTTACTTCTCCATGCAGTCAATAAGCTGACACAGGAGGGTTCAAGAGTAACGCTCAAGATAGCAGGGACGGGTGATGATCGTGGACGGCTTGAATCCCTTTGTACCAAGCTCGGCATCGGTAATGAGGTAGAGTTTATGGGGTATGTTAGTGAAGAGAGGAAATTAGAACTATTGCAGACATGTTGGCTTCACGCTCTCACGTCATCTAAAGAGGGGTGGGGCATTTCCTGTATCGAATCGAGTGCCTGCGGGACCCCAACGGTAGCTAGTGATTCACCGGGGCTTCGAGAATCTGTCGTATCCGGTGAGACCGGCCTACTAGTCCCACATGGCGACCAACATAGACTTGCCTCAGCCATTGGTTCACTCCTAACAGACCGACAGTCTCGTGAGGAAATGGGCCGGCGTGCCAGGCGGTTCGCAGAACGGTACTCCTGGGATAAATCTGCACGAGCGATGGAAGATTTCTTGACCCGGCATACCTGAAAATGTTCTGGGGAAGCTGGAACTTGTCGATCCTTTACTGATTGGGTAGCGTCTCTTTCGCTTTAACTGCTGAAAATACAGTCCTTATCTCAAAACAGGGTAATTACTTGGCGCGCTCTCTATTCACTTCCGAGTCAGTAACTGAAGGACATCCCGACAAAGTTGCGGATCAGATTTCTGACTCTGTGCTTGACCATCTCTTAGCAGGAGATCCGGAATCACGTGTTGCTTGTGAGACTCTTGTGACTACAGGGCTCGCACTTGTAGCGGGTGAAGTCTCAACACAGTCAATCGTAAGCATTCCTGAGGTCGTCCGAGGCGCACTGTCTCGCATAGGCTATACCAATGCGGATTATGGGATTGATGCTCTTACCTGTTCCGTACTCACGAGTATTGATCAACAATCCAGTGATATCGCAATGGGTGTTGATACAGGTGGTGCAGGGGACCAGGGAATGATGTTTGGATACGCAACAAATGAAACGCCAGAGCTGATGCCGGCACCGATCCAATACGCGCATGCGATCACTAGACAACTCACCAACGTTCGAAAGATGGGAGAAGTAGCTTGGCTGAGACCGGATGGGAAATCTCAAGTAACTGTTGAGTATGAGGACGGGCGACCACTCCGGATACACACAGTTGTTGTGTCAGCCCAACACAGTGAGGATGTAGGACATTCTGAAATTACGAATACTTTAATAGAGAAGGTCATTAAGCCTGTCTTACCAGAAACTCTCGTCGATGATGATTGTGTGTTCCACATTAACCCCACTGGTCGTTTTGTCAGGGGAGGACCTCATGGCGATGCAGGTGTGACGGGACGAAAGATCATCGTAGATACATACGGTGGCTTAGGGCGTCATGGAGGTGGGGCATTTTCGGGAAAGGATCCCACAAAAGTTGACCGGTCAGCTGCTTACGCAGCTCGGTGGGCCGCTAAGAATATCGTTGCAGCAGGCCTGTCTACTCGATGTGAAATCCAATTGGCCTACGCAATCGGCGTAGCAGAGCCGGTTTCCATTCTTGTTACAGATCTTCGGGACGCTCAGGTGTCCGAATATGAACTGGCTCGAGCAGTATCAAAGGTTTTTGATTTTACTCCGTCAGGGATCATCGATCGACTCAAGCTGAGAGCGCCTATCTATACTCCGACAGCAGCATACGGTCACTTCGGTCGCACACCAGAAGCGAGTGTTCCAGAAGCGAGTGTTGCTGAGGCCCAATTTTTCCCTTGGGAGCTAACTGATCGAGTGGAAGACCTGAAAAATGCTTTGGGTAGTTAAGAGAAATGATGCATCGAATAGGGGTATCGAACTCAGGGGGGCCAAGAAGTACTACTCTTTCTGAGTCCTAAAGAACCCATAAGTTACTTCGGAGTATTTGAGGGGGCTGAACCCGTGCCTAAGTCGCTGTACAGATCAATCTCTCGGAGGAACTTCGATTGCTGATTGAAGTTAGAGTTCAGAGCCTGTGGGTTGATGGAACCACAAACACCCCAGTCGTAATGCTCAAGGAACTTTCAGGCGAACGAGTGCTCCCAATTTGGATAGGGCCAGGAGAGGCCAGTGCAATCGCGACTGAACTCGCAGCAATGGAGTTTGCACGCCCACTAACCCACGACCTCCTTTGCACAGTAATGAAGCAACTTGGTGGAAGCCTTCAAAGAGTCATAATCAGTCGCGTTGAGGATAGTACGTACTATGCAGAACTCTCGGTTCTTAAGAACGGTGAAATCATCTCGTTGGACGCACGCCCCTCTGATTCAATAGCAATTGCTCTTAGATCTGATACGCAGATTTTTGCTCACGAAGAACTTCTTGAGGTCGCTGGACACCCTAGTGCTGGAGACTTTAAATCGGCTAGTAATGAACCCTCTACCTCGCCGCCGCCTATGGGTCCTGACGAGTTAGAAGAGCATCTTCGAAGGCTTAACCCTGAGGATTTTGGTCGCTTTACTCCTTGATCACTGGCGGTATGCTGGCCGATTCGCTCTAGCAAGCCTCCTTATAACAACTGGCCTTTTTATGGCCACAAGCACGGCGTTCGCTCAAAGCGGACAGGGAACCCTTCTTCAAGGTCAGGCTTTACTAGGGAATGAGGCATTAACAAGTGGAACAGTAGTACTTCATCATCTCATTGGCGGAACCCAGGGGGAACTAGACTCTGTTTCTTTGGGGACCGATGGGACTTTCAGCTTAACTCTACCCAATCCACCTGACCCAGCCATAAGAGATATCTATCTAGGCTCTATCAGACATGATGGAGTCCTCTATTTCGGAGTTCCTTTAACTGAACCAGAACATCTTGATTCAATCTACAGAATCCAGACTTATGACACGGCTCTTGCTCCTTCTGGTGGAGCTGATCTTCCGATTGAGATTCGAAATGTATTCTTTGAGTTCGATGGTGATCGATGGCACATCACTGACCTCATCGAGGTGTATAACGAAACTGGTAGGACCCTGGTTTCAGAGGATCCAGGATTCGTCTGGAGTTACCCACTAATCCCTGGGGCCACTGATTTTGAATTAGGGCAAGCGGAAATGTCCCCGGAAAACATAAGTCTAGAAGCGGGTCAACTTCTTATTAGGACACCATTGCCCCCAGGAGAGAGGCTTTTCGTCGTAACGTACAAACTCGATGAGCCTTTTGTATCAATTCCGATGCCAGGACTAACTGCAGTCATGGAACTGCTGGTACGGGAACCAGCACCTCCAATGATAGTGGAAGGCCTCGATTCTTTCCCACGAGTCGAGCTAGAGCCGGGAACCACCTATCGTAGATATTCAGGCTATAATCTAACAGGGCCGAGCATAAATTTATCCGAAGCTAAGATCCCATTCGAGCTCCCAGTCTCCTGGATGAGTTTAATACTAGGAGTAGTATTGGGAGGGGCGGGGCTCTTCCTGTTGAATCGAGATCCCATCAGAGTGAATACGCAAGGAGCCACGGTTAATCTTGGCGATCGAGAATCAATAATTCACCGAATTGCTGTTCTAGATGAAACGTTTAAGAGCCAAGAGGATTGGAGTGAAAGAGAGCATGAGGAGTACCTCATGGAACGAGCGAAACTCCTACAGCGAGTTAGAGGAACTGACTAGGTGGCTCCCGTCACTACCACGGCAGTGCTCCTACGATCACACGAATACGGCGATACGAGCCGAATCCTAAGATTTTATACCGAAGACCACGGCCTGGTCAGTGCTATGGCAAAAGGCGTTCGGGGTCGAACAGGCCGGGGGCATTTGGCAATTGGGACATTCGCGACAGGTACCGTAAGCTTATATTTAAAGAACCATCGAGACCTTCAGACAATGAAGGACTTCTCTTGTACACGGATTCGAGACGGACTCGGCAGGGATGTGCTTCGGTTCTGGGGAGCTTCGGCCATTGCTGAACTTGTCCTCATGCACGCTGACCAAGAACGTCGCCCAGAACTCTTTGAAGCAATCGAGCGTGGATTCGATGCCTTAGAGGGCGCTAACTCCACACAAGTTCCGACGGGCACCCTGTCTGGTATCTGGCAGATTACCAGGGTACTCGGGTTTGAGCCTCAACTAAAGACATGTATTCGGTGTGAGCTTGAATTTGTCGAAGATGTAGTTGGACGATTTGATTTCCCTGCTGGAGGGATAGCTTGCCTCGAGTGTAGCGAGAAAATAGATGGCCCTCGAATTGGCCCAGTAGCTCGGCTCCAAATTATGCAATTGGTTCAGGGTCGAATCGATGATGCGATTGACTATCCCAAAAAGCATTTGGCAGTGCTCTCTCAGTTTCTTAGCTGTCATGTCGTATCCAGGCCGCTAAAATCCCTGGAGTTCATACAACGGCTCCTACCTCAAGATGTTGAACCACAGTGAAGCAATTAATCCTAGGTACCGCCGGGCATATCGATCATGGTAAAACTGCGTTAGTTCACGCTCTTACTGGAACTGATACGGACCGCCTGAAAGAAGAGAAGCGTCGTGGTATAACAATTGAACTAGGGTTCGCTGAATTAGCTCTTGGTACCCAGCGCTTGGGAGTTGTGGATGTACCTGGGCATGAGGCATTCATTCGCTCCATGGTAGCTGGAGCTACCGGAATGGATCTCGTCCTCTTGATT
>CAJWPN010000044.1:0-21315 GCA_913045345.1 uncultured Gemmatimonadales bacterium
GGGCGGAAGAGATGGGTATCGTCTTTCTAGACGAAATCGACAAGGTCGCAGGCACACGCAGTGGCCAGGGCCCGGATGTCAGTCGTGAAGGAGTGCAGCGGGACTTATTGCCGATTGTAGAAGGGTCAACCGTGACGACCAAGTACGGGTTGGTCCGAACAGATCATATCCTTTTCATAGCTGCGGGTGCTTTCCATGTGGCGAAACCGTCGGACCTGATCCCTGAGCTCCAAGGTCGCTTCCCGATCAGAGTCGAACTGCAGACCCTGGTTGAGAAGGACTTTGTTCGCATCCTGAAAGAGCCAAAGAATGCTCTTCTTAAGCAGTACCGGGCTATGATTGAGACAGAGGGTTCATCTATTGAGTTCAGTGAAGATGGAATAGCTGAGATTGCACATATTGCGATGCAACTGAATGAGCGGATGGAAAATATCGGTGCCCGCCGATTACAAACTGTGATGACAACTCTGCTAGAGGATGTACTATTCAAACTTCCCGAGTCTGGAACAGAGTCGGTCTTTGTGGACAAGGCCTTTGTACAAGATCGACTCGAAAAGGTGGCAACCAACGAAGACCTCAGCCGCTACATCCTTTAACCGTTTATGAGCCTCGTTACGCATAAGCGAGACTTCTTGTCGATCGCTGACTTTAGCTCTGATGAGTTAACAGAACTCCTCACCCGAGCGCATAGATTGAAAATGGGCGAGGACCATAGCCAACTGACTGGCAAGAGTTTGGCAATGATTTTCCGTAAGAGTTCAACTCGGACCAGGATTTCATTTGAAGTCGGCATGACTCAGTTGGGTGGCCATGCGCTTTTTCTCTCTGATAGTGACAGCCAGATCGGACGGGGAGAGCCGATTCACGATACGGCTAAAGTTCTGTCGCGCTACGTTGACGGTATCATGATCAGAACGTTTGGCCACGAAGAAGTTGAAGAGTTATCTCGACATTCCTCGGTACCGGTAATAAACGGTCTCACAGATTTGTTGCACCCATGTCAGGTGGTTGCAGATTTGCAGACTATTGCTGAGGAATTTGGTCCGAACTATCCAGAGCGAACTGTTGCTTGGATTGGTGACGGAAACAACATGGCAAACTCCTGGTTGAACGCTGCGTATCGACTAGGGTTTTCAGTCCGTTTGGCTTGTCCTGAGGGTTACGATCCCGACCCTTCGATCTTTCATCGTGCAGGCGAAATGGCAGACGTCCTCCTCACAAGAGACCCTTCTGAAGCTGTTCAGGGAGCGGACGTTGTGACAACAGATGTGTGGGCTTCGATGGGTCAAGAAGAGGAGGCCCGAGAACGGATGGGAGCATTTGCTGGCTTCTCAGTCGATGACGCTTTAATGGGGCAAGCGATTCCGGATGCGATTTTTCTCCACTGTTTGCCTGCTCATAGAGGAGAAGAGGTGAGTAGTTCAGTGATTGACGGAACACAGTCCAGAATCTTTAACGAGGCCGAAAATCGGCTTCACGTCCAGAAGGCGATTCTCTTGGAACTCTTGGGATGAACAGTCTATTGAAACGCACAGCCCTCTACGAACGGCATGTGGCTGCAGGTGGGAAGATTGTCCCATTTGCAGGATTTGAAATGCCAGTGCAGTACCAGACTGGAATCATCGCAGAGCATGCCGCAGTTAGGGAAACAGCCGGTCTCTTTGATGTCTCTCACATGGGTGAATTCATCGTCGGAGGCCCACAAGCTTTGGAGCTGGTTCAGCACGTTACCGTAAACGACGCATCGAAAATCGAAGTCGGGCAGGCACAGTACTCTGCCATGTGTCTTGAATCAGGCGGTATTATCGATGATCTCTTGATCTATCGTTTTGCTGATCGGTTCATGCTGGTAGTGAATGCTGCCAATCGGGCAAAGGATCTGAAGTGGATTCAAAAGCACGCAGACACTTTTGATGTAGAGCTTGAGGATGTGTCCGAGGGAATTGCTCTCATAGCGCTTCAAGGTCCAGCTGCAAGGGAAATTCTTCAGCCTCTTACTAAGCCTGATGTCAATTCAATAGAGTACTACCGCTTCTCTGAAGGAGAGGTTGCCAACATCCCGGCGGTCATTAGTGGGACGGGTTATACCGGAGAGGATGGCTTTGAACTCTACACAGCGGCTGAAGATGCTTCAAAAGTGTGGGATGCGCTTCTTAGTGCTGGTTCTTCTGATGGCTTGATACCAGCAGGATTAGGTGCGCGAGATTCATTGCGACTTGAAATGGGCTATTCCTTATATGGCAATGATCTAGACGAGAATCATACGACACTGGAGTCCGGACTCGGATGGATTACGAAGCTAGATAAAGATGATTTTGTGGGCAGGGATGCCCTCATAGAGCAAAAAGAGAATGGAGTAGCCCACCGATTGGTTGGTATGAAATTAGAAGGAAGGGCTTTCCCGCGGCCTGGGTATCCCATCGTGTCGAACGGGGAAGCTGTGGGCCAGATCACCAGCGGTACCATGAGCCCATCGCTTGGTGTGGGGATTGCTTTGGGTTACGTACCATCGGAACTGGCCAAGATCGACACTGTTCTTCAAATCGACGTACGCGGACGGCTAGCAGACGGCCGCGTGCAGCGACCTCCGTTCTATACAGATAGCTCAATCAGGCGCTAACGCCTTTGATGACCATAGTCTATGCGTATCGGAATCCTAACCGTCAGTGACGGATGTGCCAGTGGCCAGCGTGAAGATCGTAGCGGATCACTAATCACGGAGTGGTGTGCGACCCACGAGTATCGTGTGGCAGCACGTGAAGTAATCCCTGATGAGACTTCTGCAATCACGCGGGTACTGATTTCGTGGGCAGATGAATTGGATATCGATCTACTACTGACCACTGGAGGGACCGGGCTGACGATGCGTGATGTCACCCCTGAAGCAACACGTGCGGTAATAGACCGGGAGGCGCCTGGGATAGCCGAGGAGATACGGAGAGCAGGTCGAGAGAGCACACTTTTTTCAGTGCTTTCACGAGGAGTGAGCGGAACCCGTGGCCAGACACTCATCGTGAACCTCCCTGGGAGTCCCGGGGGAGTAGGGGATGGTCTGTCGGTGCTCGAACCTCTGATGGATCATATAGCAGAGCTACTTAGAAATGAAAGCGTGCCCCACGACAAGCAGGAAGATTTGTCGTGAATGACGATCAAGTACTTATTTCAACCCATGACCTATCAACCGCCGGGCTTCTGCGAGATGGTTTCAAGTCTTCCGGTTATTCCACTGACTTAGTCACCCCTGATGAAGAGCTATCAGCTGAGGACGGCGCCGTTCTATTAGTACTCACCGGAGGGGCTGAACAAGGAGAAAATCCCCTAGTCATTCAGGCCCGTGATAAACTTCAGATACCTGTTTTCATAATCAGTTCGCAGCCATTAGTCACAGAGATGAGTCAGGATGTCGATGAAGTGTTCGATAGTCCTTCAATGATTAGTGATGTAATTCTTCTTGGGAGCCGTCTCATTGAGCGCCGACGCCTTCAGCGTTTAACTGGTATTGTTGGTGAGACGGATGCGATGAGCGAAGTGCTCGAGCGAGTAGTACAGATTGCACCGGTTGAGTCTACCGTGCTTGTTACCGGAGAATCGGGGACAGGAAAAGAGTTGGTAGCACGAGGAATTCACGCGCTCTCACCACGTCGGCACGAACCTTTTATAGCAGTTAATGTCGCTGCGCTTTCAGATACACTTCTGGAATCAGAGCTATTTGGACACGAGAAAGGGGCTTTTACTGGTGCGATTGCTTCCCGTCGAGGACTGTTTGAAGTATCAAATGGTGGGACAATATTCCTGGACGAGATCGGTGACATGGCTTTGTCAACGCAGACCAAACTCCTCCGGGTGCTTGAACAGCAAGAATTTCATAAACTTGGGGGTGAGCAGAGTATCAAGGTTGACGTTCGAATCGTTGCCGCCACAAACCAAGATCTCCGGAGATTGGTGTCACTTGGTCAATTCCGAAGAGATCTTTACTTCCGCTTAAATGTCCTCTCTATAATTCTTCCAGCACTCCGTGACCGGAAGGCGGATGTCTCCACTCTTGTAGAAACGTTCGTAGTAGAAGCTTCTAATCGGCATGATCGAGATTTCCATGGTATCTCCTCAGATGCGATGGAGATTCTCATAAATTACTCATGGCCAGGTAATGTCCGAGAACTCAAGAATCTGGTCGAATCTATGGTTGTTCTAGCTCCAGGTCGGGTGATACGACCCGAAGATATTCCTGAGGAGGTCAGAACAGGCGGTGGGCAAGCCCTACTACCCGCCTTAGTCGATCAAACTGTGCATTCAGGCGAAGTCCAAAAGCATCTGAAACCGGAACTCGAGTTCGTATTTCGAACGTTGGTAGATCTTCGCCTCGACATGGATGATTTAAGAAGAGAGTTTGAGGCGTACCGGAGCGGTGAAGGTCTTACGATTAATGGTGAAACAGTCCTAGGTACAGTGGGATCTGTATCTAGTGATAAACCGATTGATTCAGTCATAGAAATTGGAGCCTTACCTTCACAGCCGGGCATTGAAGTCTCCGACGAATCTCACGCCTCAGATTCTGGATGGAAGCTAGGTTCTGACCTCAATGCACCTGTCGTCTTTCGACCTGGAATGACTATGGAAGACGTAGAGCGGAATACGATTTCAGCCGTGCTATCTTCGGTAGGAGGGAACCGTCGGAAGGCTGCTAAGCTCTTAGGGATTGGGGAGAGGACTCTCTACCGGAAGATCTCTAAGTACGAATTAGATGAATAACCCAATCTAAACCTTGCTTGATGTCTATCAGTGAGTGATTAACGCATCAGGTTCAAGCTACCTCAGCTTCTGTTAAGAGATCGTCTAGGGCTTCAAGTAGAGCTTTACGGCCAAATCCAGTTTTTGAAGAGAAGGGGACCACCTGATCTTCATCAAAGCCCAGCTCCTCACAGGCACGTTCGACAGCAGCAGGACACTGGCTTTTCTTTAGCTTGTCCATTTTTGTGAGTACAGCGACAGCAGGTATACCTAGCTTGGAAAGGTATGATGCCATCTCCAAGTCATGCTTTGTTGGCTTTCTGCGAGCATCAGTTAAGTGCACCAATCCCTTAAGGCAGTCACTTTCTCTCAGGTACCAGTCTATTAGTTCTAACCAAGAATTTCGCATATGCTCAGGTGCTCGGGCATAGCCATAACCAGGGAGATCGACAAGAAAGAAGCGCTCATTTACAAGAAAAAAATTGATGGTTTTTGTCTTTCCAGGGGTTGCGGATACGTGAGCTAACTTGCTGCGGGTCCTTCTGAGGAGCGTATTGATTAAAGAAGACTTTCCAACGTTCGAGCGACCCAATAAAGCGATCTGAGGAAGCGTGTCAGGAAATTCACCACCCGGCTTGGCTAGTGTTCCTGAATACTCAACAGTTCTAATCTTCATCCGTGTGAATACGGAAACCCGAGCTCAGGATTAGTTATCTGCGTTCTTTGATCAATCATACTTTCAACTAAAACAGCATCCATAACTTCGTCCATGGTATTGACTAGCTGAAACGTCACACCCGCGTGAACCTCATCCGGTAGAAGTTCGAGATCGGGTGCATTTGCAGCAGGAAGTACCACTCGTCGTATGCCTCCCCTAAGTGCTGCAACGGCCTTTTCTTTGATGCCTCCGACTGATAGGACGCGACCTCGGAGGGTGATTTCTCCAGTCATAGCGACATCCGCACGTGTCGGTTTTTCGATCAAGGCTGAGATTAGTGCGACAGCGATTGTAATTCCCGCCGAAGGACCATCTTTAGGAGTCGCACCTTCTGGAATGTGGATGTGAATATCAATTTTCTCGTGGAACTGAGGGTCGAGGCCAAGTAGGGAAGAGCGTGAACGTGCGTATGTGACTGCAGCGTGGGCGGATTCCTGCATGACCTCGCCGAGAGTGCCTGTGAGTCTGAGGTTGCCAGTCCCCATAACTATAGCTACTTCGACATCTAGAACAGCACCTCCGACTGCCGTCCAAGCAAGGCCATTAGCAATACCGATCCGGTCACTATTCTCGTCCCGATCAGGAGGAGCATAGGGTCGAGGGCCAAGCAGTTCCTTGAGGTTCTGAGGTTCTAGTACGTTGGAAACCTTACGGCCATCTGCCACAGATCGAGCTAGTTTCCGAGCAATCCGTGATAACCGCCTCTCGAGTTCTCTAACGCCGGCTTCACGGGTATATCGTTCGATCACATCATGTACTGCGGCAGGAGATAGTTCGATTTCTTCCACTCTCAGTCCGTGACGCTTGATCTGCTTTGGCCAAAGGAAACGCGTTGCGATTTCTCGTTTCTCCGTATCCAGATAGCCTGGAAGCCGTATCACTTCCATGCGGTCACGCAATGGCTCCGGGATGTCCTGGAGTGTGTTAGCGGTTGCTATGAAGAGGACGTCGGAGAGATCGTAATCAAGTTCAAGGTAATGGTCCGTGAAGTTCGCATTTTGCTCCGGATCCAGTACCTCCAAGAGAGCTGCACCGGGGTCTCCATGGAAATCCCTAGCTAGCTTATCTACCTCATCAAGCAGGAAAACTGGATTAAGTGTGCCGCTTCGGCGTATACCCTGGAGTATTCGCCCTGGTAATGCTCCGACGTAAGTGCGCCGGTGTCCTCTAATTTCTGCTTCATCCCTGATACCACCGAGGCTTACTCTCACGAATTCCCGCCCTAAAGCGAGAGCAATACTTCGGCCTAGCGAAGTTTTACCTACCCCCGGAGGTCCAATTAGACAAAGAATTGGTCCGCGTATCTCACCTACGAGGGACAGCACTGCAACATGATCGAGAATCCGTTCCTTCACTTCAATTAAACCAAAGTGATCAGAATCAAGGATTTTGGAGGCATGTTCTACTGACAAATTGTCTTGGGATCGTGCAGTCCAGGGGAGCTCAACAATCCAATCGAGGTGTGTCCGAATGACAGCCGCTTCTGGAGCAACGGGGTTCAATTTCTTCAGACGGCCCAGTTCCTTGTTTGCCAGGTCCAGGGCATGAGCAGGAAGGTTGGCATCGTAAATAGCTTGCTCGATCTCCTTCCACTCGTCTAAGTCTTCCTGTGACGAGTCTTTTCGGATTCCTCCAAGGCCAAGGACAAGATCAGGTGTTTTCTCTTCTTTTAGCTGAAGTTGAATTTGCCGGTCTAGCTTGGCCTCGATACGCATGATCTCAAGTTCACGTGTTAGCAATTGGCGTAAGATCTCCAATTGCTCGACCGGATCTATCGTTTCCAGCAGTTCCTGTTTATCCAGAGCCGGTAAGATAAGGTGTCCAGCAATCAGGTGAATGAATCGAACGCGGTCACCTTCGGCAGAAAGAATCCCAGAAAGCTCTTCAGGGATTCTCTCGTGGAGCTGGGCATATTCCGAGTAGAGGTTGGCTACGGTCTGAGTAAGTGATAAAGCGGTATCCAGCACTTCGCCATCTGATTCTACTTCGCGATCAGTCAATAGCTCGATAGTGGCTCGTAGAGCCTTGGTCTTGGTTGTTAGCCTGAGGATTCGAGCACGTCCGAGTCCTTCAAGCACCACTCGAGAAGTTCCATCCGGTAGAGCTGTGATCTGGACGATTCGAGCGATTGTCCCTATTCGAAATAGATCTCCACTTCCGGGATCATCGATTGCCGAGTCTCGTTGGGTAACGAGCAGGACTAGATCCCTGTCTAAACCTGCTTCCTCAAGGGCTGTGACAGAGCGACTGCGTCCTATTAGTAGAGGTAGAACGGAATAGGGGAAGAAGACGAGGTCTCGGAGTGCGATTACCGGTAGACGGGCAGGTACCTCAACTTGATCTTCAGCCCGGATGAGCTTTGCCATTCTTTGGCTCGAGTGCGCGAGAGGGTTTGCTTAGGGCCTATCGTACACATTCGATCGCGCTCAGAACAGAGATGCTTCGAAGGGATCCTTCGACATCAGATAAGCGTCGCCTAGGCGACATATTTTTCTCTAAGATCCAACTGCTGAATGGCTCTTCAGATGAATTTGCAGTTCGCGCTGACTCTACGCTTCTAGCTTTTGTTCCTCAGGGTTTAGTAATAGAAGCGGAGCTGTGCCTTGTTCAACACATTCCGAAGTAATAACCACTTCGCTAACGTCTGCCCGTGATGGGATCTCAAACATCAGGTCCCTCATAATACCTTCAATGATTGAGCGGAGACCCCGTGCCCCTGTCCCCCTCTCTAATGCCTTACGTGAAATAGCTTTGATCGCCTTTCGATCAAAAGTAAGACCAACGCCTTCAAGTTCGAACATCTTTTGGTATTGCTTTACCAACGCATTCTTGGGTTCTTCGAGGATGCGTTCAAGAGCTTCCTCATCAAGTTCTTCCAGGTGCACACCTACGGGCAGCCGTCCAACCAATTCTGGGATCAACCCGTACCGCTGCAAATCCTCTGGCTCGACCCAACGCATGATGTCATCATCATCTGTCTTCTCAAGCTCTTCACCCGTGAAGCCAATCTGCCTCTTTCCTAGACGAGCTTCGACAATCTTCTCCAGCCCATCGAATGCACCTCCACAGATAAACAGGATGTTTCGTGTATCCACCTGAATATATTCCTGTTGCGGATGCTTCCGGCCTCCTTGTGGAGGTACTGATGCTATAGTGCCCTCGAGTATCTTCAGAAGTGCTTGCTGGACACCCTCACCAGAGACGTCTCGGGTAATTGATGGATTCTCAGATTTCCTTGCGATTTTGTCCATCTCATCAATGTAGACGATCCCCCGTTCACACTCGGAAACATTAAAGTCAGCTGCTTGGAGGAGTCGCACGAGGATGTTTTCTACATCTTCACCGACATAACCTGCTTCAGTCAGTGTCGTCGCATCTGCAATGGTGAACGGCACATGGAGCATTCGGGCAAGTGTTTGTGCAAGCAGTGTTTTCCCTACTCCTGTTGGCCCAATAAGAAGGATATTCGCTTTCTCGATCTCAACCTCATCGAGTACGCCATGATGGTTTACTCGTTTGTAATGATTGTAGACTGAGACCGCTAAAGATTTCTTCGCAGCTTCCTGACCTATGACGTATTGGTCCAACGTAGATTTAATTTCTTCTGGAGTTGGGCTAGGAATTGCTTGCTCCCTAGTCGCGCGCTCATCCTCTTCAGCTAGTATTTCGTTACAAAGTGAAATACACTCGTTACAGATATAGACGTTTGGCCCACTGATAAACTTCTTAACAGTTTCTTTATCTTTGCCGCAGAAACTGCAGCGAAGGTTCTTATCACTTGTCATTGGCTACGCACCTCTCAGAATCTGATCTCTAAAGAGTGTTCAGTCGCTACTTTCTGAGTCCGAGGATTTAACAGTTTCTGTTTGAACTGGACCTTCTATAACTTGGTCAATGAGCCCATATTCGACCGCTTCCTGCGGGCTCATGAAACGATCCCGATCTGCATCTTTCTGGATTGTTTCCACTGGTTGCCCTGTGTGCTTTGCAATCAGAAGGTTCAGCTTCTCACGGATGTGCAAGATTTCTTGTGCAGCAATCTCTATGTCTGAAGCTGTACCCTGAGATCCTCCTGAAGGCTGATGAATCATAATACGGGAGTTTGGCAGTGCACTGCGTTTTCCCTTAGCTCCAGCCGACAAAAGCACTGCTCCCATTGAAGCTGCCATTCCTACGCAGAATGTTGAAACGGGTGCGCGCAGGTGTTGCATTGTGTCATAGATTGCCATCCCTGAGTAAACTCCGCCTCCCGGGGAGTTGATGTACATGAAGATGTCACGCTCAGGGTCTTCAGCATCCAGAAAAAGCAGTTGAGCCACGATGATATTGGCCACATTGTCATCGATGCCACTCCCCAGGAAAATGATTCGGTCCATGAGTAGACGACTAAAAATGTCGTAGCTGCGCTCGCCTCGGCTGGTCCGTTCAATCACATAGGGAGGATATATAGACATGGTTTTTCTCTCTGACAGTGCCGTTAGGCTGCTGTACCGTCGGTGATTTGTGACTGGTTCTCTATAAAGGAAAAAATCTTTTTCTCGGTGAGCTCTCGTTTCAGCATATCGAGTCGACCGGATTTTTGAAGGTTCGTGTAAACATCTTCTACTGTAGTGTTATTCGCTTCTGCGATTTCTGCGATTTGGGCATCAATTTCATCGTCGTTTGCCGTTAACGACTGAGTATCGGCGATCTCGTCTAAGATAAGAATACGCTTTACCGCTTTCTCAGCTTCTGGTCGAATTGAATCTTGCACATCCTTGAGCTTGTCAGGTTCTAGGTTTTTCGACTCTTCGCCAACAGCTGCATCTATATAGCGGTCTACCATTGAGACTGGAACATCAAAGGGATTAGCCTCAATCAAAAGATCGAGTAGACGACCCCTCACTACCGCTTCAGCCTGATTGCCGGCTTCTTTCTGTAGGTCCTCTCGTACACCTGACTTCAGATCATCTAGTGTTTCGAATTCACCAGCCTGTTTGGCAAGATCATCCCCTAATTCGGGCAGTTCTAATTCCTTGCGGCCCAAAACCGTAAGCTCGATACGCTCTAGGTCTCCTCTGCGGTCCTCGTCTGGGAAATCATCGGGAAAAGAGATGTCAAACTCTCCTTTTCCATTCAGTTCAAGACTCTTGATCGCTACTTCAATGTCAGGAAGAGCGTCTCCTTGGCCTAAGATGAATTCGTATTCCCGGCCTTCATCTGATTGATCATCATCCAATCTTCTGATGTTTACGGAGACAAGATTGCCGTCTTCCGGAAGACCTGTTTCTATAGGCTTCCAAGCACCGTTCTGCTCTCTAATCCGGTCCAGCACTTTATCTATGTGGTCCTCTGTGACTTCAGTAACTGGTCGCTCAACAGCGAATCCCCCCAGACGGCTGATCTCTATCTCCGGGTGAATGTCAAAAACGATCGAGAATACCAGGTCTTCTTCTGGTCTATAATTGATGTTCTCAATCTCGCCTTCACTTATTGGACGGAGTTCCTTCAAGGCCAGTGCCTTCTTGTATGCTTCACTGACTAGGTTGTCCAAAGCTTCCTGTCGTAATGATCCCCCAAATCTGGATTCGATCACTTGCCTCGGAACTTTGCCTTTTCTAAAGCCTTTAAGTCGTGCACGAGAGGCAAGCTTCTCAGCAGCACGGGCTTCCTCTTTGCGCACAACATCTGCTGGAACTGTAACCTCCATGCTACGGCGCCAGTTCTCTTTCTCCTCTAGGGAGATCACAAGGCTGGAAGCGTCTAAACTCATAGGTCTCTATCGTAAATTCACTAGGTGGCAGAGTGCGAAAGGGGGGACTCGAACCCCCACGGCCTAAGGCCACGGGATCCTAAATCCCGCGCGTCTGCCAATTCCGCCACTTTCGCAGGCGAAAGACAAGATAAAACCGGTGTTGAGAATCGTTCAACGGAAGAACTTCTATGATCTGGTAAAGGGGCTCACACAAAGCAAGAAGCAGAGGCGCCTCTGGCGCCCCTGCTTTTCTCCCTACGGTAATCGTTTAATTGGGCATGCGAACATTTACCACACGTCCCGTTCCATCTCGATTCTCAAAGTGGAGTGAGACGATTTCACCCTCTTCGACCGCATCGAGCGCGTCACGCACATCTTCGGGTATAGTGATGTCTGAATCGTTCACCTGAATCAACTTATTGCCTACATATTGCCCCACCCCTCTCCGCTGAGCCGGGCTTCCTCGTGTAACCTGAGTTAGCACGACACCCCCGGCTTCAGAGAACCTTAATTCAGCCGCCAGTTCCTCATCTAGCTCTTCCACATTGATACCCAAGCGTTCTTCGGAGTGGACTGTTCGCTCTGAAACGTTTGTGGGTGAGTTATTGATGGGAGCTTCATCAAGTTGAATGGCCACGTCTATGGGACCGCCATCCCGATAAACAGTGAGGCTGACCCGGTCACCAGGTCGGTGCTGAGCAATTTGTGCCTGCAGCTCCGCAACGTAACCGACTGCTTTACCATCCAAAGCTACGATTACATCCTCAGGCTCAAGGCTTCCACTGGCTGGTCCTTCCGGATCTACAGCCTGAACTAGGATTCCGGAGACGGAAGGCAGTCCGTATACCTCAGCGTCTTCCGCTGTGGCTGTGATAATTTCTACGCCAATTCTTGGTCGCTTCACAGAACCATATTCAACCAGATCTTCCATCACACGGCGAGCAAGATTGATTGGGATAGCGAATCCGTATCCCTGGTAGGCTCCAGTCGTAGAGGCGATTGCAGAGTTTATGCCTACTGCTTGACCGTTGAGGTTCACCATCGGCCCACCCGAATTTCCTGGGTTAATAACCGCATCGGTTTGAAGAAAGTCTTCAATTGCCCAGCGAGAAGCTTGATCACCGAATCTCGGGTCGGAGCGCAGTTCGTTCTGAAGGAGCTGCAGTGGCCGACCACGTGCGCTAATGATCCCAGCCGTGACAGTGAAATCAAGAGACGCAGAATTGCCGAATCCAGGGTTGCCAATTGCGAGGATCCACTCTCCCACTTTTACGTTGTCAGAATTACCAAAAGAAAGTGCTGGAAGAGGTTCGCCTGCATTGACTTTTATGAGAGCTACATCAGTGAAAGGGTCAGTTCCGATAATTTCTGCATCGAAATATCGCCGGTCAGGGAAGTAGACCTTAACCTCATCCGCTCCTTCCACGACATGGTTGTTGGTAAGAATATATCCATCCGTAGAGACCACGAATCCGCTGCCTCCCGCGACTTGCCCTTGCGACGGAGGCTGGTTTTGCCCTTCTGGTGAATCAAAGAAGCGCCGGAATGCATCAGGAATTTCCTGGTTAGTAGCCGTCACGGGTCTACGAGCTTCTATTCGTACCACTGCGGGCGTCACCGCATCCGCAAGATTTGTGAATGCTTGGCTGAGATCTAGTGCCGGCTGAACTGCTTCCGGGGATATTTGCGCTGTCTCAGCAATGACGGGCATCGCATAGGACTTACTCGTCCATCCGAGCCCACTGGTAATGGCAAGTCCGACTAGGAAGGCGATAGCGCTATAAAGTGCCACCTTAACCTTCGCACGAAGGGGGTCGTACATCTTAGCTCCTTCCGAAATCAATCATCAGTGTTACCAAGGCCCGCCTAAGCAAACCGGATGCCATACCTACACGTAAAGACCCTAGGTAGATCCAAGTTCCATTCACTTTTCCAGATCTCCCTAGAAAATGTTGAAACCTCTGAATCCGCTAGCCCTTTATCCGTAAAGCCGCATGGATTCTATGTAAGGTAAGGTGTTGTGGCTCAGTTCTCCTCCTCCACGATTTCATAATCAGCTTCGACCACATCTTCATCAGTATCAGCCTGTGTTTCACCTGTACTTCCTTCCTCTGGATTTGTTTCTTCATCCCCAGCTTCAGAAGCTTGAGCTTGATACATCTCTTGCCCGGCTGTGCTGAATGCCTGCATCAGTTCATCCCGTGCAGTGCTAAGTGTGTCGGTATTGTCTCCCTTGAGAGCTTCCTTGGCCTGCTCAAGTGCCGATTCAAGACGATTCTTCGTCGCTTCATCAACCTTGTCGCCCCACTCACTCGAATCTTTTTCAACCTGGTAGACGAGCGAGTCGAGCTGATTACGAGCCTCCACCTTGTCCCGATTTTCTTCATCTTCCGAAGCATGTGCCTCGGCGTCCTGAACCATCCGATCAATCTCGGTATCGGATAACCCACTCGATGCTTCAATCCGTATTTCCTGTTCTTTACCTGTAGCACGATCCTTTGCGGATACGTTCAGGATCCCATTTGCATCAATGTCAAAAGTGACTTCCACTTGAGGCATCCCTCTTGGTGCTGGTGGAATACCCGTGAGTTGGAATTTGCCTATCGTTTTATTATCGATGGCCATTTTCCGTTCACCTTGGAGCACATGGATCTCGACTGTTGTCTGATTATCCTCCGCAGTGGAGAAAACTTCTGCTTTCTTGGTTGGAATAGTTGTGTTTCGTTCAATAAGGGTCGTCCGGATCC
Source organism: uncultured Gemmatimonadales bacterium (assembly GCA_913045345.1). Taxonomy (GTDB): domain Bacteria; phylum Gemmatimonadota; class Gemmatimonadetes; order Longimicrobiales; family Gaopeijiaceae; genus UBA1142. Next base: position 13,928 of record CAJWPN010000044.1, read on the forward strand.
CTCCGAGCGTCTCAATACCTAGAGACAGCGGTGTCACATCAAGCAGGAGGACGTCTGTGACTTCCCCAGCGAGGATACCGCCCTGTATCGCAGCACCCACTGCAACGACTTCATCTGGGTTCACACCCCGGTGGGGTTCCTTCCCAAAGAAGTCCTTGACGATTTCCTGGACCTTTGGGATACGGGTTGATCCTCCCACGAGAATCACTTCATCAATGTCATTTGTTGTCAGACCAGCATCCGCTAGTGCCTTCTTCATAGGCTCAATCGTGCGCTGGTTAAGATCTTCAACGAGCTGCTCAAATTTAGCTCTTGAAAGTGTGTAGTTCAGGTGCTTAGGACCGTCTTGGCTTGCTGTGATGAATGGAAGATTTATGTCTGATGACATAGTCGTTGAGAGTTCCATTTTCGCTTTCTCTCCAGCTTCCTTAAGCCGTTGAAGCGCCATTGGATCTTGAGACAAGTCGATGCCCTGATCACGCTTGAACTCATCTACGAGCCAGGTGATGATCCTCTGATCGTAATCATCACCCCCTAGGTGCGTATCACCGTTTGTTGACTTGACCTCGAATACCCCATCACCCAATTCCAAGATCGAGATATCATAAGTACCCCCACCCAAATCAAAGACGGCAATTTTTTCCTCAGACTGCTTCTCCAAACCGTACGCTAATGCTGCAGCAGTGGGTTCATTAACAATTCGGAGCACTTCGAGACCGGCAATCTTTCCTGCATCCTTCGTGGCTTGTCGTTGATCATCATTGAAGTACGCAGGGACCGTTACGACAGCTTGGTTCACCTTAGTTCCCAGGTAGTCCTCAGCAGTTTGTCGCATTTTCTGAAGAACCATGACACTGATTTCGGGTGGGCTGAACGTCTCGTTTTCTGCATTCGGGATCGTGACCTGCACCCTGCCGCTAGAGTCAGGACCGACTTTGTAAGGAACGAGCTTCTCTTCCTCAGAGACCTCGACATGCTTTCGGCCCATGAACCGCTTAATTGAAAAGATCGTGTTTTCAGGATTTGTGATTGCCTGGCGTCGTGCTACCTGACCTACCAGACGCTCACCCTCTTTTGTAAATGCCACCACAGATGGGGTTGTCCTCCCACCTTCTGAGTTCGGGATTACCACCGGCTCGCCACCTTCCATAACTGCGACGACAGAATTGGTTGTACCTAGATCAATCCCAATGACTTTACTCATATTCTCCTCAATATCCGCTGTTAGGCGTTCTTTTATCTCAGTTCTGTTAGTGCAATAGCTATGCCGTAAAACTTCAGTAATTACACGCCGCTTTGGCTGGGTTTACCGTGGCCAACTGCCATAATGGCACCCTTTTGTTGTCTGGCATGATTAAGGCTGGGAAGGAATGCGGTGCGAGATTGCGTGACGGCAAACCATGATCTCTCTGCGTTGGTTGTTGTTGGTTCGCTATTGTTCCAATGATATTGGGTCTGGTTTACGCTTATCCGAGAAGATGATCACCCGAATGAAGCCACCAGGGCCAGCCGTTGCCGTCCTATGGATAACAGCAGCAACTCTGATCTTGACGGGTGCGTGGCAAAGTACGGGAGCAGAGATTGCCCCCTATCCTTCTTCGGTGACGCAGACAACTTCCCAGGCCGTGAACCAGATTTCTGTTCCGGAGGGATCCCTCGACTTACCCCTAATAGAACGTTTACGGTCAATCCTAGGCCTTGCCTTCCTCTTAGCTCTTGCCTGGGTGCTGAGTGTTAACCGAAAGAATGTGGCTTGGCGAATCGTGATTTGGGGTATTTCTCTCCAGGTCCTATTCGCGTTCTTCATCTTAAGAACGGATATCGGGGCTGATTTCTTCGATGTGATTAATAGCGTAATGGTTGCCCTTCTCAGTTTCACTGTAGATGGCGCCAGTTTTATTTTCGGGAACTTAGTGTATGACAACGTGCCGGTGGGGGTGGGGACTGTGGGGCAGGGTGAGTTCACGGAGATGCCCGGTCAGGTGGCGAACACAGGGGCATTTTTCGCATTCAATGTCTTGCCCACTATCATCTTTTTCTCATCTCTGATGACGGTCCTCTATCATCTTGGCATCATGCAGCTAGCCGTGAGAGGCATAGCATTTGTGATGCAGCGTACTATGGGGACTTCCGGTGCCGAAACGATGTGCGCAGCCGGAAACATCTTCGTAGGTCAGACTGAGGCACCTCTCCTTATCAAGCCGTTCGTTGAGAAGATGACAATGTCGGAGCTTATGGTTGTCATGACTGGCGGTTTTGCCACAGTAGCAGGAGGTGTGCTTGCTGCGTATGTGGGCCTTCTCATGGCGTACTTTCCGGATATTGCCGGACATCTTATCGCTGCATCAGTCATGTCCGCACCAGCTGCACTGGTCGTTGCCAAGCTGATGTATCCGGAGGATGGTAAGCCGGAGACATCTGAAAATCTTGAAGCTAACATTGAATCTTCGGACGTGAATGTGATTGATGCCGCAGCGCGAGGAGCGTCGGAGGGACTCTTCATGGCGCTGAATGTTGGAGCAATGCTGCTTGCATTCATTGCCCTTGTTGCTCTTGCGAATGGTGTGGTGGGGTGGGCTGGTGGTCTTGCAGGACTCGATGGTCTTTCGATCGAGGGAATGCTAGGGTGGCTTCTATCTCCACTCGCATGGCTTATGGGTGTGAGCTGGGCTGACGCTCCTTTGGTCGGATCTTTGATTGGTCAAAAAACGGTTTTGAATGAGTTCTACGCATACCTGCAATTAGCGGCGACACTGGGTGGCGAAAATAGTCTTCAACCGCGGTCGATCATTATCACCATTTACGCGTTATCGGGCTTCGCGAATTTCATGTCAATTGGAGTGCAACTAGGAGGGATCGGTGGTATTGCTCCTTCACGGAGGCATGATCTAGCCCGATTGGGTTTGCGCGCGATGATCGCTGGATCGATTGCCGCGTTTATGACAGCCACGGTCGCGGGGATGATCCTCTGACCGGATACTCAAGCAGTTTGTTTATCGCAGTTAGTGCTAGACTTTAATTGGTATCTGCCGAATGATTCACGGGAGCCGTACCGCTACCGAGCTGGGGCGCAGTTTGAATTGCTCGGACAACAAATTCGATCGCTCGGTTAACTGCATCGCTGAGGTCTTCACCATTAGCGAGCCCCGCAGTGATTGCAGCAGAGAGCGCGCAGCCGGTCCCATGAGTTCGTGTCGTGTTAATCTTCGGCCGTCGCCAGATCCATTCTTCCGATCCATCCCAAAGAATATCAATGGCCTCCCCTTCAAGGTGGCCTCCCTTAATGAGTGCAGCTCCCGCACCACGCTCGACCAAATTTCTGCTTGCGGCTTGAAGATCCTTGATTGATTGCAGCGGTTGACCTACCAAGAGGGCAGCTTCATCCAGGTTGGGAGTGATTAGGGTTGTAAGAGGGAGGAGTTCTGTCAGAAGTGACTTCTCCGCGCCGGAATCCAATAGTCTATCTCCGCTCGTAGAGACCATCACTGGATCCATGATATATCGGATAAGCCCATATTCACGTATCGCTGCACCAACTTCGCATACGATCTCTTCATTCATAAGCATGCCGGTCTTCAAGGCATTAGGACGGAGATCGGTCACCACCGCATCTATCTGTGCTCTTACGATTGCTCTAGGCATAGCATCAATGGACCTAACACCAACAGTGTTTTGGGCTGTCACAGCAGTGACAGCGCTCGTACCGTATACCTCAAAAGCAGAAAACGTTTTGAGATCGCCTTGAATACCAGCACCACCACCGCTGTCACTTCCAGCAATCGTGAGTGCAATAGGAGGAGATAAGTGCGTCATCAGCTAAATGGGCGTCCAGTTGAAGTTCAAGCTTACGAAAAGTGGTGGGCCTGGTGGATCTGAGCCAGCAGAAGCGTCGACTACTAGGTCGATTACGAACTGGAAAGTCGAGAAAAAAGGAAGGACTCGTCCTCGTCGAGGGTCTTCGGGCTGTGAAGGAAGCGATCGATGCCGGGGCGGAAGTCCGATTTGTGGTGGTATCAGAAAGAATTGAATCCACAACTGCAGGACTTGAACTAATGGAGCATATCAGAAAGGAGAATCTGGATATTACGAGTGTTAGTGACAAAGAATTAGCACCCTTGGCGGACACGAAGCATCCCCAGGGTATCCTAATGGTCTGTAAAGAAAGGCAAGTGGAGCTTCCGGATGTCCTCCGAATCGGTGGCTGCTACCTGGTGCTTGATGGGGTTCAAGACCCTGGAAATGTGGGTACACTCATCCGGTCGGCAGCTGCATTCCCAGTTGACGCGGTCATCACACTGGACGGGACCGCCGACATGTGGGCCCCAAAGACTGTGCGTGCATCAGCAGGTACGGTTTTTCGATTCTCGGTTGCTCATGCTGGAGCCGAGGAAGCTATGCGTGAGATAACGAAAGCCGGAGTGCCGATTTGGGTAGCGGATCCAGGAGCTCCAAGCCTTAAAGTGGCCCCTGACGATAGAGGGTTTGCACTGGTTTTGGCCAATGAGGGGGCGGGTCCTCGCCAGGCTGTGTTGGATGCTGCCGAACACATGGTGAGGGTACCGATCTCAGGACAAGTCGATTCCCTCAATGTGGCGGTTGCAGGTGCGATCCTTATGTACGAATTAACCAAGATGCAGGAATAGTGGGCGAGGGTTGGTTAGTCCCAGGCTTTGCCGGCCTTTCTGGTCTTGCTGTCGGGTGGTTCTTGAATCTCTGCTCAACTAGATGGCCTCTAAATCAGTCGATCATATCTCCTGGTTCCCAGTGCAAAGAATGCTCCAGGGCCATCAGATGGTATGACAACATACCTGTTCTGAGCTGGCTGAACTTATCTGGGAAGTGTCGTTACTGCTCAGTGCTAATTCCCATCCAATATCCGGTTATTGAGCTGACATCCGGGCTACTGTGTGCGGGAATATTCATGATTCACGGTCTCAGTGGGGAGGCACTAAGAGGGAGTATATTTCTATGTCTACTCCTAGGCGTGTTGATCTCTGATGCACGCTTTTACATCATCCCGGATGAGTTTTCACTTGGAGGAACGATGCTTGGTCTCGGGATGTCGTTCTTACCAGGTGGCATAGGTTGGGCTAATGCAGTAGGAGGAGCGCTAGTCGGCTACATCTTCCTTTGGTTCATCACTGAAGCTGGTACGCGCATTATAGAGAAAATCTCGCCCGGACGACTAGGAGAGGCCGGTCTGGATAAGGCGATGGGAGGTGGGGATATCAAGATGATGATGATGGTGGGCTCATTTGTTGGTATCTCAGGGGTAGCTCAGACCGCTTTCCTGGGGTCTTTGGGTGGGTTCGTCATATATGGCCCAATAGCTACACTGTACAGACGGCTTATCCCATTCGGTGTATTCCTCGCCGTTGCTGGTGCTATCACATATCTCTGGGGTGATACAATGATGAACTGGTACCTTACCCATATCATGGGTCTTGCGGTCTAAAGAGCAGCCTTGATCAAGGGTCTGAACAATCCCGCTGATAGCCGCAACTGAGACAGATCAACTTACAGTGCCGTTCAATCATTTGTGCACCGCACAGGTCACATAAAGGCGTCTGGGTCTTCAAAGATCCTTTGTCCGTAGACGAGCTCGGCTGAGTTATCCCACGGACCCCACGCTCCGGCTCATTTCGTTTGCCATCCATCTTATTTACTCGGAGTCAATCTTTCTCGGGTATCCCAATACCGGCATCGCGGTATTCTCGTGAGAGGGTGACATAGTGTTCTCCACCTCCTTCTATCCAGGAAGCGGCATTCCCGTCTAGCGTCTTCTTTACTTGTCCAGGGATGCCAGCCACCAAGCTTCGGTCCGGGACCTTAGAGCCCTCTAGAACGACCGTATTTGCGGCTAAGAGGCATTCGCAACCGACTACTGCATTCTGCAGGATAACCGCATTCATACCGACCAAGGTTCGGTCTCCGATTGTGCAACTCTCGAACTTGGCTCCGTGACCTACCGTTACATCTTCTCCAATTACTGTTGGTCCCCAAGTCCCCACATGAACGACGCAGTTGTCCTGCACACTGGTCCGTGGTCCAATGACAATTCCGTAATCGGGATTGTCACCTCTTAGCACTGCTCCGAACCACACGCTCGCGTCAGCACCCACTGTCACGTCCCCAATAAGCACAGCTGTGGGTGCGAGAAATGCGCTGGAGTGAATTCTTGGCTTTTTCCCCCTGAACGGGATGATGATAGCCATTAGTTGTTATCAGATTTCTGGAGATCAGTTAGCCGTGTTAGTTGTGCTCTGATAACCTGAGTCTCTGTTGCTTGCATGATTTCAATCTGAACATCATTACACCGGAGTTCTTCACCCACGGAAGGCACATGTCCTAACTCTTCAAGGATCAAGCCGTTTAGTGATCGATGCTCCAGCTTCGGGAGGGTAACTCCGAGTGCTTGATTGATGTCCCTGACATCAACTCCGGCATCACATTCAATCCGGTTACTAGAGACTTGGCGAATTTCCTCTTCTTCAACATCGGTTTCATCATGAATTTCACCGACCAATTCCTCAAGCACGTCCTCTAAGGTTACAAGACCGTCTGTCCCTCCAAACTCGTCTGCGACGATGCCCATGTGGATGCGTTTTGCCTGAAAATCTCTCATCAGTTGGGCAAGGGATAGAGATCCAGGGACGAAAAAGGGAGGCCTTGAAATTTGGTGGAGCTTGAGGTCATGCATTCCCTGACTAATACGCTCATAGGCTTCACGTACGTATAGGATACCTGTCACGTCATCAACTGAATCCTTGTATACAGGGACTCGGCTGTATGGGACATCTGGGAGCCCATCAATAATTTCAGAAAGGATAAGATCCTCTTGCCAGGCGAAGATGTCGACTCGCGGAACCATCGCATCCCAGGCTGTTAGCTCATCCAGCCGAAACGCGCGTTCTACGAGAAGGTTTTCTGACTCTTCGAGAACACCTTCTTCTTGACCGATTTCCTGAATTTCTCTGAGTTCTCGCTCCTCTATACTCAATTCATCTTCACTGTTTCTAACGAGTGCATCCTCTAGCTTGGAAACCGGTCCCGATATCCACCGTGTCCATCGAGTTAGGCTGAGTAGTCCTGACGCGAAAGCTAGAGCGAGTCTTACGGGATGGCGGGCAGCAATCGAACGAGGCAATACATCTGCGAACACGATTACGATCGCCACACCGATCATGACGACAATTGCTGATGGCCAACCTTCCAGTGTCAGTAAACCGGTAGTAACTCCGATTCCTAGTGCTCCAAGATTCAGTACGCCTGTGATCAGGCGGACACTCGATCCAACATCGCCCGCGCTTGTTCTTACCTCTGCCAGCGCCTTTGCACCTTTGAATCCTTCACTCTTAAGTGTGCGCATCCTGGATTTACTGACCTGG
>CAJWPN010000045.1:0-21177 GCA_913045345.1 uncultured Gemmatimonadales bacterium
CATGATCGGTAACGGTGACGGCCGCTCCAATCGATGAAAGTCCCTCCGCTAAACCGCGGTTGATTTCGATGTAAGAAGCCCTGGGCCCACCGAGTGCACGAACCGGAACAACAATTGCATATGTAACCTCATTAGAATGCAAGACAGCTCTGCCACCGGTCGGCCTTCTTACAAATTCGATTTTCTGCTCGACTGCGCTGGCTCGGTCATACAAGCCTCTGGCAAGCTCGTTTCTACCCAAAGAGACGGTCGCTTTCATCCAAGAGTACAGGCGCAATACCCCCCGGCTCTCCTGGGAGCAAACTGCAAGCGCATGATCCAGCGCCATGTTATGTGACCCTGTGCGTGGACCATCCCGAATGACACGCCATTTGAGACTGGAACTCATGGGCTTGTCTGTCACGCTAGAACTCGAACACAGCTCCTGGTTGCATCACCTGGACATCGGCTAGGCCACCGACTGCATCAACAAAGGCACTGACGTCCTGTTCGATCTCAGGCCAAGTGTCATAGTGAAATGGGATCACGACAGAAGGTTCGATGAAATCGACTGCGGTCACTGCATCACCTGGACCCATAGTGAACCGATCCCCAATCGGTAGTGCCGCTATATCTACCTTCCCCTTGAGGAGTTGCATTTCAATTGATAAACCTGTGTCGCCAGCATAATAAAATCGCTGGCCTTCACCCAAATTGATCAAGAACGCGCCGGGTACTGTTGTAAATCCTTCAGCACCTGGAAGATCAAGTTTTCCGCCGTGCAAGGCCGAAGTCATCTTCACATAGCCAAATGGATAACTGACTCCACCACCGATATGGTGAGGACTCACAGTGCATCCATGCTTCTGCTCCATATAACTGGCAATTTCATAGGATGCGATAATGGTTGCACCTGTCTGGCTAGCTAATGGAATCAGGTCCCCCACATGGTCATGATGACCATGTGTGACCAAAATGAAGTCCGCTTCGAGATCTTCTGGGGTGACTTCAGTTACGGGATTATCCGTAAGGAAGGGGTCAATCACTAACTTGGCGCCATGGTCCGTCTGTAGCGTGAAAGTTGAGTGACCGATGAAGGTTAGGGTCGCCATATAACTCCTCGTGGCATTAAGGTCCTAAACGGTTGAGTGTGCAGATAAAACTACGTCATAAGACATATGCTAATCAGACCAGGGCGTGTGTTCGAAGAAACAAGCAATCGGCGTATTTTACGATGATTGCATGACTAACAGTACTCCTAGTCTGCAGCACCATCCTCATAATGATCAATCGGTGGGCACGCGCACATAAGATTTCGATCTCCATACGCATTATCCACCCGCCTTACATGCGGCCAGAACTTGAAATCCCGCGTCCAAGCAGCCGGGTATGCTGCCTTCGAGCGAGAATAGCTATGACCCCAATCATCCGCAGTGACCATCTGAGCCGTATGGGGTGCGTTCTTAAGTGGGTTATCAACCGGATCCTCAGCCCCCATCTCCACCTCTCGAATCTCCTCTCGAATTGAGATCAGCGCATCTACTAGCCGATCGAGTTCCTGCTTTGGCTCACTCTCTGTGGGCTCAATCATGATTGTACCAATCACCGGAAAAGACACAGTGGGCGCATGGAATCCATAATCAATCAACCTCTTCGCCACATCCTCTTCAGTTATACCTGTCTCTCGCTTGAGTGGCCTCAGATCAATAATGAACTCGTGCGCTACCAGACCATGCTCACCTCTATATAGCACTTCGAAATAAGGCTCTATGCGCTTTGCCATGTAGTTGGCACCAAGGATCGCTAATTCCGATGCACGTCGTGCTCCTCCAGGGCCCAACATCGAAATATATGCCCACGATATCGCCAGAATGCTCGCACTTCCCCAAGCGGCTGATGAAACCGGGCCGATCGCCTTCTCACCGCCAACCTGGTGTATTGGATGACCTGGGAGGTATGGAGCTAGCTTCGTATTAACACAGATTGGCCCCATACCCGGGCCACCGCCCCCGTGAGGGATCGCAAAGGTTTTATGAAGGTTGATATGGCACACATCCGCGCCGTAATCACCAGGACGCGCAAGGCCAACCTGTGCATTGAGGTTTGCCCCATCTAGATAAACAAGGCCACCGTTGTCATGAACGATCCGACAAACATCCTTGATCTGCTCTTCAAACACACCGTGTGTGGAAGGATAGGTGACCATAATCGCAGAAAGTTCAGAGGCATGCTCCACAGCCTTAGCTTCTAGATCAACAAGGTCGATCGTACCGTCTTCACCACTCTTAACAACCACGACTTTCATGCCTGCCATCACTGCACTCGCTGGGTTTGTGCCATGGGCTGATGCGGGTATCAGGCACACTCCTCGGTGACCTTCACCGCGATCTTCGTGGTAGGCTCGAATCACTAGAAGGCCCGCGTATTCCCCCTGTGCTCCTGAGTTCGGTTGAAGTGATGTTGCCGTAAATCCAGTAATCTCGGCCAACCATCGCTCAAGATCTGAAAAGATTATCTGATACCCTTCCATCTGATAAGAAGGTGCGAAAGGATGAATGCGACCTATGTCGGGCCAAGTGACACCCTCCATTTGACTAGTAGCATTGAGTTTCATGGTGCAAGAACCAAGCGGGATCATACTCGTGTTAAGAGACAAGTCCCGGGATTCTAGCTTATGCAGATAACGAAGCATCTCAGTCTCTGAGTGATAGCTGTTGAAGACTTCGTGTTCCAGATAAGGAGTTTCCCTGTTGGCCCAGCCTGGCAATTCGAATGGTTCAGACTGTTTTGTTAGTTCACCAGCATCAAAATCGGGTTCATCTCCAGTTGAAAAAATCAAGAAAAGCTCTTCTAGGTCAGCAGGAGTCGTGACTTCGTCTAGCGCAATACCGACTGTCCCGTCTTCGAAATCCCTGATATTGATCCCGTGTGAGACCGCACGGGCAAATACCTCCTCTGAACCATCCTGGGGACGCACCCTGATCGTATCAAAAAATACCCGAGTAAGTACTTGGTGCCCGAGTGATTCGAGACCAGAAGCCAATACACTGGCAAGGGCTCGGATCCGCTCGGCGATACGCCTAATCCCTTCCGGACCGTGGTAGACTGCATACGCTCCCGCCATAATCGCGAGTAAAACTTGGGCGGTACAAATATTTGACGTAGCACGCTCTCGGCGAATGTGTTGTTCCCGTGTCTGGAGCGCCATTCGGAGTGCTGGGTTTCCATCTACATCTACAGAAACTCCGATGATACGTCCGGGCATTTTACGCTTGAAGGAATCTGTCGCCGACATAAACGCCGCGTGTGGACCACCACAGCCGAGGGGGACACCAAAGCGCTGAGAGTTTCCAATCACCACATCTGCACCCCATTCCCCGGGAGGAGTCAGAAGAGCCAGTGCCATTAGATCTGCTGCTACAATGACAAGTGACCCAGCCTCCTTTGCCCTAGAAACAAAAGGCCTGTAATCGAGAACTTCGCCGTCCGTAGCTGGATACTGGAGTAATACTCCAAATACCCCCTCGTGTAGTTCAAAATTCGTGTGATCTCCAACCACAATTTCGACGCCAAGAGGCCACGCCCGGGTTTTCACAACCTCAATGGTCTGAGGGTGGCAGTGCTCTGAAACGAAAAAGGTATTCGAACTGGCGGGGCTCTCTCCGCGGGCCAGGTGCATAGCTTCTGCAGCTGCAGTGGCTTCATCAAGTAATGAAGCGTTCGCAATCGGTAGCCCGGTTAAGTCGATGATCATCGTCTGAAAGTTTAGGAGTGCTTCCAGGCGTCCTTGAGCAATCTCAGCCTGATAAGGCGTATACTGGGTATACCAGCCCGGGTTCTCCATGATATTCCTCAGGATCACACCGGGAACCAGAGTGTCGCTGTACCCCATACCAAGGAATGATCGGAACACGCGGTTCTTGGAAGCAACAGAACGAAAGTGACTGATGAACTCGGCTTCACTCAGCGCCAGCGGTAGATCGAGTTCCCCCTCCATACGGATGGATTCTGGGATCGTTTTATTTACCAGATCTGCAAGCGAATCATAGCCAACTTCTTCGAGCATCCCTGAGATGTCGGCCTTAGTTGGGCCAAGGTGTCGGGCTTCGAAGTCGGGAGGAGGGTAAATAGAGGTCATGGGCTCCCCTGACACTCTGACTGAATCCCAGTCAGCTGATATGGTCCTCATAACGATCTGAATCCATAAGGGCGTCCAAGTCACCCTCATCATCAACCCGGAGTTTGATCATCCACCCCTCACCGTATGGATCCGTATTCACGAGAGAAGGATCATCGTCAAGAGCTATATTGATCTCTATCACCTCACCAGATATAGGACTGTAAAGATCACTAACAGCCTTTACCGCCTCAATTGTTCCGAACACTTCCATCTTTGAGAAGGAAATTCCCGTGTCTGGTAGCTCAATATAGACAACATCTCCGAGTTCACCCTGAGCGTAATCTGTGATCCCAACAAAAAAAATTCCGTCTTCACTAGAAGGCCTCAGGTATTCATGCTCTTCAGTGTATAGCAAGTCGCTAGGGGTGTCGGACATGCGATCTCTCGGACAGTGGGGTTTGACCTCAGAAGCCCACAGGATGACGGGGTTTTGGCGGAAGGTCAACCCTATTCCCCCTCACTTCTTCAAACCCCTCCGGAGCCCCAGTTACCTGGGCTGTATTATAGAGCCTGATCATCACCTGGACACACTCGTTCGGCACCTTCGTACAGACCCAGTGTCAGGAGCGTGAGCGCTCAGCCACACAGTCGCTGAAGTACTACCGCGAAGATTTGAAGATCAATATGATCTATGATGATACTACTGACGTTCGGCTACAACTTATTGCCAAGGCGCTCATAAAATGAGCTATCAAATGGCTGTGATCGGTTTCTGGGAGGTAGCTCTCCTACTAGGGGTCCTCATGATGTTCTTCGGTGCCAAGAAGCTGCCCCAATTGGCGAGAGGACTCGGCTCGGGGATTCGCAACTTCAAGGGCGAATTACAGGCACCCGTAGAAGAATCGGAGGACGGGGAGGAGTAGGGAACAGGAACATCAGTTGACGGCTGCCGTGAGTTACGACTTGCTTTCTCGTATTACTATCGTTCTTGACCACCCCAAGAACGTAGTGAATATCGCCGGTGTCACCCGAGTGATGCAGAACTTTGGACTCAAGACACTCCGCCTGGTAAACCCTAAAGAGTTTGATCCTTATCGAATCGAAGGCATCGCTCACCGCAGTACCGATCTGATCAACGCGACAACGCTACACGCCACACTGCAAGATGCCGTAGGTGATGCTTCTTTCATCTTGGGCACAACTGGGCGGGCAAGAACTGCTGGGCGGAATTACATCAGACCGCGTGAGGCCGGAACCCTCCTGGCAGAGCGAGCGGCAACAGACAGGGTGGCAATCGTTCTCGGTCGTGAGGACCGAGGCCTCACAAATGAAGCTCTGGATCTTTGCCATGCGGTGATGGTCATACCAACCGACCCGAAACACCCTAGCCTTAACCTAGCCCAAGCTTGTCTTGTAGCTGCTTACGAGGTGTTCCTTGCTGTAGATAGTGGTGAAAATTCCCTGCCCCGAGGCCGCCGAGCAAGCAGGCCTCCAACGCAGGCCGAGCTTGAAGAAACCTATACTGCCATAGAGACAGGGTTGCATCGGATCGAGTTCTTCAAGGCCAGAGAACCTTCCGCAGTAATGAGGACGATCCGTACAATCCTATCACGTGCCACGCCTGACCTAAGAGAAGCTCGGCTTCTCGGTGCGATCGGTTATGAAATCGATCACTATATCAACCGCAAGCAAGTCGAACATGATCCAGATCGAACTCCTTGAATTTACTGTTCCAAAACAACATTCAATGCCCTAACCCTCGATTCTGGTGAACAACACACGTAGCACTAACGAGATTCATAAGTTGTTGGATTTTGCCGTAGAACTAGCACAGGATGCGGGGGCACTCACCCTAGAACACTTCGGCGGCACAGTCGATGCAGATGCTAAGGGAGATGGTTCTCCTGTCACCGTGGCTGATCGGAATGCTGAGAAACTGATTCGACAGAAAATCGAAGAGCGATTCCCTAGTGATTCAATTCTCGGTGAAGAATTCGGTGAATCCAACAAAGGTGCCCGAGTCCGATGGATTCTCGATCCAATAGACGCCACTCGCTCTTTTACCAGAGGAGTCCCTTTGTTCGGGGTCCTTATCGCCGTAGAGGTGGACGGTAAGAGTGTCGTTGGAGTTGCTCATTTTCCAGCTCTCAAAGAAACGATTGCGGCAGGCGCTGGTCATGGCTGCACCTGGAATGGAGAGTCGTGCCGTGTGTCATCCGTAAACTCACTATCAAAAGCTGTTGTATGTACAACTGACATTGAGAGGATCTTAGCCCGCCCTGAAGGAATCGGATGGAGAAGGCTACAACAGCGTGCTGCTTTTTCTCGCACCTGGGGGGATTGTTACGGACATGCACTTGTTGCGACAGGGAGAATAGAGGCACAAGTGGATCCAATAATGGCACCCTGGGATGCTGGACCTTTTCTTACGATCCTGACAGAGGCGGGTGGTTGCTTCACGACACTCCAGGGAGAGCCAACGATCCATGGGGGTTCAGGGGTCAGCTCGAATGGGACCCTTCATGAAGACATACTTCGTGAACTAGTGGGCTAAGCTAACGAGTCAACTATTTCCATTCTTCGGTCCGTACCCGTTCCCTGATGCTCCCTGGAGCCCTTAATGGGCTAGCTGCTATTCAGCAGTAAGACCCGTAGGAATTTCCGCTTCCCTAGTCTCAGGGTCGACCATCGGTTGCCATACCTGTATTGCTGGAAATGTTGTGAGAAACCATCGCACTGACCCTAGATACAAACCTAAGAACATCAGCCCGATAAGAGGCTGCCAGATCGTGAAGACCGGATCTCCTCCGTGGTGAAGTGAAGGGGCTAGCATTACGTATCTTTCAAGCCACATTCCAACAAGAATGATCGAGGTGAAAAAAGCTAAGAGCACTGGCTTCGTCTTAGGTTTTCTCCCAATCAGCCCTGCAAAAGGGATCACAAAACACAAGAGGATAACCAGCCCTGATAGACCGCCCCAAACTTCATCGGAGCGTCTAATGATCCATGCTTGTTCCCACGGAAGCTTACCATACCAGATGACTATGTATTGGCTAAAAAACAGATAGGTCCAAAAGACACAGAATGCGAAGGACAGCTTTCCTATGTCATGGCGCTGCTGCAGGCCGATATTCCTGTGAAAATCCTCATGCTGTGTTCTCAGATATACGCTCCAGAGCGCCGTTGCAGCTATGCCAATCCAGAATGCTCCCATGAAGAACCAGGGGCCAAACATCGTACTAAACCAGTGTGGCTCCAGAGACATGACCCAATCGTAGCTCAACATTGTCATGACTACCGCATAAATAATGACGAACGCTGGGGCAATCACAGTCATACGCTTATAGCTACGAACCTCCTCCCTCTCTTGACCCATCCAGCCCCGTGTCAGCCGAGCTCGCCAAGCTTCGCTTCTCTCCCCTTTTGCAAGCATCTGTTGGGCACTGAGACCCATATCAGGGCGAAGAGCGAGATAGACGAAATACAGTGCCACCCCAAAGAGGAGAGCAAGTCCAAGAACGTTCCTTGCGACCAAGAATGGCATATTCAGATATGCTGATTTGTTCTGGACGACCGGGTCGTCCGCCATCATCTCAATCCAAGGAAAATAGCTCTCACCAAGACCCAGCATGGGTATCATGAGCAAGAAAGAGAGCGGGAGAAATGCAACAAAAGATTGGCTAATCCTACGTATAGACCAATTCCATTTTGCCTTTGTAATCCAGGTTGCTATCGCAAGCAAAAGACCACCCATGGACACGCTCGTGAAGTACAGCCAGTTCGTGATATAGCTGATCCATGCGGCTTGAGGGTCCTGTCTCCATCTCATTAAGAACGACAAAAGCCCCACCACTATGAATGCACCAATCAGAAGATTGGCTTTCCTAGAGCGAGGAAGGTGGCGCACAGAAACTTCATCCGGCACGTGAATATGGGCCATTCCTACTCTCCTGCCGGCGGATTATCACCGGACATACTATTCTCCGGTGCATTCCCTGCCTGAGATTGGAGTTCCCTCACATAGTTCACGATGCTCCAACGATCGAAGTGAGTGATTCGACTGCCATACTCTGGCATCAGTCCCCGTCCCACACGGATCATAGCATAGAGGTACTGGTCACTATAAGCCGCTACCTGAACGCCCGAGAGATTGTAGGCAGATAGGGTAGGGTGTTTGTCGGCAATGGATGCGTTTGCGCCAACTCCATCCTCTCCGTGGCAAACTGTACAGAACCGCGCATACAGTTCCGCGCCTCTCTCTCTCGATCGAGGATCGGTTGGATCCAGCGGATTACTAAGCCCTTGAACAACCAAGCTTCCAATGCCCGGAAGCCCGAGGTCCGCCTGGGTAAACCTTGGGACGCTCACTCCCTCGGGTTGTCCGATGTTCACAACGCCGAAGTCTGTTGGATAATTTCCTGAGGAAAATGAGATAGAGTTTTCGGGTGAGGGCCGAGTGTTCTCATATGGGTCAAAAGAACGTTGATCACGCATTGACCTGCCAAAAATCCGCACCATACCATCATCGAGTGGCTTGCAGCCGGATAAAGCTACAATTGCTAGTGCAGCAAAAAGTGCCCGGGGCAGATATGAGCTAGTCATCAAGCTCACCCTCTCTTAGTTCAATGGGCTGCTGCTCGTTCATTATCTGCCGTGCCTCTTCTAGACGCTGGCGACTACCTTCTACATAAACTCCGTAGCGCCCCGAACTGAATTCAGGATCGTATACAACTGTCGGCTTGATTGAAGGAAGGCGACTGAGAACGAAGAGCCCAATGATCGTAGCAAGCGCACCGAATAGGATGGTCATTTCGAATGCGATAATTATGTAGGCAGGGATAGATACAATCGGCTTACCACCTACAACTAACGGCCAATCGATCGACGTCCAGGTGGTAAGTGCAAACCCCGTAGCCGTGCCGGTCAATCCACCAACAAGTGTCCAAACACGCACTGGACTCTGTCCGTAACCAAGTGCGTGTTCAATATGGTGTTCCGGATAAGGAGCATACGCCTTGATCCTTTCGAATCCCGCTTTCTTAAGCGCCTTGATTGCATCAACCGTGGAGTCAAGATACTCGTAGGATGCGAGTAGGCCTGCAGCATTATCCATCAATAGGCCTCCCCCGTCTTTTTCCGTGTAGGCGCAGGAAGGACTTCCTTGAGTTCAGCGATGGCGATAGGAGGCAGGAGTCTAGTGAAGAGGAGGAACCAGAAGCCAAACCAACAGAAGCTACCCACCATAAGAGCCATTTCCGTCAATGATGGACGATAAATACCCCATGCAAACGGCTCATACTCATGGTGCAGCGAAGTGACGACGATCACATAACGCTCAAACCACATTCCAATATTAATGAAAATAGAGATCACAAAGAGCGCTGGGATTGAGTGCCTGATACGTCTAAACCAGAGCATGATCGGGACAAAGCCATTACAGACCAGCATCGTCCAGGTCGCCCACCAATAGTCGCCAAATAGGCGATTCCAGAATGCAGTCCTCTCTATCTCTTCTCCGCTATACCAAGCCAGGAAAAACTCAGATAGATAGGCGTAAAGTACGATCAGCGAAGTAAGCAAACACAACTTCGCCATCGCATCGAAATGCTTCGTCGTGAGGTACGCCTCAAGACCAAAAACCTTCCTGATGGGCACAACGAGCGTAATTACCATCGCGACGCCTGAGAAGATCGCACCCGCAACAAAATAGGGAGCGAAAATCGTAGCGTGCCAACCTGGCACGATTGCCATAGCAAAGTCCCAAGACACAACCGAGTGCACAGATAGCACGAGAGGTGTGGCTAGTGCCGCTAAAAAGATGTAGGCCTTACCAAAGTGGTGCCACTGAGAATCAGTGCCTCGCCATCCGAGTGAGATCACTTGATAAAGCTTCTTTCTCAGGCCCGTTGCTCGATCTCGAGCGGCGGCAATATCTGGAATTGCGCCCAAGTAGAAAAACGTTGCCGATACTGTAAAATAGGTAGTGATCGCAAATACGTCCCAAACCAGTGGTGACTTGAAATTAGGCCATAGAAAGCGGGAGTTTGGGTACGGAATCAGCCAATACGCATGCCAAAGCCGACCAACATGAATTAGTGGAAACAAGCCTGCAGTCATAACAGCAAATACCGTCATCGCCTCAGCAGCGCGATAAATTGATTGCCGCCATGGCGACCGGAACAGAAAAAGAATCGCCGAAATCAACGTCCCTGAGTGTGCAATACCGACCCAGAATACAAACGTTGTAATATAGACACCCCACCCAACCGGGGAGTTAAGGCCGCTGACACCAATACCCTTATAGAGTTGCCATCCCCAGGCGCTAAAGAAAAGCACCACACCCGCTGCAGCCACCGCAAGAAGAGCCCACCAACCCTTACCTGGGGTTTCGAGTGCCCGAAGAACATCACGATTGACTTCGTCATATGTGTGAACGTCGGGGTGCGGGACCGCTCCACGAGCCGTTGGTCCCTCAGGCACTAAGCTCATTCCTCATGCCCCACAGATGCCACCTCATGGAAGGTGACCTTCTTGAGGTAGTTCACTGCAGGCTGGGTATTTAGGGGCTCTAAAACGCGATACGTTCGCTCACTCGCCGATACCTGTGTGATACGGGCATTGGGGTCTCGGATATTACCAAAAACGATTGCCTCGGCTGGGCAACTCTGTTCACATGCCGGTACAACCTCGTGATCCCGGACTTCTCTCCCACCTTCGAGTGCTGCTCGGTTCTGTACCTCACGAATCCTCTGTACACAGAAGCTGCATTTCTCCATAACCCCGTTAGCCCGAACAGTGACATCAGGATTCCACTGCCAGTTTAGAGGCTCCGGAACCGCATCAGTGTAATCATACCAGTTGAAAACCCTCACTTTGTAAGGGCAATTGTTGGCACAGTACCGCGTACCAACACAACGGTTGTAGACCTGAGCATTCAGGCCTTCGGGTGTATGGTAAGTTGCAAAAACCGGACACACTGTCTCACAAGGTGCATTCCCACAGTGCTGGCAAATCATTGGTAAGAAACGCACGTCCAGATCGGCAGCCTGAGTCGCGTCAACCTGTTCGTAGTAGCGCTCGATACGAACCCAACTCATCTCCCGACCCATAAGAACCTGTTCTTCTCCGACCCAGGGGACATTGTTTTCGGCCTGGCATGCTGTCACGCATGCGCTGCATCCCGTGCACTTATCCAGGTCAATGGCCATTGCCCAACGCGGCCCCTCCTGTGCCTCAGCATAAAGTCCGTGGCGCGACCCCTCCAAAGGAAATGCAGTCGGAGCTCCTTCATCAGCGGGAACCGGGATAAAGCCACCGACTCCCTGAAGCTCTCTCAACTCTTCGTGCCCACCCTCTTCATGCTCATCGTCTCCAGCATGGCCCAGGTCAGCCAAAGCAACTGCTGGAGCTATCATTCGATCGTATTGGTCGCTCGACCCTTCTACTGTTGCAAGTCGTCGTTTTTCACCAGTGGGTATTACGGTGACCGAAGTCACTGTAGTCACTAAGGCACCTGACAGCTGCTCAGAAGTCGATGGAATCAGGTTGAGTGCATTGACTCCCTTATCATCTGCATAGCGTCCCATGCCCGTGTGGCCGCCACCCATAGCCAAGGCCACTACGTCCTCTCTAATACCTGGATAGAGCCAGACCGGTACTTC
The DNA here is from genome assembly GCA_913045345.1 of uncultured Gemmatimonadales bacterium. Lineage (GTDB taxonomy): Bacteria > Gemmatimonadota > Gemmatimonadetes > Longimicrobiales > Gaopeijiaceae > UBA1142. Next base: position 11,761 of record CAJWPN010000045.1, read on the forward strand.
AAGTGACCCATGAGGCGAAGTCACAGTGACAATGTCACCCTCACGGATTCCGCGCAGTTCAGCAGTGTGCGGGTTCATCTCCAGCCAAGAGTGCCAAACAATCTTGGAGACGGGGTCCGGTAGCTCTTGTAGCCAAGGACTATTTGAAAATTCACCGGCCCCAAATCGCGGAGACGGGTGAACGAGGAGGGTTAAGTCTCCCGGCAAATCAAATGTGGGCACCTCGAAGCTGAGCGCGACCTCTGGGGACTGTAGCTCTAGAGCACCGGCTTCCTCACGTCTGGTATCTGCCATACCTGTTCGCAGAAGCTCCTGCCAAGCATCCTCAAAAACGCCATCCGCGTCATCGTGCGCAGATCGATGGTGCTCTTGAACATAGTCGTAGAACGTTGCTGCATCGCCCTCACCGCTGAGTCTGTTAGCTACAGAGAGAAGCACGTCCCCGGTCTGCTTCGATTCAAAGTGAGGCACCGGCTGCATAACCGGCTGCTGCACTGCGACAACCCCTGCAAGTGGACTAGAGTCTCCCCAGGCTTCAAGAAAGTGTTGATCCGGGAGGATCAGGTCTGCCATCTCCGATGTCTCATCCAACGCTGACGCAAAAGAGACCTTGAATGGCACTTGAGCGAAGGCTTCGGCGAAACCCGCCTGGAGGGGCATTGAGTAAACCGGGTTTGCCCCGTGAACCATCACAACGTCTGACTCACCCGAAGCCATAGCATTAACAGTGCCCTCAATGTCAGCATAGGCACTCATCGCTCCATTCATCGGAGCATCATAAAACACTGTGCGGCCGACATTACCTGCAACATGGTTCAAGATCATAACGGCGATGTTCGCCGCCGTTGCTCCACGGTGATGTGCACCCACGCCGGGTCCTAGGGCTAGGGTAGGAGCTTGCGATGCAAAATCCTCTGCCAGTTCAAATATCGCATCCTCAGTCACTCCTGCTGCCTGCGCAGCAACTTGAGGATTGAACGCTTGGAGAACATTAGAGTATGGGCCTGCAACCTCAGGATCATCTCCAGCAATGACTGCTGCCATTGCAAGCGCCACCGCAGCCTCTGTACCAGGTCGTATCGGGATCCACTTGTCTGCATTCAGTCCAGTCAGCGACAGGCGAGAGCCGAGATAAACAAAACGACCTTTCGACCCTGCTGCATCGACTGAACTCATCCGGGCGAGGCCCTTGTTGTGTGCTACTGGTGACGATCCAGTTTCGATAAAGTCATTGCCAAATGAGAGCAGGAAGCGAGCGTTCTCTATGTCATATTGCGGAATTCCTGCTGTGCCATAAACAATCCGGGCAGCTTCAGCTAGCGGGGCATCTGAAATCGCATCATAGCTAACCCTGATACCACCTATTCCTTCAACAAATTCATCTACGAGTTCGTTAAGGCTAGGCCCCATTTGGCCACTTATGAGCATCGGATTCTGAGCGGAACTGAGACGAGCAGCAAGCAGTGATTCTGCTTCTTCCCATGTCACCTGCCGAAATTCACTGCCGTCGCGGATCATCGGCCCAGGAAAACGATCTGGGTGATAAAGATGCTGCAATGTGGCATGACCCTTGGCGCATAGCCCACCCTGTGAGACAGGATGGTTGGGGTTGCCCTCAACTTTGATTGCTCTCCCTTCTCGGGTGCGCACCCACATCCCACACCGGGATGAACAACCGCCACAGACCGTCGTATACCAAGTCGATACTCCGGGCGTGATATCGTCAGGAGGTATTACATACGGAAGAAGGCGCTCTACTTCTTCAGTCGAGCAACCTGTAAGTGTGGCTCCAGCACCTGACACACCGAGTACCTTCAAGAAGTCCCGGCGTTTGATCCCATCTTGCATATTCTTATTCTCAGCCATCAGTAGTGACACACTGTGCAGTCAGTGGAGGCCTGTGGTTTTCCAACATCATCCGGCTGGCGGTGACACTCTACACACCAGCCCATGTTATCACCGCCCCAAACAGGGTCACGACTGTCGAGGACCTGCATCTCCTGCACCTCACCATGACACTGTTGACACTCAAGGCCAGCATTCACGTGACGCATGTGAGGGAAGTGCACATGGTCGGCGACCTTATAGATACGAACCCAAGGAATGGGGTCTCCAGCCTGAATGAACTGCTGAATCTTTGCAACTTCTTCCGGATTGTTACTACCGGGAATAGCCTGGTGGCAGCCCCAGCAAGCTGAAACCGGTGGAATACCAGCGTCGACAGATCGCTCCGCCGAATAGTGACAATACTGGCAATCCATGTTGTTCTGGCCAGGCTGACTACCAGCGTGCTGATCATGCGGAAACGCTATCGGCTGGCCTGACGGGTATTCTGGCTCAGCCATGTCTTCAGATACAGGAGTTTCCTGGGGCTCTTCCTGAATGAATGCTACACCTGCTGCTAGTGCGAGGAGGCTGGCAAGTCCGCCTATCAGCCAGTGCTTTCTCATCCGAAGTCTTGCTCCTGAACGAAGCCACGCAACCCTAACTTAGGTGCCTGAAGGGGTCTTTCGACGAGTCAAGAAAACGCTTGTGACGAATTGGTACAAGCCCCTGAACACAGCTTAGTACTAGCGGCGGTCGGAGGATAACCGCAAAGGCATGCTTGCGAGTGCCTCAATAAGCTTTCTCGCCCCCACCCGTGTTACGCTTTCTCAGCCATATGTGACTTCCACCAGAGGTATAGAAACCCCTTTGGCCAGCCAGCCTTTTAGGCTCAACACCATTTGGATACACGTTGCCTGATAAGCCTAGGACACAAGAGAATCGACTAACCCCACTTAGCTTGATATTCCCCAAAAACCCTGAGAAACAGAAATCTCTCTCGCAAGAATTTTTCTATAGGAGGGTAAGGGGCGTGACTCCGCCGCACTCAATCAGTATCCTGGGATGACAATGAAATCCTCACACAGACCCCAGGCTGGCTCAGGCACCGGCCTACACATCGCGACGATCACACATGGTGGTCGCATCTGGGGCACGTACCTAGAGTTTGAGGATGATCCGACGAGGCCAGATATGTATCTCGCTCGCCTTCGATTTGATGTGGCGAATCCTACCAACCTCGAAGAAGCTCCGCGCACCACGGTAATCATCATCGAAGAGTCCTATCAGGAAGCGGTTGCCAAAGCACGAGACTTTGACGACCGCCAACTAGAAGCCTTGTTACGGTCGGCACTGCCTGACTAGTTAACCGCACCACACTCCAAACCAATATTAGGCCCCTCTCTTCAAGCTTCTTTCACCCACCTCCATAATTCTGGAAGAGTTGGCCTTTTCCCTGCCATGAGAATTCCCGCCTTGTAAATCCGGCCAGCTATCCAAGCAATCGCAAGGACCGTGAAAAGCATGAGTAGGAATGAGAGACCAATTTGCCAGGCCGGTATCCCACCACTCGCCACACGCGCCCATATCAGGAATGGCGAGAAAAGAGGGAAGAGAGAAAGCCACGTCGACATCGCAGTCATCGGTTGCACAATTACAACGGAGACCATCGCGATAGGGATCACAAGCAGCATAACCATGGGTAACCGCACCTGCTGAGCCTCTTGATCGGTATTGCACATTGCGCCCACAGCTGCGTGCAAGCCGGAATACATGAAGAACCCGAAGATAAATAGGCATACAAATAGGGTCATCATTCCGAGTCCAGGAAGTGTTGAGAAAATGCTTTCTACTTGGATGAGTTCAGGACTCTGACTGACCAAAAGAGGCATCCCACCAGCTGTAATAAGGAACCCTGAGACGATCCAGATAAGAAGCTGCGTAAGGCCGACAGCACCTACGCCAAGGATTTTCCCTAACATGAGGTGCCACGGCTCCATCGAGGAGATAATCACTTCTACAATACGACTGGTTTTCTCTTCTAACGTCGCCCTCATCACTGAGTCTGCGTAGAATAGAATTACCATGTAGAGAAAGAAGGCCCCGAGATATGCCACCCAGAATTGAGGCTCCTCCGTTGAAGTCCGTTCCTCCGAGAGCAACTCCAGGCTGAGTTCTCCCCCACTCAAGAGTGCCTCTGCATCAACCCCCTGCCTTTCAAGCTGGTACTCCATAACCGCACGGGTAATAGCGCTTTGCAGGGTTAGTTGGCGAATCGGTGAAGGACGGGTAGTCACGTACACAATCGCTTCACCAGTATCAAGAGTGAGTTCATCTAACACAATGAACCCCCAAATCTCACCTTCAGTTGCTTCTTTACGGAGACTCGTCACCACATCCGCATACCATCGCTCCTCTTCAACCTCAAATCCTTCGCCTACCAGGTAGGGTGCAATCCGTTCGTACAAAACGTTACTACCATCAACAATCGCGAGTTTCTGTTCAGCCTGCCCTCCGCGCACCAAGAAGTACGCTGGAGCAACCACAAATAGAAGAATGAGCAAAGGGGCACCAAGTGTTGAAATGACGAACCACTTCGAACGCACCCTCTGCAGGTATTCACGCCGGATGACCACCCAAACATTGACCGGCATTATTGAAGTTCCATAGTAGCGTTCTTGGGCAAGCCCGCATCACCAACTGACTCTGTCCCGGCATGACGAACAAAAATCTCGTGTAACCGCGGCTCTACAAGATCGAAGCGAAATATCTTTACGCCGTATTCTAGGCCGCGCTTGAGAATGCTTTGATGATCAGCACCCTCCTTCAGAATGAGGTGCAACTCACCATTCGACTCCCGGATGTAATCTATCTCAGGGCCCTGAAGCCATTGATCAGAGCCTTCAAAACTCACTGCCACGACGCCGGTCCGCTCTTTCGCCTTCAATTCTTTTAGATCAGCATCGAGCACTTTTCGTGCACTAGATATCAGACAGACTCGCTCGCAAAGCCGCTCCGCTTGGTCCATGAGATGTGTGGACAACAGGATCGTGGTTCCTTTGGAGTGAAAATCTTTAATGATCTCTTCGAGTACGTCCTGGTTCAGGGGATCAAGCCCGCTGAAAGGCTCATCTAGAATTAATAGCTCAGGCTCATGAACAACCGTCCCGATAAACTGTACTTTTTGCTGCATCCCTTTTGAAAGGGCCTCGATTCTTGTGTTAGCCCATTCACCAAGTCCCAATCGTTCAAGCCAATCATTCGAGCGTCTCCACCCTTCAGCACGAGATATCCCCCGGATTTCTGCCAGAAAAGTCAAAAACTCAGTGCATGTCATCTTCCTGTAGACACCGCGCTCTTCGGGTAAGTATCCCACTCTCTTACGGCGCACATCGTCAGGGGTGGCCCCAAGCAAACTGACTGATCCCTCATCCGGGTGCAGAATCCCCATGATCATTCGAATGCAGGTGGTCTTTCCTGATCCATTCGGACCAATGAGTCCACATATGGCACCACGGGGTACATCAAAGTTCAGTTCGGAAACCGCAGCATGGTCTCCAAAGCATTTTGTAACGCCATCAAGCCGGATTGCGTATCTCGTATCAATCACAAATTCACGCCATCAAGGGATGACCTAAGCTAGCTGAGCACTGATGTAGAGCTAGGATTCAAGTTCGATAGGGTCCTAGTTAGCTAGCCGGCAATCGCACTAAAGGCTGGACAACCAATGTGGGAAACCCTCTCAAGATACATACAAAATACCTTACACTTTACTTAGCTTATAGGGGTGTTTGTATACAGGAGGAGAGCTGCATGGCCATCTATCGTACCCTTTACTACACCGATGTCACAGTAGGCGTCGGAGGGCGGGTTACGATTCCCCAGGACATGAGGGAAGACTTGGGGATCGAAGAGGGCGAGTCATTAACTGTGAGAATGGAAGAAAATCCAAGAGGTGGCCGCCAGATGGTCGTTTGGCGTGCGGAACCGGAAATTGAAGAAGACTGAGCCCTAAAAACATAAGGTCTTCAGCCACCTACTTCTTCTAGATCAACCCAGTGGACCAGATCTCGGAGGGGGCTGCCTCCATCATGGTGCCATCGCGAAGGAGGGAATGGTAATCCCGAGAACTTTGCGATACGTGATACTCCGATACGTCCCAGTTCTTCAGCGAATTCATCTAGATCTGTCCCCATACCCGCTACACCCACGCTTTGAATGTGCTCCTTGTCAGGGCGAAGTCTCTTAATCAAGTCACTTAAGTTCTCAATTGATTCCACCCGAACAACTCGGCCAACGTGATCGAATCTCAGCTTCGAATCCGGATCGAAAATCACTGTCCAGGAAGTTTTTTCACCATGATAGATGCCTCCTGGAGAACCTGATACAGCAAGCAATTCCGCAGCACCACGAACCTGATGCAGCGCTGCCGCTTCCTCTAGCTCCAGATGACCACCTGGAAGATCGTTTTCTATCGATTCAAGGGCCGACGCCAGGTATTCAGCAAAGGCCTGCGGTGTAGTATCTCCGCCGGACTCGACATAAATAGATCGTGGAGACACACAGCCTCGCTGGTCGAAAACTGCCGTGGCATAAGCGACATCCCGAGCCGTCTGTTCGACCAACCCTGAGGTAAGCGCCTGGCTGCCGATAACCCCTACGCTAATACGGTGATGATATGCTACAAAGCGTTTGGTCACTGGAGTCAATGCTCGAATACTTTCCACAGACTCGTCCCCACCGTAAGTGGTTACGACACTGGCTCGATCAAGAACTCCCCTTTCTAGATCTGAACTCCCGCCCGACCAATACAGGATGGCAACATGGTCAGCCAGATCTTGATCTACAACTGCTAGTGCCTGCATAAAGAGCACGGGTAGTACTACATCTCCTCGACCTGGCTTTAGTAACGTCGGAGCCTTGGTTAACAAGCTGCGAATCAATGCCGTTACTCCGACTCCAGGTACGCTGCCCGATACAATCTGGACGCAGAGATCAGCACCTATGGCCATTGTCCGACAGCCGTCCTGCTTAACGAAACCGTCCAGTCCCTCTGAAGTGCCAAATTCGTTTTCCAGAAGCCCTAGGAGCCGATCCTCAACCCAATCTGCAGCCATACCATCCAAAACAACACGAGCCATCTGAACTGACAGACCAGAAGCTTGGGGAAGCAACTCCAATGCCTTCGTTCTAAGTGGGTCACCCTCCTTCAAGAATCGGCTCCCTACCGTTCCGAGTATCCGAGCAAGCTCTGTAGCCTTTCGGTTTTTCAATCTGCCGCTGCCCTCAACTAAGATATCGGTTAATTCATTTAGCCAGCGGGATTCAATAGAGAGACTACGAATAGAAAGCTCTGGAGCTACGGCAGAATCAGAAGTCGCACCCGGAGCCACGACGGAACTTGGGATCGCCCAAGCTTCGAAGATGTCTTGGGTCACCGGCGAGTGACCTGGCTAGAGGTCATCAACTCATCCATAGCCCTCGAACACCCCCGTGGCTCTGCCCCAGGGAAACGACCTTCAAGGCGAATTCTCCCGTCTATCACCTGCCCAATATCCTCGGTAAGCACATGGCAAACTGATCCAAGATTTGCTAGGTCAAAAAATGCTAATATCCCCGTTTCATTTTCCGCGACTGGCTCAAGAGTTGTCGGGTTCAGTGCACGTACCCTGAGCCATGGTGGTGGCGTATGACCTTCTTGTAATTCATTCGGTTGAGTCAGGTGCGATTCATAAAGTTGTGAGAGTAATTCCGTCATACCGTATTCGTTCACAATTCGATTGGTCTCGAGGCCAACCGTCATGGAAAGAGACTTGTATAGCTGCTCTTTTGTGATATCGCGGGCTCGAGCTTTGAATCCTCCGGTCTCCATAATCCGACTTCCTGGTGGAAGGCGTCGTAACTCCCTACCCGCCAACTCATCAAGCCAGTGAACAAAAGCGAATGCGGTTCCAAGCAGAAGCACTTCCTCACCCGCCAGCGCTGCGTCATTTAATGTCTTTATGAGTCCCGCGCTGTTTAGCACACCCTCTCCGTCCACAAACCATTGGACTTCTGAAGACATCGTGTCGGCCGCTACACCAACCATGTAGGAAAGAGATGAGTGAGGCATCTCCGCCGGAGATGGGATCAAAGATATAAATTTGATCTTTTCAGCATCCGGCAGCAGATGTTCGCGAAAATTTGATAGAAGTGAAGCATGGTAAAGTGAGGGCCGTGACACTAAGTGTCTTCCGGAAGAAAGGGTCGTGCTGGTAGTTCCGCTTGTTCGGAAGACCATCCTCACAGAGGAGTGGTCACCTGTTACCAAGTCGAGATATCTAAATGCTGTGGTTGGCACCATCGGTACCTGCTGCCAGCTCGTAACCGAAGTAGGAACAGCGTTCTTACCTTCACAGAAGCGACGGTATACAGGATTGTGCTGGAACTGGACATTAAACGCATGCAAAGCCAACTCTTCGAATTCCAGATCACTCCAACGGGACGTGAAATCCGCTGAGAAGAGAACTTCCAGTTTGCTAGCTAATCCATCAAGTTCTTCTGGCTCCATGCCAAGTGGAGACGTCGTCGTTGGGGATATATCAGTCATATGTTCATAATGTATGGTGATACTAGACACCGGGTATTAGAAACCCACAACAACAACTTCCGCCTGGGTGTCTCGTTAGCGGCCCTTTGAATTCTTCGGGGTTTACAGGCTGTGTTACACAACTAGGGAGGATTAGATGAAGAGGATCGCACAATCGTGCGTTCTCATGCTATTGATGGGCCAACTCATTGGATTCCCCATCGCTAATCCATCTGTTGCACAGGAGTCGCCTGAGGCCACCCTACAGGCACTACCTCTCCAGGGCAATCTTGAGCTTGATGGTCGTATTTTGGAGGACTTCTGGTCTTCGGCGGTCCCGATCACCGATTTCACCCAACAAGAGCCGGTAGAAGGCGGGGTGCCGTCGGAGGAGACCGCCAGGCCGCGTGCGTAGTCGCGCACGACGCCGGCCGGGACGACGATGGTCTTCACGATCTCCAGGGTCGGCGTGTCGTACAGGGTGGGGTCCGCCTCGTTCGCGGGTGGGGGGACGACGCGCAGGACGTTGAAGACGTTGAGGCTCTTGTGTCCCGTGATGATGTGTCCCGTCTTCGGGCTCTGCGCGAAGGCGAAGAGCCCGTTGGTGATGTTGGTCTCGGTCAGCAGGCGCGGCGTGCCTTGTCCACCCTGGAGGCCCAGCCCGAACACAGCGATGTTTCCGTCGATCATGGCGCCGGTCAGGAGGAGATCCTGGTCGCCTCCGTCCCTGGCGTGATGGACGATGGCGCCGTAGGGGTCCGGTCCGACGGAGCCCTTGGCCGTCTCTCCGTCCACCGGATAGGAGCCGCTGTGGAACGCCTGGCTGCTGTTGCACGCGATGACGCCATTTTCCTGCACCGCGGCGCCTTCGCAGTCGAGCTGTGGCAGGCCGTTGTCCGTGGTGATGTTCAGGTGATAGAGGCTGTCGTCGGCGCGGCTGAGCACATAGGCCGAGACCGCTTCACCGTCGCGCTCCAGGAGGTGAACCGGCCCTGGAAACCCGCCGACTTGAGCGACACCCGGGA
>CAJWPN010000046.1:0-20466 GCA_913045345.1 uncultured Gemmatimonadales bacterium
GTGAGGTAATCGAAAAATAGAGATCCATATGCATATGGCCTAACTCCAGCGGGCCACTCTGGGGACTCTCCCTGTGTCTGACCAATAGTTTCCAGACGACCTTCAAGAGCTGCTGTCCGGAGTACCATTTCATAAAAGCTGCCATGCACTCTTCCCGCTTCTGTAAGTCTTGACTCGTACCAAGTCGCAAGCCCTTCGGTGAGCCATCTCGGGGTACCACTACCCGGGAAGAAAGGCCATGGAGCTGCAACCCGACCAAAAATATTTCTCGCGAGCTTACCGATAGGATTTTGTGTGTAATCCAGCTGCACGATGTGAGCAAGCTCATGTGTGATAACCAGCTCCAACCATTCATCGATATGGCCCAACGCCGGGTCATCAACGGGAGGGCGAGCATAGATAACGATCCGATTCGAAGGTGTAACCCGAGCAAAGCCGTTAGAGACATCTGCGTGATCTGTCAGTAGGAGATCGATCGGGCTGTCAGGTGGGTCGATCAAGGCTGTGGACAATTCACGATAGGCTTCTTCTGCCCTATCGGCAGCGCGACGCCCAAGTGTTTCAAGGTGCTCAGGGAAAGTTACACGGAAGTGTTGCGTTTCAATGCTACGCCATGACTCGTCAGGTGGTACCTGGGCTCGGACCGGCATGAAGAGCAACATCAGACATGCGGTTATAGAAATGACCTTGATTAGATCTTTACTGGCCCCCACCCTTCTCTTACTGGTACACCTCATCAACATTTCATATGCCCCTGAAGCAGAACTATTGGTTCCATCTCGGTTACGCACTCGAGCGCCTACGGAGCATATCTCCTGGCGCTACTGAAGCGGCCCACATATTGAAGGGTCGTCCTAGTCCTGCAGGGCAAAACACATCAGAAGATGACCGCATCAGTTGGCTACCACTTAAGGAGCTGGTAACCCCCGAGGCCATGGCTATTCTCTCGAAGTTGCTGAGGACTTGGAAGCCACGACATAAGACCGCTCTGGGTAGCCTAGTGCGAGCAGGTGCGGCCGGAGCAGTCTCAGCTCTCCTATTGGACTTGATAAGCCCCGCAGTTCGTGATTCTGAAGCTCCTAAGCTGGATCGAGAAACCGGGGATCGTCTCCTGGCAGGCATCAGACAGGGCCTCTTGTATGGTGCGATTTTAGAACCAAAGGTGCCTGGTCCCACGGTGTTAAAAGGGGCACTTTACGGAACCATCGAATACGCAGTTAACCCTATGGGGGGACTCTCTCAGTTGCTGGCTGCCCACGACTCCGAACATCCCCACTCTGCCCTGGAAAATTTTCTGGAAGAATTTGATTCTCATAATCGCAGCTATACGGAACACGTCATTTTCGGAGTAATCCTCGCACTGCTCTACGGCTCTAGTGCCTCGAGCAATGGGATTTTCGTAGAAGACGAAGAAAGGTAGCGCTCGTCGGGGTCACTTCGAATATAGCTGCTCGGACAAACGTCTAATCTGATCTCTCGTGTTCGCAGTTGCGCGCTTTCGCTCCTAGAAGACTCGTCCTTAATACCCAATAGATGGGTACTGCCCTGCCTAGAGCCAAAACCTCTAACTGAGCAGAACGCCTGGGGATTCTGCTGGAGAGCTCTTCCCACATAGAGACTCGAAAGCCCATCCCAATTATCGAGTAAGATATATTGGGCACCCACACGATCCGCTTCGGTAAGTTGCACGCTTGGGTTGTCATCAAAGGGGAATGTTCGACTGGTCAATCCTGACATCAAATAAAACAAGCGGGGTTTTCGTGTCATCACCGAAGAACCTTCAGGGAGCGAGCTCTGCATCCAAGCTGCCGCCTCGGCGAACTCTGACACACCTGAACCATAACACCCCCAGGGCCCGCTATCGTTCATGATGCGGCGACATGCCGATGCTTGTTCGACCGAACTGAGCCATGCTGTGCCAGCTGGAAGAAGGACGAATGCAATTACAAGCGCGAAAACCGCATGTTGCCCCAGGCTAGCTAGCTTACTGACCGCTCCACCCAGGGCGAGCGCTGCAAAAAGAAAAAAGAGTGGGAACAGCGGAAGTGCAAAGCGGTCCCCTGACCATACTTCTGGCCAAAGCAATATCAAACCTGCATACAAAGGCAGGAAGATCTCAGTCAGCCCTGCACGAGTTCTTATAGATCGAACCCATCCTACCAATGCGAAGCCGGTCAACCCTATCCCGAAAACTGTAACTAGAGTTCCGCTGCCTCCAACAATCCCTCCAGGTCCATGGCTACTCACATAAGTCCAAAGGTTATTGAATGCTCTAGTTAAGAGTCCCCCAAAGCTGACTGTTCCAAGCGCAGGCTGATAAGGATCTACCATCCAAAATTCGCTTGTGTACTCACCTATACCTTCTCCGCGTCCACGTATCCACCAAAGGAGTGCAGGTACGCCCATCGCAATAGACGAAAACGTGAGGGGTAGCCATTTACGACGCAGAGCAAGCCAACCGAAGAGAGCAAACAGAAGTGGAAGCCCAGCAGACCTTGTAAAGTAGGCCAAACCAACTGTCGCAACCCCACCAACCAGCCACCACACAGATGCGCTTTCCTGTTCTGAACGCTCAAGCGCCCAGAGTGCAGCCATCGTAAAGCACAAAAAGATCGGGTCGGACAGAATCCAATGGCTGTAGTACACCAAAGCCGGGGAGATCGCGAGCATGACTGACAACCCCAACGCACCAACTGCACCCAGGCGTCGCTCTGCCCACAAATAAGTGAACCCAACCGCAGCAATCGTGAATACTGCTGAAACCGTCTTCAGAGCACTCCAGGTTCTTGCTCCTAGTAGAAGCATCAGCGAAAGCAAGCCTGGAAAGACCGGTGGATACTTCGTATGGGGCATTTCCGCAGGATCGTAAAGATCAGTAAAGGTTCCATGCTCAGCCAACGAAAAAGCCAGTGTTACATAAGCTGCGTTATCACCACCGTTGTGAGGAGCTGGATTGAACGCAACCACAATCACTGCTGTAGAAATACAGAGTACGAGTGGCAAGCACACCCGACGGGTATACCGGGGGTTACTTGTATTCACCCCTAGAGATCTCCAATTACTGTGCTGATAACTCCACCAGCAGCGTCCAAGCGACTCAAGGCCTCTTTCGCATCAAGATCCAAATGGGCCATTACAAGTGCGGTCTTAACATCGCCACTCGCGCGATCAAGAAGTGCTGCTGCTGCTGGCTGATTAAGGTTCAATAATTCTGATAGAATACGCTCACCTCGATCCCTAAGCTTCTCACATGTGACCTGTAAATCCACCATCAGGTTGCTATAAACCTTTCCAATACGGACCATGGCACCCGTAGTAATCGTATTCAAGACTAGCTTGGTGGCCGTTCCCGCTTTCATACGTGTTGAGCCGGCAATCACTTCAGCTCCTACTAGTGGTGCTATCACGACGTCATGCTCTGATAGAAGAGACGCAGGTGGTGATGTACACAGTAAGAACCCAGTTCTAGCACCAAGTTCGCGTGCCCGGCTAAGTGCCCCGTGCACATAGGGTGTAGATCCGGAAGTGGCTATTCCGAGAACAAAATCCCTCTGGCCTACATCCAAGTTGTTAATCGCTTCCACACCATCTTCAGGGTGATCCTCTGCCCCCTCTTGAGACCGCACAAGTGCCTGATATCCACCAGCAATGACACCGTGTACCCTCTCTGGATCAATCCCAAATGTAGGAGGCATCTCCGCTGCATCGAGAACACCCAAACGACCCGAGGTTCCAGCACCGACATAGATAAGCCGGCCTCCAGCCCGTAACGCCATTTCCACAAGCTGGATCGCTCTCGCGATGGCTTCTCTTTCATGGCTGACAGCCTCTGCCACGAACTGATCTTCATTATTGATAAGATCGACAATCTCTAGGACATCTAACTTATCAATCTTAGTTGATTTAGGGTTTCGTTGTTCAGTGAGTCTGGAATCCCGCATAGGTGCTTGTCGGTAGCTAGGAACGTGCTGATCTTCCCGGACTCAGGAACAGTACTTCGTGCCGCGCGAACCCGGCAACGTAAACCACGCGGATATTAAGGATCATGAACAAGACTAGGGTTTCTATAACGGGCCAAATTGTAGCACTCCTCCTCAGCGCTCTAGTGGTCACTTCTTGCTATACAGATGTGTCCACGTTCGATGAAAGAGCCGTATTCCCTGACGGATGGATGTTCAGCGAGACGGAAGAACCAGTCACTGCATCGAACGGCATGGTTGTATCAACTGATGAAATGGCAAGTCGCATTGGCGTCGACATAATGCGGGCAGGTGGCAACGCAGTGGATGCTGCCGTTGCAGTCCACTTCGCTCTTGCGGTGGTGAACCCCGAAGCCGGAAATATCGGTGGTGGTGGCTTCATGGTAACTCGCATGGCTGATGGTACATCCGCAGCTCTGGATTTCCGGGAAAAAGCACCCTTAGCAGCAACCCGGGACATGTATCTAGATGAAGAAGGAAGTCTCACAGAAAAATCTGTCATTGGACACTTAGCAGCAGGGGTGCCTGGGAGTGTGGCCGGTATGTGGGAGGCCCACCAACGCTTTGGATCAATCGATTGGGAAGACCTTGTATCCCCTGCTGTCGAACTCGCCAACGGCTTCGAGGTGAAGGAGCGCTTCTTGGGCTCACTTAGCCCAACCATGGTGGAGTCGTTATCGGATTTCCCTGAATCTGCAGCACAATTCTTACCTAGAGACGGCCAGCCACCGCTGGTAGGTGACACGCTTCGGCAACCGCATTTGGCAACAACTCTTGGGAGAATCAGGGATGGAGGACCAGACGGGTTTTATAGGGGGGAAACCGCTGATTTGATTGTAGCAGAAATGGAGCGTGGTGGGGGCATTATCACGCTTCAGGACCTAACAGAGTATACGGCTGAATGGCGAGAGCCAATTTCTTTCACATACCGAGGTCATACGGTCATCTCTATGCCGCCCTCATCTTCAGGGGGAGCAACGATGGCGGAAATGGCAAATATCCTGGAGGGTTACGATTTGGGTTCGATGGATTGGCATGGACCGAGAATGCTCCATCTGTACGCTGAAGCGTGGAAGCGTTCATACGCTGATCGGAATCACTACCTAGCGGACCCAGACTTTGTGGATATGCCAATAGACCGTATGACCTCGGAAGCCTATGCTCGCATCCGAGCGTCGACGATATCAGAAACTGCAGCTACGCCTTCAATAGAAATCGGTCCAGGGATGGAAGGACCCGAGGAAGGAGAAAACACAACGCATTATTCAATTGTGGATGGTGCAGGTAACGCAGTGGCAGTCACTACAACGATCAACTCTTGGTACGGCAGCAAGGTGACAGTGACTGGCGCTGGCTTTGTACTTAATAATGAGATGGATGACTTTGCTGCGAAGCCGGGAACCGCAAACCAGTTTGGTTTAGTTCAGGGAGAAAACAATGCTATAGCCCCTGGTAAGCGAATGCTATCAGCAATGACGCCTACCGTGGTGGTTAACCCAGACGGGACACTGCGCATGGTCACTGGCACACCCGGTGGGGGAACAATTATTACAACAGTCTTCCAGACAATCTCGAATGTGCTTGACTACGGCATGAATGTAGTGGACGCCGTCAATGCTCCACGGATACATCACCAACATCTACCAGACCAGATCTATTTCGAGCCGGCAGGCCTAGCCCCTGAATCCGTAGCTCGGCTTCAAGCGATGGGCCACACCCTTATCGAGCGAACTGGAATGTCTGGAGACGCTCAAGTGATTATCGTAGATGGTGACCTTCTAAAAGCTTGGTCGGATCCACGCCGGGGTGGTCAAGCAATCGGTTACTAGCCTTGGAACTGCAAATACCCCCAGCAGCTACCTTGGCCAACCTCAATCATGGGTGAACTTCGAGCGATCCTGCCGTACTTCAAACCCTACAGGAAAGTATTCCGTTGGGGACTCTTCTTAGTTCTTCTGGCCAATATATTTCAGGTTGCAGGACCATTCCTCATCAAGCTTGCGATTGATGGGCTTCAAGCCCCCGATGTCAATCGAATCAGAATCGCCTCTTTTGCGGCCACCTTAATTCTGTTCGCGATCCTTGGTGGGGTAGCCCGTTACGGCATGCGCGAACTTTTGAATGGAATGAGTCGCCGCATCGAGTGCGATCTCCGGAACGACTTCTTTCAACATCTGCTTTCTCTCGACGCGACATTCTACGGCAGAACTAGAACTGGCGACCTCATGAGCCGCGCTACAAACGATACACTGGCAGTTCGCATGGCTGTGGGTCCAGCCATCATGTATACAGTGAACACAGCAGCGAGCTTCATATTTACCCTGGCGTTGATGATTTGGATCAGTCCGAGGCTAACTCTTTACGCGATGATCCCCATGCTTGCGCTGCCTCCAATTGTGATCGTATTCGGCAGGATGATACACAATCGATTCGAAGAGATACAAAAGCAGTTCGCCTCTCTTTCAGCTTTTGTCCAGGATAACCTGACCGGGGTACGCATCGTCCGGGCTTACACGCAAGAGAAGGAGCAAGAGCGGCAGTTTGACGCACATAACGAGCACTACCGCACTAGAAACATGGACCTTGCACTCACTGCAGGTGCATTCCACCCCGTGCTTGTCACGCTCGCAGGGCTCGCACTGGTATTTGTCACCTGGATAGGCGCACTAGAGGTCATCGCTGGCACGATCAGTATCGGGGACTACGTGGCCTTCGGACTCTATGTGGCCTTGCTCGTCTGGCCAATGATCTCGCTCGGTTGGGTTGTAAACCTCTATCAGAGAGGTGCTGCTTCGATGGGCAGACTCAACAAGATCCTGGCCACTAAAGCATCCGTAGCTATACCCAAACAACCCCGCTCATTGCTGAGTGCAAAAGGCAAAATCGAATTTCGCGATGTGTCCTTTGTCTATCCTGATACAGACCGGACTGTACTAGACCATGTGAACTTTATCGCTTACCCCGGAGCTACGATTGCGATCGTTGGGCCAACAGGCTCTGGGAAAAGCACGCTGATCGCTCTCTTGGCCCGCATCTATGATCCAACCAACGGCACTATCCTTTTCGATGAAATCCCACTGACTGAACTAGACCCATACGAGGTTAGGGCAAAGATCGGAATGGTGCCCCAAGACCCTTTCTTGTTTTCGGATACTATCAAGAACAACATCAGCATGGGCAGTGATAATGGCTTTGCTGAGCCAGCTCATGATGGAATTAGTGATATCACATATACGACGAAGATGGCGCAACTGCACGAGCAAATCACTGGATTCCCTAACGGTTATGAGACTGTGTTAGGTGAACGGGGAATCAATTTATCGGGAGGACAGAAACAGCGAGCGACCCTGGCCAGGGCCTTAGCTCGTGATCCCTTGGTACTAGTGCTTGATGATGCGCTGAGCGCAGTTGATACCCATACCGAAACACAAATACTCGATGACCTGCAGGAAATAATGTCAGACCGCACGTCTTTCATAATCAGCCACCGCGTGTCCGCGGTAATGCGTGCCGACAAAATCCTTGTTCTAGATGAAGGAGTCATTGTTGAATCTGGGACACATGCCGAGTTAATCGCTACGAATGGGACCTATACAGGACTACTTCGGCGCCAGTTGCTCAAGGAAGGCCTTGATGCTGCAACGGCTAACACTTGAGACCAGCCAGGCCTATAGGAAGAGATATTAGGGTGAATAGGTTGGTTGACTTTGGCATCATTCTGATTTGAGTTCCCCCTAAATACCTGAATGCCACACCCATTTCCTCTTTAGCTCAACTGAGGCTGGGGTAGAAACCTTTATATCCTATTCAGGATGAATTCTGGAGTGAACCGGGTCAGGTATGCAGCCAAAACGGTGAAGCGACCAGTCATCAACAGTAAACCAAGAATTATGAGAAGAACCCCAGAACTCTTTTCGACTAGAGGTATCAAGTGCCGAAATTGCTTGAACGCTTGGAGGAACCAGTCAAGCGCAAGTGCCGATATCAAGAATGGAACTGCGAGACCTGCCGAGTAGACCGTCAATAACCCAACTCCTGCCCACAGAGTATCCTGAGTTCCAGCATATGTTAGAATTGCACCCAAAATCGGGCCGATGCATGGGGTCCAGCCAGCCCCAAATGCCATGCCAACCCCGAGGGTTCCAAGATACCCGGCCGGCTTGTCACTAAGGTGAATTCTGCGTTCACGCATGAGCGGTGTCAGCCGAAATACACCTGTAAGGTGGAGTCCTAAAAGCACAATTATCAAACCACCAATGCGTGCGATCCAAAGCTCATAAGCGAGCAGGAACTGTCCTAAGAAAGACGCAGATGCCCCTAGTAGAATAAAGATTATGCTGAAGCCGCTGACAAAAAGTGTCGAGTGGAGCAATGTTGCTCTGCGATTCACACCTTCTTGGAGATCCTCCAAGCTCATCCCAGTGACAAACGTTAGATAGCTTGGTACAAGAGGCAGCACACACGGCGAAAGAAAGGACAAGACTCCCGCTGTGAAGGCAATAAAGATCCCAAGATCAACTTCATTCACGAGTTGTTCTTCCTCCTAATCTAGTTCCGTAGTTGTTGATGTTTCCTGCTCTTCACTCCGCGCACGCCGCGACTGGAGGTAGGCGCGAATCCCTGTTGTGAGTCCAAACCATCCCGCTACGACCGCTACCATAGCACCCACAAAGGTTGGAAAGAATGCCGCAATAATAGCAGTTGAAAGAATGATAGCGGATACCGTACCAAGTACCGTCCTGTCCTCACGTCCGATCGGTCGGTCTCCAGCCAACGAGTCACCAAGTGCTCCTCGGGCCCGTACAAGAGGTGCCATCGTGATACGGCTCTGGATGGTTCCCAAAGTCCGGATCTGCATCATCCTTTCGGACAATGTACCCTGAGGATCAAGCGACTCTATAGCACTTGAGCTTTTAGGAATTTTGATTCCATGCTCTAGCTTCCGGGCAGGCAATACGATCTCAATAGAGGAACTCAGATCGGCGAGAAAGAGTTCCTCGAGCTGACTGGCAAGCTTCTTATCAAGTACACCAACATCTAGTTCCCAATTCCCAATAAGACTCGCAGAGTTCAGGTTGCTCGACCCAACGCGTGACCAAATCCCGTCCACAACTGCAGTCTTAGCATGGATCATGGGGCCCTGCCACTCAAAAATCCGGACTCCAGACTTCAGAAGAGACCTATATCCGCCCCGCGAAAGGCTTCCAACCAATGGCCAATTATTATGAGCCGGCACAAGTACTCGCACGTCGACTCCTTGTTGGGCCGCCGCCCCTAGCGCTTCAGATACTGACCTGGGAGCCACGAAATAGGCGTCCGTGATCCACACACGCTCCTTCGCTCTCGCAGCAATCCAGTGGATTGTGCGATAAACCCTAGTCCTGCCAGGTTCTCCTTCGATAAGCCAGACTGGTGTATCCCCAACGTCCGTTAGAATAGGAAGTTGCTGGGACAAACCGAGTGAACCACCCGTCCCGCGCCAAGTAGCTTCAAAAGCACGTGCAGCCACATTTGCTGCAGGCCCGGAGATCTTGACAGCAGTATCCCGCCAAGCCGGATGGCTTGGTCTCCCCTCCCACTCCACTCCCAAGCAGAAACCTCCCACATATGCAACCTTACCGTCTAATACAATGAGCTTCCGGTGGTCACGTCTCAGGATACCAAACGGATCTCCAATCCCAAGTGAAGGCGGATTGAAAGCTCGGACATGCACACCCGCCTTTCTGAGAGGCTTCCAATATGACCTGGGTGTCGCCCAGCAACCGACCCAGTCATAGATAACGTAAACTGGAATACCACTGCGGGCTTTTTCGATGAGCACATCCCTAAACGCGCGGCCGACGCGGTCATCGCGGATCAGATAATTCTCTAGGTAAACCATGCTCCGTGCACGGCTGATCCCCTCAAGCCACGAGCTAAAAGTGCTTGAGCCCTCATACTGGAGTTCTAGTTGGTTGCCACCCAGAGTTTTTGACCCAGTTGCACGCTCTACTTCAGATACAGGAAATCCTCTTTCCTGCTCTCCTGAATTCTGTGTTCTGATAGCTAACGGATCAATCATCTAGGGCACACCTTGAGTCATCACTGATTGCCCCTGTAACGTCTCGTAGAAAAACACAACTGACCATCGAGTGCTAGGGCATCCGATCCCAGAAGCGATAATTAATGAGCTTATAGACAAGCTTAGCAACTAGAAAATCTGGAGCATGAATCCCCGGGGCGGGTGCTAATTCGACGACATCCGCTGCAACAACCTCCCGTTCAGCCAGGACCCGCCTTAGAAATCGCAAAGTCTCGTACCATGAAGCTCCACCCGGTTCGGGAGTGCCAGTGGACGGGACCACGGCTGGGTCGAAATAATCTACGTCGAAAGTCAGGTAAACCTTTGGGCCAAGAGCATCAAGAGCACGGTCCATCCATGCGTCACTTTCCCACATCTCATCTGCCCAGATAAGTGTTGAGCCAGCCTGAGAGCTTGAAGTATTAACCTCTTCCTGACTGACCCCACGCACTCCTACAGAAACGACATCAGCGTACTCCAGAACTCGAGCCATCGCTGAGGCATGTGAATCTGCTGTCCCTTCATACTGTAATCGAAGATCAGCATGGGCATCGAGCTGCAGCACAGTGAGCCTTTCATCAGATCGGTCAGCCTGAGCAAGCACTGCAGCAGCAGAAATCGAATGCTCACCACCAAGCATCACAAGAAATCGGTCACCACATATATCTGAGATCCTGGCATATGCATTACGGAGTTCTTCCATTGCAACCGTTGGACCAGCCCGTGAAAGCTCCAGTCCAGGTAATGTATGGATCCCCAGTAACTGAGCAGGTTCACAGTCAAATTCTTGGTCGTACAACTCTACGTAACGGGATGCCTCAAGAATCGCGCGAGGACCAAGTCTAGTACCACCTCCCCAAGAAGTAGTGGCCTCATACGGTACAGGAAGGATCACGGCAGCAGCCTCAGCAAAGCTCGCAGTTACCTCATCGAGACCGAGGAATGTGTGTGGAAGTTCCCATGGAAGATCACCTAATCCGGGCAATTCCACCGGATCAGAGCGTTCACCCCCACGACCGGATGCATCCGGGTCACGTCGGTTAGGCAAGCGGTTAGTTAGCTCAAGCCGTCTCGATCGGGCACGTCAAGCCTTCAATCGGCAACTCGGCACCCTCTTCATCACAATCCTTGCAGAGCCCGTATATCTCCAACCTATGCCGAACTGGGACAAAACCGTGCTCGCGCCGAACACGGTTTTCGACACCATAAACTTCGTTGCTCTCGAACTCTAACACGCTCCCACATTCGAGACAGATTAGATGCTCATGGATAGGACTCTCAGAGAATCTGTGCTCATAACGCTTGAATCCCTCGCCAAAATCGTGCTCTTCTACGAGTCGACTACGCACTAGAAGATCTAACGTGCGATAGATCGTTGCCTTACCGATTCTGGCTGCACTATCTCTGAGTGCCTGCTCAATATCATGCACGGACAGGTGCTCGTCAGATTCGAAAATGATTTGGGCGATAGCTTCCCGCTGCTGTGTTACCGGAAGGCCCTCATCTCGAAGGTACCGACCGAAAAGTCGAATGAACGGTTGGCTTTTCGAAAGCAAACTCAAAGTGCAGATCCCCTCTCAATCCAAGCGTCAAAATCCTCCATCAACTCCTCAAACTTCTGTCCCGAGCCAGAGATCTCAACCTCCCGTGCTTCTCTTGGTGTTTCCCTGGTTCGGTTGACGACACCTAGCATCACCGCGGGAAATCGCTCAGGAAAAGCCTCTCCTTCCTGTGTAAACGAGGTTTCAATACTCACGCCAGCCCCCGAATGCTCAGCTGTATACGCTACCGTAACCATAGCTCTTCTCTCTTGTCCCTCAATAAAGGTACTCACCGCAACTAAACCTTGCTCACGTCTCCCTCGTCGTACCGGCGGAAATAGCCAAAGTCTATCAATCAATTCTGAACCAAAATGGTCACGAACACGAATCAAGACTCTAGGTAAGGCCTCCGGTACACCAGGATCGCGAGAGGATTCAATTGCTTGTGTGCTCATCATGTATCCACCTTTAGGACTTCAGCCGGGTCACGAGCAATCACCTCACGCACCGCCATTAGAACCTTCTCGATAGCTAGTTCCAGTGGGCCTTCTAGCATCGCCCCAGATGCCTTCATGTGTCCACCGCCACCAAACTGGCGAGCAAGTTGATTGACATCGATCTGTCCACTTGAACGGAAAGATATCTTTATTGCGCCGGTCGCTGCCTTGCTAAAGAGAAGGGCCACTTTATTACCTATGATTGATCGTGGAATATCCACCATGCCTTCAACGTCCTCGGCCGTGGCTCCTAGGGCTTCATAAGCATCTACAGGTATCGTCATCCAAGCGATTCCAAACTCTTCATCGTTCTCCAGAGTCTCGAGAGCAGCACCTAGCAACTGGTACTTACGCAGCCGGGCCCTGCCATATATACGACTATACACATCCTCCGAATCGACACCTCTGTTAATCAAATCTGCAGCCATGATATGCGTGCCTGGCGTCGTATTCGAGAAGCGAAATGATCCTGTATCAGTGAGTATCGCAACATAGATTCCCAGGGCTACCTGCTCGGTCCAAGGACCGTTGGCGGCAAGCACAAGATCATAAATCAGTTCGCCTGTGGCAGCAGCAGCGGTATCACGCAAAGAAATCCCGCCAATAGGTCGTGCGCCTGGCTGATGGTGATCGATCACAACGGTTCGGAGTTCTCTAATCAGGTCTCTTGCGCGACCGATTCGTGGCACCTCACCAGTATCTAAAACCACAGCAAGATCCGCCTCGGCACAGAGGTCTCGCGCACGAGCAGATCCGGCGGGTACAATCCAATGCTCATCCTCCACAGCAAAGCGATATGTATCCGGGAACGGAGTTGGATTGATGATCCACGCCTCGGTTCCGTTCGCTCTGAGCCATGATGAGAGTGCTGCTTCACATCCTGCCCCGTCGCCATCAGCGTTAATATGGGTGGTGAGGATAGCCGAACGCGAAGCCAAAAGTGCTTGCTTGACTTTACGAACTTCTGCCGCACGCCCTTCTGGCGTCCGGTAGTTCACCGTGGGCTCCTGACCCTAGAGTGGTTATTCAGTCACCGCGTCGGTGACTAATGATCCTGTTAAGCTAGGGCATATGAATAGTATGCCGCTACTCGATTATCAGGTTTGTGCTATGGGTAACTTCTTCCGGAACTTAGCCCATGTCGATGCAATATGGACCAGGTGTGATGAGACGCTCCCTGTAATACGCCCCTTATCCAAAGCTAGAAGAAGCGCAGAAGCCTGGTTTGGATGTGGTTGTACTTCAACCGAGACTGAACCTAGCTCTCCCAATGTGTGCGCATCCGAGCCGCCGCCACAAAGACTCCGATGGCGTTCAGCAAGCTCTCCTGCCAATCGGTTTTGCTTGGGCTGGTGCAATCGCGCATTAAAGATTTCCACGACATCGCAGAGAGGGGCCAATTTCTCTGCAAATCTTCCCCCTGCCCCCTTCTTGCCCGCCGCATAAGGATGTGGAAGATACGGGATGCCTCCCTGTTCACGAATTCTTTCGATTGTTTCTATCGCGGGAGTACCCTTTGGAATTAAGTCCGACAAGTATAAGCCGATCACATCTATAGATTCTGCCGTCTTGATCTCTTCTCCCGGGATAACCAGGTCGGGGTATGCGTCGGCCATCTTCAGAGCAACATCCAACTCATTGTGATCAGTTATCGCAATACGGCCCAACCCTTGTTCAAGTGCGGTATCAAGAACAGCATCCGGATCAGATAAGCAATCGAAGCTCCCTGCAGTGTGAAGATGAAGGTCCATGCGCAATGTTCCCATACTTGCACGGGATTGAAGCTCTTTTAGTAGTCCATCTGCTGATGAATTCAGGTCTTCGAGTGTGCCATTATTTGAGAGCACATAATCCGCTCTTGGCCGCTTGACCGAAGCTTTGATCTGGACTCCGATAAGTCGTTTGGCTTCCTCACTATTCAACCCACGAGTCTGGATCAAACGCTGAGTCCGTTCACTCTCCTTAGCATCGACAAACACAATTACATCGAAGTCATCCTCCCTGCCTGTTTCAAAAAGAAGGGGAATTTCAGAAACAACTAAGTGCTCGCCTTCAACACGCCTGGCCTCTGCCCACTCGTATCGTCGCTCCCAAATCAGTGGATGAAGGATCCCTTCTAGCTTTCTACGTGCTTCTTCATCTGAGAGGATAATTGCACGGAGGCCTGCACGGTCGAGAGTCCCATCAGCAGCAAGGATTTCGTCACCGAACACGTTTCGCACTGCCTGGATTCCTGGAGTTCCGGGGAGCACCACTAGCCGAGACAATTCATCGGCGCTGATTATGGGAATCCCCGATTGGGCCCATTGTGCGGCGACAGTTGACTTCCCAGAGGCAACGTTTCCAGTGAGTGCGACGTTTAGCAAGCGTCAACTCCCTCTCAGTGCCAGACCAGCCCACGGACATCCGCAAGGACACACGTGAGGAAGACCTTCACGTCATCCACGAAGACGCCAGATCAAATAAATAAACGATTGTAAAATACTTTAATGTCAGGCCAGCCAGGCTGTACAGAAGGGCCCGACGAGCACTGTACCGCATCATTCCTGCCACCAGCGACAGAACCGAGGACGAGAGAGGAAAGAGGTTGAAAAATAAGATGGCCCAACCTCCCCACTTCTTGATACTGCCCTTGAAACGAGCGTAGCGCATCTCACCGATCATGTTATGAATAACTCGGTGACTAACTGCTCTTCCGATACAGTAATCTATGACTTCACCAGCGATCGCCGTGGAGACAGCGACTATAATCAATGTCGCTCCAGCATGTCCTTCTGCTTGATAGATCGGGACTAGTGCCTCTACCGGCATTAAGAGAAAAAAGAGGTACCCAGCGAAGTGAATTAACGCGAAAGACGAGAGGCTCGGACTTCGACCCGCGACGATCTCTTGGCCAAGCCAGTAGGAGACGAATACAATGGCAATAATTGCCGGCAAAGCTAGGACTACCCGCACAATGTGCTTCTTCATCACAGGCCACGTGCTGTAACAAATTTGAAATCGTCTTCCGTTGCACGTACCCGGTCAGGACCGTAGGAAATGATCATCACTGAATCAGTAGCAACACCAAGCTCATACGCCGAGCCCCAGGGATCACGTCGCTGGTCGTCGACTGTATAGCGAAAATCAAGCCAAGAAACCCAGTCACCGCGATCTGGGACACTCCCTGTAAGACTTTCATATTCAATCACATTCCGCCCGATGCGCTCCATCTCTTCCAGGGCACCCGATTTGATGACTGGTAAGACTAGTGGCTCTGTCGCATCCAGAAGCATAAGTCGAGAATCCGGGAAGTAGTAAACTGCAAGAATTCCGACTATTAGAAGCAGTCCGACCTTAGCCACAGTCCCCCTGCTTCATCTGATTTCTCATCCGGGCTGTCCAGAGGAGATACCGTTCAAGCTCATCGTCTGTTGGGACCATATCCGGATCCCCATAAGCCGTTTCCATTCTCCATTTCATATAAGAAGAAGGAGGCAAAGGAAGAAATGGGGGCCTGCGGTACCAATCACGAGATCGAAATGCCCATGCAGCCCTCAGTAGGTACGGAACTGTGCGTGGGCGCCTGAGTGCCAGTCCTGCCATTTTCAGGTACAGGGCTAGTCCCTCTATTTGTTCGAGGTGGTAACTGCCTGGGATGGCAGCCACGATTCCTAAAGCTAGATAGCCTTCAGCCGCTCTACAACGATTTTCTTGAAGCCCAAAGGCTCATTTTCCTTTTGGCCACTTCCGTCCAATACTAATGTATGTCCTTACCTCTAACTGAGACCTGATGCCGAATCGATTAGCTAAAGAGACCAGTCCGTACCTACTGCAACATGCCGAAAATCCGGTTGACTGGTACCCGTGGGGTGAAGAGGCAACCTCACTTGCGCGTCTTCGGAACAAACCGATCCTTCTGTCGATTGGGTACTCAGCATGTCACTGGTGTCACGTAATGGAGCGCGAGTCCTTTGAGGACCACACTGTAGCAGCGCTGATGAATGAACTCTTCGTAAATGTGAAAGTGGATCGGGAAGAGCGTCCAGACATCGACCAGATTTACATGAAAGCAGTTCAGGCTATGACAGGTGGAGGTGGATGGCCCCTCACGGCTTTCCTTACTCCAGAAGGCACTCCGTTCTATGGAGGCACCTACTTTCCTCCAGTACCTCACCAAGGTATCCCGTCGTTCACTCAAGTTCTTCGGGCTGCTGCCGACGCATACAAAACACGACCGGATGACGTAAGAGGAGCTGGAGAAAAGTTATTAGCAGCTATCAAAAGAGCATCTGCAGCGACAAAGGAAACTGACGCCTCACTCTCAGATGCCATCAATGGGGCATATCGCACACTTACCAATCAATATGATCCTGTGCACGGAGGCTTTGGACACGCGCCCAAATTCCCACAGCCCGTCACTCTTGAATTATTGCTGAGACACCACCTCCGAGAAGGTGATCAAGCCGCACTCGAGATGATGGTCTTCACTTTACGACAGATGGCGGCAGGAGGTATACGAGACCATTTGGCCGGGGGGTTCCATCGATATTCAGTTGATGATCACTGGCTAGTTCCACACTTCGAAAAAATGCTTTACGACAACGGATTGCTGGCAAAAGCATATGTCGATGCATACCGGTTAACGGGCCTGAAAGACCTCAGTGTTATCGCTGAACAAACGCTTGAATATCTGACAGAAGATATGCAGGCACCGGAGGGGAGCTTTTATGCCGCCCGTGATGCTGATTCGGAGGGAAAGGAAGGCCTCTTCTATGTGTGGACACTAGAGGAGCTGCAGTCAGCACTTGGATCTGAGGAAGCAAAACTTTTCTCACGTGTCTATGACGTATCCGAAGCAGGAAATTTTGAAGGTCGAAATATCCTACACCTCCCTCATGAACTTGATGCAGTCTCCCGATCAGAGGCAATCACTCGGAAAGAACTAGAGGAAACCCTCGAGTATCAACGCAAAGCCCTACTTGACAAGAGAGCTTCACGTGAAGCTCCGTTCCGTGATGAGAAGATTCTCGTCTCTTGGAACTCTATGGCAATCAGAGCATTTGCAGAAGCAGGTCCGACTCTAGATAGATGGGACTTCGTTGACACAGCATCCAAGGCGGCGGCGTGGATTTGGACGGAACTCCGTCCTAAAGGTCAGTTAATGAGAGTAGTGACCGATGGAGTAGCAAAGATCCCAGCTTTTTTAGAGGACTATGCTGCGCTTGGTAACGCACTGCTTTCCGTGCACGCAGCGACCCTCGAGCTACATTGGCTAACTGCTGTTCGCAAGCTTTGTGATGAAATGATTGAGCGTTTTTGGGACGAGGAAGACAATGCGTTTTATGACACCCCTAACGATGGTGAGACGTTGATATTTCGCCCAAGAGATCCCTTGGATAACGCAACACCATCAGGGGCTTCCTTAGCTTCTGAACTCCTAATCCGAGCGGGATATATATTTGATAACGACCGTTATAATGAACTGGCTCTATCAAGTTTTGAGCGCGACGGAGACGCCCTAATGCGATTTGGGCCGGCATTCGGAAGGATGCTGTCCGTGGCTGACCGCTCACTAGCCCCTCCGTTAGAAGTGGCCATAGTCGGAGATCCTTCAGATCCTCGCACCCGAAGGCTAATCCAGGCTGCGCACAGCGTGCCGGTCCGAAACTTAACGATCGTGGGTGGACCACAAGGTGAAAAGGTAACTGGCATACCACTCCTCGAAGGACAACGTACGGTAGTAGAGAATCCCACAGCGTATGTCTGTCGAGAATACGTCTGTGATTTACCAGTCACAGAGCCGGACCAACTAAGTAACCAGATGCTTCAGTTATGCACACATTAACTACCCCTTCGCAGCATCAGGCTGTTAGCTATCTTAGGGGCCTGTCCCAACCCTCCACACCGGAGTAAATGGCGACCCAAGAGAAGGAGATCCTCCAAGCTGACGATCTCGCGGGCCTGTCCCACGAACAGCTGCTGCGCTTCTACCGCACAATGCTGACCTCTCGGAAAATCGATGAGCGGGAAATCAGCCTAAGAAAGCAAAACAAGACTTTCTTTCAGATATCAGGTGCAGGACACGAAGCCATCGGTGTTGCGATTGCTGAGCATTGTCGTCCTGGAAGTGATTGGTTCTTCACTCATTATCGAGATCGCGCGCTAGTACTCTCCCTTGGACAAACCCCGCTTGACCATCTTCTCGCAGCAGTGGGTTCCGGAGATGATCCGGCAACTGGTGGCAGACAGATGCCCTGTCATTTCAGTGATGTTCGGCTAAACATAGCGACTAGCTCTTCAGTAGTTGCAACTCAGTTCCTCCAGGCCGTTGGGGCAGCTGAAGCAGACACCAAGATCTCTAGAATCCCTGGAATACGAGACCTCGTCCACAATTTTGACGAAGACGAAATCGTGTTAGTCTGCAGTGGTGAAGGACAAACATCCGAAGGGGAATTCTGGGAGTCACTCAACAGTGCTTGTAACCTTTCCCTCCCAATAGTCTTCGTGATTGAGGACAATGAGTACGCGATCAGTGTCCCAGTAGAGGTTCAAACAGCCGGAGGAAGTATATCGCAGTTGGTCTCTGGCTTTCCAAACCTTTATATAGTCGAATGTGATGGTACGGACATTGTGGACTCTTATCGAGCTGCTGGCGCTGCCATCACGCACGCCCGGGAACAGCGGGCCCCTGCCTTCATCCACGCACACTGTACTAGACCGCACTCGCATTCAATGTCTGATGACGAGCGAGCCTACCGCACTGAGAAAGAGCTAGCTGCTCAAGACCTCCGTGACCCGCTAACGCGGATTTCTACACTACTTGTTGAAAACCAGGTCACAACAGCGGAAGAACTTGAGGGGTTAGAATTAGAAGTTGGGGAGGAAGTGGCATCCGCTGCTGATGAAGCACTGGCTTCTCCGCGAGCGGCACCAGAAACTGCCATGCGATATCTCTTTTCAGAAGATTCTGATCCTACTTCATCAGATTTCGATACAGAGGACGACCCTCAATACAGTGACGACAATCTTCTAACAATGGTCGATCTCCTGAATGCTTGTATCAAGAGCGAGATGGAGCGAGATCCGAGAATCACTGTTTTTGGTCAGGATATCGCTGATGCATCCCGCGAAGAAGCACTATCTGAGGTGAAGGGCAAGGGAGGTGTGTTCAAGGTCACACATGGTTTACAGAAGCAATTCGGATCTGAGCGTGTGTACAATACCCCTCTCGCTGAAGCCAATATCATAGGCCGCGGAATCGGACAGGCTATGCGGGGACTGCGGCCTGTCGTAGAAATCCAATTCTTCGACTACATCTGGCCCGCAATGAATCAGTTGAGAAATGAGCTCGCGACAATCCATTACCGCTCTAATGGAACGTATTCGGCACCATTAGTAGTTCGTACGACTTATGGTGGCTATCTCAAGGGTGGGGCGATTTACCACTCCCAGACTGGTGAGACGCTATTCACTCATACGCCCGGAATCCACGTTTGTATGCCTGCAACTGCAGAAGATGCGAACGGCCTGCTGCGCACAGCAATCCGCTGTGATGACCCCGTACTCTTCCTTGAACACAAACACCTCTATCGTCAAGTCTATAATAAGGGTCAAAATCCTGGGCCAGACTTCATGATTCCGTTTGGTAAAGCGAAAGTCCGGAGAGAGGGCACGGACATAACCATCGTCACTTGTGGAGCCCTGGTTAAGCGCAGCCTGGATGCGGCTTCAGTCGCTTCAAATGAGCACTCGATCGAAGCTGAAGTTATCGATCTCAGAACTGTGCAGCCCCTTGATATGGAATGCATTGCAGAGTCGGTAAGAAAAACGAACAAGGTCGTAATCGTTCACGAAGACAGCCTCTCATGGGGGATCGGATCAGAGATCGCAGCACGTATTGCTGATGAGTTATTTCCATGGCTCGATGGACCGGTGAAGCGAGTAGCCTCAATGGATACTTGGGTGGCCTATGCACCCGAAGTCGAAGCAGCGATCCTTCCGCAAGTCCCGGACGTTGTAGAAGCAATCGTCGAACTTTCGGAGTACTAAGTTCTAGCACTTGCCTGATCAGCATCTTTTTTTTACTGAAGCGTGAGATCAGCTGCGATAGCGCTAAAGTTCAATGCATGACTCGAGCAGTGACAATTCCAGAGCCCTTGCTAGAAACGTAAACCCAAGGTCACGGGGATATAACGTATGTTTCCGGTATCATCGCTAATGTTGACCAAACGAATCTCAGCAAATCCACCGAAACCGAGGGCACCAATTCCTACACCAAAACCACCATGAAATCCACGATTTGTCTGAGCTTCTTCTGTACCGCCTGGATCAAGGCGGTAGCTACCGATCCCCGCCAATAGATACGGCTGCAGACCTATGCCCCCTAGTCCAAGTACAGCGCTCAG